>JBEAQQ010000188.1:0-4017 GCA_041163785.1 Pseudomonadota bacterium
GCGCCCAGACGTTTCGCACTCAATTCTAATACCAAAGTATTCACTGTAGCTGACTGGGGTGGTGCCCCTATCAAACTATGGTATCTGAGACCACCCAACGCCGCGTCGAACGCACCTGTCGTTTTTGTTATGCACGGTGTACGACGCGATGCGGATCGGTATCTCTATGAATGGCAAGATCTAGCGCAGGAGCACGGATTAATTGTCGCGGTGCCTGAGTTTTCATCCGATTATTTCAAAGGTGCTAGGGGTTATAATTTTGGTAACGTCTTTGATGAAAATAATCAACTTAACCCAAGATCGATTTGGGCGTACTCCGCCATCGAGCCATTGTTTGATGCACTGAGGGCAGCAGAATCTCTAAGCACCAAAGGCTATTGGTTATTTGGGCATTCTGCCGGCGCGCAATTTGTTCATCGTCAAGTCATGCTCGGCGGGGGTCCACGGATGATCAGTGCCATTTCCGCTAATGCGGGCTCATATATGGTGCCTTCATCACAATTTCGTTGGCCATTTGGTTTAGATGCCACTCCAATCGCGAACCCAGGCCAGTTATTTGAACGGCCTATGCTGTTGTTACTCGGCGAGGCAGACAATGATCCCGAACATCCGAGTCTGCCTCGACAAGCTGAAGCGCTAGCCCAAGGCCCGCATCGCTTTGCTCGCGGCATTAATTTTTTTGATATCGCGCGAAAAGCTGCTAGTGAGACAGCTCAACCGTTTGCTTGGCGTTGCCGTACTGTGCCTGGTATCGCCCATGACAATGCGGGTATGGCGCGTGCCGCGGTACAAGTCATCATGTCGGGCTTGCCAACCAAAGAAAATGATTGTCCAAGGCTATAGTGTTGATTTAGTTTATTTGGCGAACGGATGATCAACTTTTGTTGTAGCAGGCGGGAGCCCCGGTAGGCGTCCTAGGACCGTTTGCGCTCGTGATGAGCGTACAAAGGGATAGAAAAGCTGGGCTTCCCAGCGCTCGGGCCCAAAATCGAGATCATCCTGAAGGCCCACTGCGGGCGGGTAACGTCGAGTAATGACTGCAGTACCAAAAATAATATCCCAAAGAAAAAATAAGTTACCAAAATTGCCTGAATAGTGACCGACGCCATCAGCTTCAGTTAGCGCATGGTGAGCATGATGGGTGGCCGGGGTCGATATCAGTCTTTCGAGGACCCACATGAGAGGCCGCAAAGCCGGTTTTCGATAAAGCGCCTCATCCCATCGCCACGCGCTGTGCGCGCCGACGATCACTGTGATTTTGACGAGAGTGTAGCCGACCGTCACCCAGCCGAACCCTAGGTAGACCAGCAAGCCCATGATCCAGAGCCCTGGCATTAACGCGTAATAGAGCGCGTTATTACGATAGACCACTCGCACGCTCATGTACGGCGCTGAATGATGCGCGCGATGCAGAGGCCACAGCACGCTGCTATGAGATAACCGATGCCAGCCATATTGCGTAAGATCATCACCAATAATGAGCGTGAGCAGCATGCCCCACCACGGCCAGTCCGCCAATGCGCCGCGCCACTCAGGCATCCAAATGGATCCAAGCAGATTCGCTGTCGAGGCTACGGCTGCGGTGACCGTCAAAAACATTACGATGACTGCTACGTCTAGGCGGTGGTCCTCGCGAGTCGCTTGAGGTGGCGAGAATCGCCCCAATCGCCACTCTAAAAAGGCGAAAACTCCCAAGACACTCGCCAGACTGAGAAGCTGCACTTGGGTGGGCGTCATGAGCCCAGTGTATCAACTCTGGTCATGGTTCTCATGACCATCACGTGCCCAGTCAAGATGCTCACACTATTCAAAAGACCGCCAGCCATGTAATCAACACAGTTCGCATCTCGGGGGGGTAGCGATGCAGGCTGGGTTACGTGTCGGGATCTGGGATTTATCCCCAGGCATACAACGATCGAATTTCTATGCCTTACTCGGCACCGCATTTTTCTCGATCGGCTTATTGACGCTCGTCGGTAACTTACGCCCTTACCTCTTCAACGAGATGTTAGGCATCCCTGACGATATCCAGGGTCGGGTCAGTGGCACCATGGATGTGCTGAGCGAGATCCCTGCCTTGTTGCTATCGGGTCTTGTCGGTGCAGCGTCGGACCGACTCGGCAGACGCTTAATCTACGGTATGGGTTTTGCCATCCTCGCGGTCGGCTACCTGATGTTTCCGTTCGCCGAATTCAATTGGACCTTGTATGCCATGGTCTTCATCACGGCTTGCGGCGCCTCTTTGATCGCAGCAATGTTATCGGCGGTGATCGCGGACTATCCCCAAGAAAGTTCTCGTGGCAAGTTGGTGGGTATCTGTTTTTTCCTAAATGGCTTAGGTGTCGCATCGCTGGTCGGGCTCGCTGCGCAGCTACCGCGGATTTACCTCGGGCAGGGGATGGATGCGATCGAGGCAGGTCGAGCAGCCTATTGGACGGTTGCTGCGATCTGCCTAATCCCGATGGTGATCGTATTACGTGGGCTGGCTCAACAGGCCCCAGGTCAGCTCGCAGAGCGGGAGCCTTTGCTGGCGACGCTACGCGTCGGTTTGGCAGCGGCTGCCGATATCCGAGTACGCCTCGCGTACGCTTCGGCCGCTGTCTCGCGGGCGTCTCTATCGATCATCAGTGCCTTCTTTTTTCTTTGGATGGTGCAGGTGGGTAAAGATCAAGGATTGACCCCAGCGGAAGCCATTGCCAAGGGTGGCGGAATATTCGTAGCGATCCAGATCACTGCAACGTTTTGGGCCGTGACGGTGATCAGCTTCATTGACCGCATAAATCGGGTACTGTTTATGGCCGTTGCGTCCGCCTTAGCTTCATTTAGCTATATTTGGTTTGGCCTTGTAGACAACCCATTTACTCCCGCCATGTACGTGGCTGCCGTATTTTTGGGTATTGGTGAAATGAGCGGTATTTTGGCTTCTCAAGCCCTCGTTGGCCAAGTCGCGCCGGAGCGCGGACGCGGAGCAGTGATTGGGGTCTTTACGCTATGCGGGTCACTCGGAATATTTTTGGCCGCAAGTGTCGGGGGTACCTTGTTTGATATTTGGCGGCCATCGGCGCCGTACATCGTCATGGGTTGCGTGAGCGGCTTGTTATGCGCCCTCAGTTTATTCACTTGGTGGCAAACCCGTGATGAGGGTCGTCTACGGTTTGGGGTTTGAGAGGGGGTCGATATGGAGCGTTTGTACAAGAAGCCATTACTCGGCTTATTCGGACTTGCCATTGGCTTTTTAACTCAGCCGTTGGGTCATACCGTCTACAAGGTGATGGAAAATACTTTTAAAGACAATGTTTATGTTGCAGCCATCATTGTCGGGATTATCGGCTTTGTATTGGTGGGTAAAGGCTTGAAAGGCACCGAACTTCGCGCTACCTGGTTTGGGCTGCTTGGCGGTTGGTTTATTTGGATTGGCTGGTTCGAATATGCATTCAAATATTTCTCTTTGCTTTATTCTGTCCCGCCATTTGCTGTCGAAGTAAATGGCTATGCAGCGGCGCCGCAAGCCAATATGTTGCAGGCGACAGTAACCATCATGGTGGGACTCTTTTTGCTGTATGGCATGTTTAACTTGCAAAGCAAGTGTAATTTCATGCGTTTCTTTCATCGAAATTTAAGACTCTCGCCGGGGATGCCGACCCCTGATAACAAGCGCAGCTTCGCGCGAATCACGGCGATGGAAGTGATATTCGTGACGTGGTTCTGTTATCTATTTTGGTTATATGTCATTTATTTCGGCACCCAAGGGACGGGTCTTTGGATTGTCATGGGGACTTATGTCGCTTGGTCCGTTTGGGCGGCATACCTTGTCTATCGAAGCACCTTGCAGGTACGCCTTGCGCCCGCTTTACGCTATGGGGTCGGAGCTGGGATTGTGCTTTGGGGCTCAGCTGAGATGCCAGCGCATTTTGGAGCCTATCGGGAATATTGGCTCTATCCGCTTGAATATCCGATCTTCAATACGCTGATGACGCTAGTCTTCATTGCAAGCTTGGTATCTGTGGCGCGTCGGTT
>JBEAQQ010000189.1:0-3190 GCA_041163785.1 Pseudomonadota bacterium
GTCGAGCGCCGAAATTTCTAACACTTTCTGAACGGGTGGCCTCGCGCAACACAGCTTTAAGACGCCATCCGCAGCTTTCACTGTTTTTGCTACGCGAACAAAAACGCGCAAGCCCAAGCTGCTGACATAATCTAAACCGCTGAGATTCAGCAACACCTTACGGCCTGATCCATCTACTAGTGCCAGCAACTCAGCAGCAACTAAGTCCGCTGCCACTGCATCCAGACGGCCTTCAATACTGCATACAAAAACACCGGCTTCTTCGCGACTTTTAATCATGCTATGTAATCCTGTTCTCGGTTAATCAAAACTAATGTCGTTGGTACTAAATATCACTTGGGATAATGACCCGATTACTATGCAGAAATACTAAATTGAATCTCCATCAACGAAAAATCGTCTTCAAACTGGTCAAAACCCTGTAATTTTGCGACTTCGTCGCGAATACTGAGCAAGCCGTTGAGGTGGTCGATAGGCGACGACAATAGCGGAATAAAGTCATCTAGTGTCATTTCTTCATTGTTTACTTGTACTTCATAAACGCCGTCACTGAACACATAAAGGCGGCTGCCGTCCTCAACTTGCACGTCTTTTACCTTGTAGGACATGTCAAGCATGGTGCCAATTGGCATAGAAGGCGTCACTAACTGCTGTGGCTCAGGGTTACCGGCGGCATACAGTAAAGCCGGTGGGTGGCCACCGGTTGCGTAGCGTAAATTCGCGCTGTGGCGGTTATAGACGCCATACCAAATCGTGAAATACATGTCGTTGTGGCGTTCCATATCGAACACATCGTTGAGCCTTTCGAGAACGCGATCGGGTTCTCGAAAGTCGACATCTCGTAAGGTTTGCCCGTTGATGGTGTTGATCACCGACACCGACAGCAATGCCGCGCCCACACCGTGGCCACAGACATCCAACAAGTAAATGGCGAAATGGTCGTCATCGATCCAGAACTAACCAAAGGAGTCACCGCCAACCGACGAGCAGGACTCAAAGTCCCAGCGCACCGATATTGAGCCCGCTAGGGGCTCGGGTAACAATGAACGCACATAGTCAGCCGCCTCTGAAAGCTCGGCCGCCAAGACTTTCTGGCTTTCATCTAGCGCGCGAAACGCCTCGTTTCGCTCGATGAGATGGATATAGCCTTTGGAATGATGGCGAATTCTCGCCAGCAGCTCGATGCGATCAGGTAGTTTCACCAGGTAGTCGTGGGCACCGCGAGAAAAGGCATCTGCCTTAACTAGCGGCTCTTCTTGGCTCGATAAAACAATGGTGGGCACGTCCTTCAGCAGTGGATTGGTGCGGTAACTATCGACGAGCGACAACCCGTCGATGCCGGGCATGACTAAATCTTGCAAAATAACAGTAGGCTGAAATGCCTCCGCGGTCGCAAGAGCCTCCCCTGGGTGCTGGCAATACTGGTATATCCAACTGGGCTCGTCAAGCAACATACGACGCACCGCCTCGCCGACCATGCGCTGGTCATCTACGAGGAGAACACGCACTGGGTAACGCGGATTATTGTCTGCCATCGTTGCTTCATCCATGTTGTGTAATGCCTATGAACTTGTGGATTAAAAAATCACTAATATCACCGGGTGTGGCAATCAACGCCGCTGCCCCCAAAGCGGCTGCCGCGCGTGGCATACCGTAAACAACGCAGCTTTGCTCGTCTTGTGCGACCGTTGCAATGCCCGCCTGCTTTAAAGCCAAGAGGCCTTCCGCCCCGTCGCTACCCATACCGGTTAACAACATCGCTGCGCTATTTTTACCGCATTGCCGGGCGGCACTTGTAAACAGCGCATTGATACAAGGCTTATAAAATGAACCTTTAGGCTCATCGGTGTAATCGAGCCTATCTGGCGCTGACATGATCAGGTTGCGATCCGACGCGGCTACATAAACAGAGCCAGCACTTATCCGCTCACCCGCCTCAGCCAGCTTAATGGGATTTCTGGAGTGACCACCCAGCCATTCTGCGAGCCCCTGCACGAATTCAGGATCAATGTGCTGTGCGATCACGATTGCCGCAGGAAAGTTAGCAGGTAGCGTACTCAAGATACCCATGATAACTGCGGGTCCACCTGTCGATGCGCCGATTAATACAATGGACGGGCCGGCCTGGCCTACTTCACCCTGACACGAGACAGCAGTGGGAAGCGGCCTTCTTGCGAGGGGCTCAGCGCCATGTGCCTTGCACAGCCCATGGATTTTGCTCTGCAGCGCATTGCCGCTGTCAGCAATGCGGTTATCACCCACAACAGGTGTGGTAGTGACATCGAGCGCACCAAAGCCCAGCGCCTGGTAAACCATGTCGAGGTGCCCATCGATCGTGGAGGTGACGATGAGTATGGGGCAAGGGCAAGTGGCCATAATACGGCGCGTCGCCTCGACGCCATCCATATTGGGCATTTTCAAATCCATCAGGACCAAATCGACCGGCTGCTCGCTGCACAGTCGCAATGCTTCAGCACCATCAATCGCAGTCCACGCGACACTCAGCCGCGTATCCCCTTCGACGACTCGCAGCAACACTTCTGTGGCGAGCCGCACATCGTTAGCAATGCCAATGCGGATGCTCAATGGGCAGCCCTCACTATGGCGGGGCCAATCAGGTCGATGACCGCATCCAGTAATGTACTGTCGGAGAAGCCGCCCTTGGCGAGATAATAATTGGCACCGGCATCAAGGCCACGCAGCCGATCTTCCTCGCGATCTTTATAAGACACGATAATCACAGGGATATCTGGATTGGGGCTTTCGCTGCGGATACGGCGAACCAAATCAATACCGTTCATTCTCGGCATGTCAACATCGCTGACCACCAAGTCGTAGTTGACGAGGCGCACGGCACTCCAACCTTCTAGGCCGTCCACTGCCACATCAACATCGTAACCGGCATTTTGCAACAGCTGGCGTTCTGCCTGGCGAACAGTCAGAGAATCGTCTACCACAAGAATTCGACGAATATGCTGCTGACCAGTCGGTAGGGTATGCTGGCGCGTGAGCCTGCCACCACTAATCACCGCATCCATCGAGCGCAGTAATTCATGGGTATCGAGTATCAACACAATTTCGCCATCTTCATCGGTAGACAGTGCCGCGACATTTGGGACATCACCAAGTCGTGCATCAAGTGGCCTTACCAGCAATTGCTGCTCGCCCATGAACCGATCTATCACTAACC
>JBEAQQ010000190.1:0-6672 GCA_041163785.1 Pseudomonadota bacterium
GCGTAGCCTTCGGGGCAGGCAATGGCCAACTCGAAATCAAATTGGCGAGCGGCATTGATATAGGAGTGGCACATGTTGTTGCCATCTCCCACCCAGGCGACACGTTTACCTTGAATGCTGCCGCGGTGCTCGACGTAGGTTTGTACATCGGCCAGCAGTTGGCAGGGGTGGTAGCTATCCGTCAGGGCGTTAATCACCGGTACCGAGGAGTGCTCAGCAAAGGCTTGAATGGTGCTGTGTGCAAAGGTGCGGATCATGACGATATCGACCATCGATGAAATGACCTTGGCGGAGTCGGAAATAGGTTCGCCACGACCCAGTTGCGTATCGCGCGGTGAAAGGAACATGGCGTGGCCACCAAAGTGGGCAAACCCGGCCTCGAAGGATACACGGGTTCGGGTCGACGACTTTTCAAAAATCATACCTAGCACATGCTGTGGGAACAACGCGTGGGGAATACGCTGTTTCTGCATCTGCTTTAACTCGATAGCGCGGCTAATAATAGCCTGCAGTTCTGCAGGAGAAGCGTCGAGTAATGATAAAAAATGCCGTGTTGCCATGATGATCAGTTCCTAAACTCGGCCTCGGCGAGTGTCAGCGATGCCTGGGCCATTAAACGCAAAAGGGCAGCGATAGCTGCCCGGCAGGTAGCGAGTATAATCGCCCTGTGGTCAAAATGGAAATGCCCTAACACGATGAATTATTTGTTGTAGGCGGCGAAATTTTTATAAGAAACGTATATTATGTCGCCCTATTGATTCACTGAAAGGTTTTGCACTATGGATACACTGGCCACCATTCAACAGCAGATTGCTGAAAACCCTGTTCTTATCTACATGAAAGGCTCCCCTAATCAGCCACAATGTGGTTTCTCGCAGCGCGCGTCGCAGGCGTTGATGGCGTGTGGTAAGCGATTTGCCTATGTGGACATTTTGTCTAACCCCGATATTCGCGCAGAATTGCCTAAGTACGCCAACTGGCCAACCTTTCCCCAGCTTTGGGTGGCGGGTGAACTGGTGGGCGGATGCGACATCATTACTGAAATGTATGAAAGCGGCGAGTTGCAAGCGTTGATCGACGCGACAGTCGCTGAATAAGCCGCGAGTAATATCGAAGAAGGCGTGACGAGCTCGCGCCTTTTTTTTGCCTAGAAAAAGGTGGCTTAGCCCGCCGAGCGGCGCGCGTTGAAATGTTGATCGAGAAGGCCTGTCCGCAGCGCCGCTTGATACAAACTGTAATTCGCCATGGAAACATCACTGCGAGAGCGATACTTGGCCAGTTCAACCAGTATTTGGTAGTGATTTTTCATCCATGCTTCTACGGACATTGTCAGATATCCCTTCGTTGTAACAAAACGGTTGCATCGAGTGTAGTGCTAGCTGAGTAAAAAGGCCAACAGCCTGCAAGATTTTTCAGTGTCCTTGGCGGGCATATGATCGAATGACTTGTAGCTTGTTCAGCCCTGATTCATACTCGCTGTGTATGCTGTCGACAGAGAGTGGAGACCTTATGCGAGTCGTGATTTTTGTTGCCTTACTGTTAGCGCTGGCGGTTCAGGTGCAAGCCCAACCCGTCGATCAAGTGGTAGGCCAGTTGGAGGAACAGTACCAAGCGAAAGTCATTTCCGTGCAAGAGCGACGCGGAGGCTTGCGCGTGCGACTACTTCAACAAGACGGTGTGGTAAAGACGATTAATTACCGTCCGGAGGGTTGGCGACCACCCCCAAGGCCACGCCTGGGTGACCACCCGCAAGATCGTGAGCACAAAGCGCGTCATGAGCGCGGTCGTGAGAAGCGAGAGGACTAAGATGCGCATACTCGTTGTGGAAGATGATCGCCATTTGTCAGCTCAGATCCAACAGCAGTTGGTGGCTGCGGGATTTGCCGTCGATTTGGCGAATGATGGCCGCGAGGGTCTGTTTCTCGGGCGAGAATACGACTATGACGCTGCCATTATTGACCTAGGCTTGCCAGAGATGAGCGGCATGGAGGTCATTCGAAGCCTGCGCGCTGAAAAACGCCAATTTCCAATTATTGTGTTAACTGCTCGCCACCACTGGCAAGACAAGGTCGAGGGCTTAGAGGCCGGCGCCGACGACTATGTGGTTAAGCCCTTTGATTTTCCCGAGTTGAAAGCCCGACTCCAGGCCGTTATCCGTCGCGCCGCTGGGTTTACCCATGCAGTGATGTCATTCGGTGATTTGTCTATCGATAATCATCAGCAGCGTGTCACCCTGGCGGGGGAAGCGCTCACCCTGACCAGTTATGAATACAATACACTGCTGTATTTTGCGCTCCACCCCGGCAAGGTGATTTCAAAGGCCGAACTCACGGACCACCTTTACGACCAAGACTATGACCGCGATAGCAATGTGATCGAGGTTTTTGTTGGACGGCTGCGCAAGAAGATCGATCCCGACGGTCGGCGTAAACCGATTAGCACCCTGCGCGGACAAGGATATCGCTTTGAGCTTAAACCTTAGCCATTGGTCGATTAATCGTCGACTCATTCTCGCCGGGTTATTCCTTATCCCTCTGTCGTTGATGATTTTGGGTGTGGGCTATTTTGTGGCGGCCAATAATTCAGCGCAGGTTGCTCAGCGCCAGTATATGCAGTTAGCGGTGTACTGGTTGCTCGCTAACGCCGATATCACGCCCGAGGGTGGCGTGGAGATGGGGCCCTTGATAGAGGAGCCGCGGTTGGCGAATCCCCAGTCGGGCTTCTACGCGCTCATCACCGATACCGAGGGAACCATTTACTGGCGTTCGGCGTCGTCGGTGGCAATGCGTCTCGATGGGCTCGCCACCGATATACAAAATATTCCCTTTGGGCAAGACGACTACGAGGCGGTCCACGGCAGCATGGCCCACTACCGGCGACCCGTGAAATGGGAGTTGTTGAGCGGAGAACAAGTGGTGCTGGTGTTTCATGTGTTCGAAGAGAAAAACTGGGTGGACGAGCAACTGGCGGCGTATCAAGGTGTTTTGCAAGCGAGCTATGTGGCGACCACCTTGGCGTTGATTGCCGTGCTGCTGCTGATTGTGCGCTGGGGCTTGCGGCCCATGGGGGGCTTGGTGAGTCAGTTACATAAAGTGGAGCGCGGCCAAGCACGGCGCATTGAGGGGGCGTTTCCCCGCGAGCTCGAGGCATTGATTGCGGCAATTAACCAATTGTTAAACAATGAACACCAGCAGCGGGAGCGTTATCGTTCGGCGCAAGCTGACTTGTCGCACAGTTTGAAAACGCCCTTATCGGTGTTGCGTAACGATGCCCAGTCGCTCACCGGTGAAGCTAGGCAGAGCGCCGAGAAGGCCATCGCGCGCATGCAAGAGATTATCGATTACCAACTACAACGTGCAGCGATTCAAAGTGCAGACAGCTTAGTAAAAACCCAGGTGGACCTTTTCAACACCGCACAGCGTGTGGCGCAAAGTTTGACAAAGGTGTACATCGATAAGCAGGTATCGATTCGGGTTGAAGGCCGCGCCCTTTGGGTGATGGGAGACGAGCGAGACCTGATGGACATGGTCGGCAACCTTACCGATAACGCCTGCAAAGCGGCAGTTTCTCAAGTGCTGATCAAGGTTTCTAAGTGTGACGATAAGGTCCAACTATGTGTTGAGGACGATGGTCCAGGTATCGATGCCTCGATGCTTGACGACATTACCCAGCGCGGACATCGCGCTGATCAGTACGACAGTGGGCACGGTATAGGCTTGGCGGTAGTGTCTGATATTGTGTCGAGTATGAAGGGACAGATGGCGCTGACAAAAAGCGACTTGGGTGGGGCACGGTTTGAAGTGTCGCTACCGTGCCCCGAACAGCAGGTTTAGTTCTTAAATTCCTGCCAGTATTTGCTGACTTCTTCTTTCATTTCTTTGCGCAGTAGCAAGATGCCGAGCAGGTTGGGTAGGGTCATCACCACCACCGTGACCGCTGCGAGGTTCCAAATCAATGTGGTGTCTGAGAACGACGCCCAGAAGAAACCAGCCACATAGACAATGCGGTAACCCGTGACAGACTTCGGACCAAACAGGAAGGTCATGGCGCGATCGCCATAGTACGACCACGCAATGGCGGTAGAGAAGGCAAACAGTAATAGGCCAATAGCGACCACATAGCGGCCGGCTTCACCAAGGAAGCCGCGCGTGAACGCCTCGGCGGTCAGTTCGGCGGAGTGAATCAGCGACTTGCCAGACACCATAATACGGTTGTCGACGAGCTGGCCGTCTTTTACCTCAATAGACCCGTTGAAGGGGGTGATGGCACTAACATCAAAGCGCACTTGCTCGGCAATAGAGCGCGCGTTAATCACGGTAAAGTCGGTTTGGATAGCCTTGGCTCCCACGATGTCCAATTTGCCATTGTAGGCTGTCACGGTTGAGGGGCCAGTCCCATTGATGAAGGCGGACAGTTCCTTAACATGCTCTGGGTTGGCGTCGTCGTAAATCCCTTGCACGATCGTCATGTCGCTGCGCTGAAAGTCGTTATCGAATTTCTCCGTCCATACGCCCGAAGACAAAATCACCAAACCAGTAATGGTGCAAATAATAATCGTGTCGATAAAGGGTTCCAAAATTGACACCATGCCTTCTGAAACCGGCTCATGAGCGCGCGCAGCAGCGTGGGCGATAGGGGCAGAACCCTGACCCGCTTCGTTGGAGAACAAACCGCGGCCAACACCCTTGTTAAACGCATAAGCAAAGCTGGCGCCCAAGAAACCACCCACCGCAGACGAGCCAGTGAAGGCATCCGAGAAAATAGAGATGAACGAGGGACCGATGTTTTCAATGTTGTAGAAAATAACACTCATCGCACCCAAAATGTAAAGCACAGACATGGCGGGGACAAGGCGCGAGGTCACTACCGCAATGCGTTTGATGCCGCCGATAATAACCAACGCTAGCAAAATAGCTAACACACCACCGGTGAGTGCATGGGGTAAATCGAAGGTGGCATTCATGGCTTGAGCAATGTTGTTCACTTGGGGGAGGCTGCCGGTGCCAAACGAAGAGGCCACGGTGGCCAGCGCAAACATCACCGCCATCCATTTCATATTGAGGCCCTTGGCCATGTAGTACATAGGGCCGCCCGCCATGGTGCCGTCTTCAGTTTTTTCACGGTATTTGTGCGACAAGGTGACCTCGACAAACTTGGTGGTCATGCCCATAAAGGCGGTCATCCACATCCAAAACAGCGCGGCAGGGCCACCGATGTGAAGCGCCAGTGCCACACCGCCAATGTTGCCGGTGCCCACCGTGCCTGACAGCGCCGTTGTCAGCGCCTGGAAGTGCGAGGTGTCACCTTCGTCGCCCTTGCGGTCGTACTTGCCAGTAACAATGCGCCAAGCGTGGCGGAAGTATCTTATTTGGGGAAAACCCAGGTATAAGGTAAAGAATAAACCGGTACCTAGTAGCGCATAAGGAAACCAGGCGGCTGAACCCAGTAAACCGTCGAGTGAAAGTAAAAAGTCGTTAAGAGCGTCCATTATTATCCCCAAGAAAATCTAATTATTAGCACGGAGTGTAAACTACCACGTCCCAAGCACCAAGTTAAGCAACCGGTCCAGGATTGTCAGCGTAAAAATACTATTAATTTGGGGATTGAGAATGGCGACGCTTTACTACGACGGTAAATGTCCGCTGTGCAGTCGAGAAATCGCATTGTTGCGCAGGCTACAACGGCGGGACTTAGATTTTGCAGATGTACACAGCTTGTCTGAGTGTTCCGAGGAACGTCGGCAAAACATGCTGAAAATTTTACATTTGCGCGACAAAACAGGACGTTGGTATACCGGCGTGGAGGCGACGGTGATGGCGTGGTCTTATACTCCCTATGGTTGGCTTTTTAAACCCCTGCGGTGGCCCATCATTCGCAAAATGGTGGACAGGGTGTACAACATTTGGGCCGCGCGACGTTATGCAAAGCTTTACGCCTGCGGCGTTTGTCAGGCGGCGAGCCATTGAAAGCCCTTGTTTTAGGCGGCAGTGGTGGTATCGGTGGAGCATTGGTTGCACTGCTTTGCCAGCGCGCCGACGTCACTGAGGTAATGGCGACCTACTGCCGAACAGCTCCCTCCTTTGAACACCCGAAATTGCAGTGGCAACGTGTCGACCCCTGCAGCGCCGATGATATCGCTGGCCTTTGTCAAAAGGCGGGGTCGCTTAACTGGGTAATCAATGCCGTCGGTATGTTGCACACGCCCGAGCGCGGTCCAGAAAAAACCATTCGCCGTTTCGATGGCGATTTTATGCTAGAGAATATGCGGGTTAACACGCTGCCGACCTTGTTGTTAGCGCAGGCGGTTGAGGCCAATTTCAAAGGTATTAAATCCGCCGTATTTGCGACGGTGTCGGCGAAGGTGGGCAGTATTAGCGACAACCAACTCGGCGGTTGGGTGAGTTATCGAGCATCGAAGGCGGCGCTTAATATGGCCTTGAAAACCCTCGCCATAGAATGGCGTTTGCGCCTGCCGCAGGTCTGTGTGGCCGCGCTGCACCCAGGTACCACCAATACTTCGTTGTCAAAACCCTTTCAAGCTGGTGTCCCCGAAGGCAAGCTTTTTAGCGCGGAGTATTCCGCCCAGCGCATGCTGGAGATCATCGCAACAAAAACGCCCGAACAAAGCGGGCGCTTTTGGAGCTGGGACGGCAGCGAACTGCCGTGGTGACA
>JBEAQQ010000191.1:0-8485 GCA_041163785.1 Pseudomonadota bacterium
CTGATGGCGCTCGGTGCGCTGTTGGTACTACTCGGCAGTATCGGCATTAACCGCTTCCCACACTTTTATTCTCGCCTACACGCCGCGGGCGTGATCGATACCCTGGCATCCGGAGTGTTCCTACTAGGCGTGGGCGTATTCTTTGGTGTAGGCCTTGTCAGTGTTAAGTTATTACTTATTTTTGTCTTTTTGTTATTTACGAGCCCCACCGCTTGTCACGCACTGGCTCGCGCAGCCTTCATTAGCGGCCTGCGCGATGACTCACGCCGCGCCGATGCGAACACTAGTGAAGCGATCATCACCAAGGCAGACAACGCATGATCTCCGAAGTGATTGATATCGCACTGCTGGCGATGCTTTGGATCATCTGCTTACAAGTGATTTTCACCCGTAGCGAATTGACCGCCATTATGGTCTTTGGCGCATTCAGTTTGATCTGTGCAGGACTTTTTCTGGCGATGGGAGCCGCCGATGTGGCCTTTACGGAGGCGGCCGTGGGTGCAGGCGTTTCAACCCTACTAATGCTGAACGCGCTGCGTCGCTGCGGCACTGATCGCTGTAACAGTTCGCGTCGGGGTGTCATAGATATTCGCGCACTAGCCCTCACTGGCGTAACCGGTGCAGCACTCATTTGGGGGACTCGCGATCTATCGGGCGTGGGCCTAGCGGATAATCCCGTGCACTTGCATGTCGCTCCGCGCTATCTACAAGTCTCTTTCGATGAAATCGGGATCCCGAACGTTGTCACCAGTGTGTTAGCGAGCTATCGCGGCTTTGACACCTTTGGTGAAGTGGTTGTGGTGTTCACCGCAGGACTCGGCGTGTGGTTGATCTTAGGCTCAGGAAAACGCAACGACGGTAAGGCAGACGAAGATGAGTGACGATATTATTCTAAGAATTGTTGGTAAATTTTTGATTCCGTTGGTGGTAGTTTTTGCACTGTATGTGCAGTTTCATGGCGAGTATGGGCCAGGCGGCGGTTTTCAAGCCGGAGTGATCCTAGGCGCCGCATTAATTTTGTATCGTCTGCTATTTGGTGATGCCGCGGCACGTAAAGCCGTTTCCCCACGATGGCTGCGCTTGCAGGCGGCTGTAGGCGTACTTTTGTATGGGGGGACAGGCGTTGCAGGCATACTACTCCAAGGTCAGTTTCTAGAATATAACGTTCTATTGACCGACCCGATCAATGGTCAACATCTGGGAATTATTTTGATTGAGCTCGGTGTACTGTTGACAGTTTCGGCAACTATCACGGCGCTCGCCTACACATTTTCGGCGGATACCGAGGAGCACCTGAGTGATCCGCAGGTCGACCCCTCATCGCAGTCTGATCAGCTACGATCTTAAGGGACAACAATCGATATGGATCCCCAATTATATAACTATTGGTTAGTCATCCTATTGATGATGACTGGTCTCTACGCGCTGATTGCTCGGGGCAATCTTATCCGCAAAATTATCGGACTTAACATATTCCAAGTGTCGGTATTCATACTGTATATCAGTGCGGGGTTTATCAGGGAGGGCGCTGCTCCCATACTATCGCCAAATGTTGATGTTTATTCTAATCCGTTGCCGCATGTCCTAATCCTCACAGCGATTGTAGTGAGCGTTGCCACGACCGCCCTAGGTCTTGCGTTAGTAATTCGAATAAAAGCAGCTTTTGGGTCGATTGACGACGATACGCTCAGTTACTCGTCAGGTGACTCCGCGACTGAGCTCAGTATCAAAACCCAAAAATCGTCACAGTAATTCTAAAAGACCCGCATGATAGCTCAGCACGCTCAAATCTTAGTTGTCATATTACCACTACTCTGCGCTCCACTCGTACTTTTACTAGGTAAGAGCAGAATAGCTGTATGGTTTACGGTAGGTGTGCTGTCGGTTAATGCCCTACTGACATGGTGGCTTCTGTTACAAGTTTTAACGATCGGAACTCTACGCTATAGCCTCGGTAACTGGCCTGCGCCGTGGGGTATCGAATATCGATTAGATCCGTTGGGGGCGTTGTTACAGGTCATGATCGCGTCGATAGCGGCAGTCATGGCGCCATTTCTTCGGAAGCTTCTTGCCGAAGAAATAGGTTCAAGTAGGCAATATGCGGCACTCGTTGCATTCATACTGTTGACGGCTGGCCTGCTTGGTATTGTTGCCACTGGTGACGCCTTCAATGTTTTCGTCTTTTTGGAAATTTCATCGCTTTCCACCTATGCGCTAATCGCTATTGCGGACAAAAGAGATGCTCTGCTAGCGTCTTTTCGCTACCTAATAGTTGGTACGATTGGAGCGACATTTTTTTTGATTGGAATCGGCCTTGTTTATATCCTAACCGGAACTTTGAACATGGATGATCTGGCTGTCCGCCTGCCAGAAGTAAGCCATACCAACACTACCCAAATTGCATTGATTTTCGTAACTATCGGTATCGCGATTAAGGCAGCGATCTGGCCTCTTCACGCTTGGCTTATTCCCTGTTACTCCTACGCTCCACGGGGAATAGTTGCGTTTCTGGCGGCACTTTCGACAAAGGTAGCCCTTTACGCCTTAGCGCGGTTTTTATTTGGTGTTTTCCCGTTAGCAGATATGCCAATCGGTTCAGTTCTGCTAGAGATATTGCAATTACTGGCTATCGCAGCGATGCTGATTGGATCGGCTGCTGCCATCGCACACAGCAATGTCCGCGCGGTTTTAGCCTACTCGAGTGTCGCACAGATCGGGTACATCACTCTCGGGCTCGCCCTAGCCACTTCAGCGGGTGTGACGGCCGCCATCATCCATATGTTCAATCACGCGTTTATTAAGGGATCGCTCTTTATGTGTATTGCTATTCTAGCGACGGGCTCCGGGAAGCATGCGCTAGAATCTTTGAAAGGATTGGGACATCGAATGCCCATTGTCGGTATCGCGTTACTGATTGGGGGATTTAGTCTTGTAGGAGTTCCGCTAACGTCTGGCTTTATCAGTAAATGGTTTTTAATCACTGCGTTAGTTCAAGCGGAGAAGTGGATATGGATAGTTGCCGTTCTACTGTCCTCTGTGATGTCGATAATTTATGTTTGGAAAATAGTCGAAGCGGTCTTTGACAAGTCTGACGACAAACAAGTGCGTTCATATGATCTCTCGGTAGATATCCCCATCGTACTGCTGGCAGCTGTTAGCTTGTATATTGGCATTAATTCAAGCGCGCTTGTCTCGACGGCAGAGCAAGCAAGTAAATGGCTCTTGGGAATGCCTTGATGGACGCTTTGTCGGGGCTAGGACTAATTCTATCGACACCATTCATCGGCGCATCGCTGATGATCCTGGTACGTCGTGCGCCAGTACTGAGAGACGCCGTAACGATGATCACATCGGTCTCGTTATTTATCTTAGTAGCGATGCTTCCATCAAACTCAGACGGAGCCGTATTCGTACTGGCCGAACCCATCTCGGGACTGCCTATTAGCTTTGGCACTGAACCTTTTGGTAAGCTTTTTGCCTTTATAGCTAGTGGCTTATGGATAGTTACTTCAATATATTCTATTGGATATTTAGGACAAAAGACTGACCCTAATAAAACTCGCTACTTCGTGTGCTTCGCCTTGTCGCTCGGAAGTACCATGGGTATAGCGTTTGCAGCAAACCTTTTTACGCTATTCATATTCTATGAAGCGCTCACCCTGGTCACATATCCATTAGTTGCGCACTATGGAACGCCCGAGTCACGTAACGGCGCTCGTAAATACCTCCAGATACTCCTCGGCTCATCCATCGCCCTGTTTGTCCCTGGCATTATCATTGTCTACCTTTTTGCTGGGACCCTAGATTTTCAGGAAGGTGGTGTTCTTAACGGTAAACTTGACCCAGCGTTTACTATCCCGCTACTGCTGATGTTTCTTTACGGAGTTGCCAAATCTGCAGTCATGCCAGTGCACAGCTGGCTACCGAGCGCGATGGTCGCACCAGCACCAGTCTCAGCGTTGCTCCATGCCGTAGCCGTGGTCAAGGCTGGCGTGTTCACAATCACAAAAATAATTGCATTCATATTCGGGTGGGAAATGCTCGCCAGTTCGCCTGGCGCCAATCTGCCACTTTACATAGCTGGTTTTACCGTTATCGCTGCATCGGTACACGCTCTACAGCAGGACAATATAAAGAGCATGCTGGCGTATTCCACGATCGCGCAGCTGTCGTATGTAGTTATGGCTGCTTCGCTGTTTTTACCAATTGGTGGTTTAGCTGCGGCTCTACATATCGCCGCACACGCTGTCGCTAAAATCACACTCTTCTTTGTGGCGGGCGCTATATATTTAAAGAGCGGCTATACCTTGATTTCGCAACTTAACGGTATTGGTCGTAACATGCCTCTGACGCTTCTCGCGTTCACGATTGCCGCAGCCAGCATGATCGGCCTGCCACCCACCGCGGGCTTTTTTTCCAAATGGTTTCTCTTACAAGCGGCGTTCACCACGGAGTCATATTTCACCGTAGGGGTGATCACTATTTCTACCGCCCTTAACGCCGCATACTTCCTGCCAATCCTCTATCGAGCATTTTTTAAAGCTCCAAATGAAGACCAAAAATCTTTTGGTGAGGCGCCTTGGCCTGTTCTGGCGGCACTACTATTTACGGCAGCACTGTCAATAACCTTCCTAGCTTATGGGAATGCGATCATGGAACTCGAAGCACCTATTTTTGGAAGTATTTTTAATAAATATGACTGAAATCAACAAACAACCTGCTGCCACAGGTTCGGACAACCACAAACGCCACTCCGATACTCCACTGTGGCCTCTTCGCGAAGGAGAACGATTGCCAACGTTATTTTGGATAATACTTAGTGTGTTGTTATTGTTGACCTTAGTGTCGAACCTGATCGTTCATATTCATGGATATTTCGACTTCGATGGCCTGATTGGCTTCTATGCGGCTTTCGGCTTTGTTTCGTGTTTAGCGATGGTTGTGGTCGCCAAAATTCTCGGTTTGCTGCTGAAAAAACCCGAAAACTACTATAACGCAGATGAATGAGAGCATGATGCAAGATCACATCTCTTCGATGCCGGCGTTGTGGATGCTCTTAGGGGCTGCACTCATCGCGGTTCTACCAAACAGGTGGCGGATCATTCCGGCCATCGTCCTCCCGTCAATCACATTGTGGTGCATTTGGTTCTCTACAGGTGACTCGTGGCAAACCACAGTAATGGGGTATTCATTGGCGCCGTTTCAATCGGATTCAGTGAGACAAATCTTTGGGACTGCCTTTGTAATTGCCGCCATGTTGTCCCTAGTTTTTGGGGTAACTATAGCCAGCAAGACTGAATCCAGTGCAAGTATGGGGTATGCCGGGAGCGCTATTGGCGTGGCATTCGCAGGCGACTTCCTCACTTTTTTCGTCTTTTGGGAAATGCTCGCTGTCTTCTCCACCATCATTATCTGGGATGGACGCACGCAGGCTGCCAGGGCAGCTGGCTTTAGGTATGCGTTATTGCATTTCATGGGGGGAGTGGTGTTGTTAGCCGGTATTGCCGGCTTAGCAACCCAAGGAGATTTAATAATCCGCCCACTTCCTCTCGAGAGTTTAAGCGCTTGGTTGATTTTTATTGGGGTACTGATCAACGCTGGTGCACCACCGTTCAGCGCTTGGGTGGCGGATGCTTATCCAGAGGCAACTCCATCAGGCTCGGTAGTGCTATCTGCATTCACTACAAAGTCCGCTGTGCTAGCGCTGATTCTTCTATTCCCTGGTGAGAGTGTTCTGATCAGCATTGGACTGGTCATGATATTTTACGGAATAATTTACGCGTTACTTGAGAATGATGTTCGTCGAATTCTTTGCTATTCGATAGTTAACCAAGTTGGGTTTATGGTGTGTGCTGTTGGTATTGGCACAGACCTTGCCCTAAACGGCGCAGTAGCCCACGCTTTTACACACATAATATATAAAGCGCTCTTGTTAATGAGTGCGGGAGCAGTGATCGCTCAAACGGGTCTTCGGAAATGTACGGATCTTGGTGGCCTCGCGCGCTCGATGCCCCTTACTGCGACTTTTGGGATTATCGGGGCTTTGGCGATTTCTGCGTTCCCGTTTACATCAGGGTTTGTTAGCAAATCATTAACTAGTCAGGCAGCGATAGACGCTCAACTGCTGGCGGTGTGGCTAGCCTTGACGGCAGCATCCGCTGGAGTATTTTTGCATGCTGGCATTAAGTTTCCTTGGTTCGTCTTTTTTCAGAAAGATTCCGGGCTCCGACCAAGCGACCCACATCTCAGTATGAAGCTGGCAATGGGAGTATTGGCTACGTTGTGCATCGGGATTGGCTGTGCACCACAGCTTCTTTACCCCTATCTTCCCTACACCGTGACGTACGTACCCTACACGACAGAGCACCTTGTCAGTCAGTTGCAGCTGCTTTTGTTTTCGGGGCTCGCATTCTTTTTGACACTGCCACTCATGCGACGCACATTGACTTTAACATTGGATTTCGATTGGTTTTATCGAGTCCCGCTTTTTCGATTAAGTCAACTGATAAGAGAAAGTGTTGCCCAACATGGATCAACTTTTCGACTGGCATCTCATACCGTTATTCAGTCGAAAGTCCGCGTATATGTTGACAAAATCTTCGCTAGCGTCATGCTCGGAGGACGGTCGCACGCAGGATCGACTGTGGCAATTGTGACAAGTGCCTTATTAATTATTGTTATTATTAGTTTCGTAGCTTTTCGATAGTAATTTCTATTCTTAAATGATCAAAAGAAGAGTTTTTGTTGCGGCGAGTCTGATCGCTCCCTTGTATTCATCAGCCGCTTGGGCACAGCGTTCACGTAGCGAGACAAAGATATTGCGTCGCATTGTGGCGAGTGAACTGACTTCACTTGACCCTCAACGACCCACCGGACAAGTGACCTCCGAGATGGCCGCTGAACTCTTTGCAGGCCTCACCGTGACTAATACTGCGGGTAAAGTGGTCCCCGGTTGTGCAAGCAAGTGGACGACAAGCGCGGATGGCCTTACCTGGACGTTCACGCTGCGTAAAAATCTCTCTTGGTCAGATGGGCGCGTGATCACGGCCAGAGATTTTGTCTTCACGCTACAGAGATATCTCGCGCCGGACACGGGTGCACCGCAAGCGGTACGAATGGACTCCATTGTGAATGGACGCGACGTTCGCTTTGGTCGTAAACCCCCCGAAGCACTCGGGGTCTCGGCGCCGCGTGCTGATACGCTGATCATTAAGCTTGCCCATCCGGATGTGGAACTCCCGCTCAATCTCGTCTCGGCCTATTGCATTCCTCAACATGT
This sequence comes from Pseudomonadota bacterium, assembly GCA_041163785.1. GTDB lineage: Bacteria > Pseudomonadota > Gammaproteobacteria > Pseudomonadales > JAHEIH01 > JAHEIH01. The sequence goes on from JBEAQQ010000191.1 coordinate 7,280, forward strand.
TGTAGAGAAACACGGCCGCGAATGGTCAAAGCCCGACATCATTGTCAGCAATGGCCCCTACAAAATGGCTGCTTGGGCACCAGGCGGTAAAGATATCAAGCTACGCCGTAATCCCAATTATTTTGATGTCGATCAAGTCGCGATCGAAGAAGTGGAATGGATGACGGGTTACGACGACGGTACACGCCTACGCCTCTTTAAGCTTGGCGAGGTGGATGTCGCGAGTATTGAGGATATGGGGAACCTCGCCTCCGCGAAGCGCGAACTGTCTGCTCGGCTGCGTAGCTCCCCCGAATGCGCCCTCGGCGCGATCGGGATTAACCTCGAGCGTAAGCCGCTCGATGACGTTCGGGTGCGACGGGCTCTCAGCCTCGCTCTTGATCGAAAAATCATTGCCAATCGCGTTCGCGGATTAGGTGAGCAACCCTGGGAGGCGGTCCTGCCGCCCGGCATCGACGGTTACCCTAAACTTAAACAGCCCGAACACGCTAACTGGTCGATGCCCCAAAGAGTTCAAGCGGCGCGTGAACTCCTGCAGGCTGCGCTCGGTACCCGAACGCGCCTCAAACTCGGCATCGGTTTTCCGTCAAGTGCAGTGGGCCGCAAGCTCTACCTCGGCGTCGGTGCGATGTGGAAAGCCGTTGGTGTCGATCTGGAGCTGCTACAAATCGATGGCCGCGCGTACTCGGCCGCCATCCAGCGCGGTGACTACGATCTCTACAGTTACGCGTCGTTTGCGATCGTACCGTCCGCTTCGGTGTTCCTCGATCGCTTTGTCTCAGATTCCAGTGTGAACGTCGCGCGTTATAAAAATCCTGCCTACGACAAAATCTTTAACTCTGCAGAGCGACAACTCACAGTGGCTGAGCGCTTTGCCGCCTACGGCCAAGCCGAGTCTCTCTTGTTGCGTGATGTACCGCTGATTCCGCTCTGGGCGGGTGTCTCGAATCGCCTCGTGTCAGCGCGCGTACAAGGCTGGATCGATCACCCGAGCCACTCGCACCCTTCGCAATATTTACGCTTGGCCTGAGCCAATGGCCGCATAGCACCCATCATGAAGCGCGCCTACAATGGCGCCCTCATGACCGACCCCCACGCTTTGCGCCGCGCTCAGTGGCAGATTCATCTTTGCGTCCTGCTTTGGGGGTTCACGGCCATTCTCGGCAAACTGATCAGTCTGCCCGCCTTGGCTTTAGTGGTCTGGCG
>JBEAQQ010000192.1:0-5861 GCA_041163785.1 Pseudomonadota bacterium
AAGCCAGGTGGATTTGGTGGATATATCCGAGCCCGCCTTGGCGGTAGCTGCGCAAAATGTCGAGATATATGAATTGGACGCGTGCGTGAACGTCATTGCTTCGGATTTATTTTCACAGCTCAGTCCGCATCAGCGCTATGATTTGATTGTGTCTAATCCGCCTTATGTGGATGCCTACGATATGGCATCTTTACCCGCAGAATATCATCATGAGCCCGAACTTGGTTTGGCAGCGGGCCACGATGGTTTAGACCTTGTACACATCATTTTGCGTGAGGCGGGCAACTACTTAAATCCACAGGGTAGCTTGATCGTCGAAGTTGGCAACTCTTGGCCAGCGCTAGCTGAAGCCTATCCAGAGGTGCCTTTCCGCTGGCTTTCTTTCGAAAGGGGTGGTCACGGTGTGTTTGCGTTGACCGCTGAAGAACTACAAGCCCACTTTGGCAATGTAGCGTAGCCGCTTGGGCTGCAAGTGCGTATAATCGGGTTTTTTTAAAAGAGAAGTGATAGGTAACTATGTCTGGTAATAGCATCGGCAAACTTTTTGTGGTCAGCACCTTTGGTGAGAGTCATGGCCCCGCACTAGGCTGCGTGATCGATGGCTGCCCACCGGGACTCGAAATCGATGTGGAGTACATTCAGCGTGAACTCGATCGACGCAAACCAGGCACCTCTCGTTTTACCACCCAGCGTCGTGAAGATGACGAAGTTGAAATTCTATCTGGCGTTTTCGAGGGCAAAACCACCGGTACCTCCATCGGTTTAGTAATTCGAAATAAAGATCAGCGATCTAAGGATTACGCCAATATCGCTGAAACCTTCCGACCTGCCCATGCTGATTACACCTATACCCAGAAGTATGGGTTTCGTGACTATCGTGGTGGCGGCCGTTCTTCCGCGCGTGAGACGGCGATGCGTGTGGCCGCCGGCGCTTTCGCGAAGAAATACCTGCACGACCGATTTGGCGTGACTGTGCGCGGCTATATGTCTCAACTTGGCCCTATAAGTGTACCTTTTAAAGACTGGCAGGAGGTTGATAACAACCCTTTCTTTGCCGCCGATGCAGCGATGGTGCAGCAACTTGAAGAATACATGATTGCGCTGAACAAAGAGGGCAATTCTGTCGGTGCTAAGATTACCATCGTGGCTGAAGGTCTTCCCCCTGGTCTTGGTGAGCCGGTATTTGATCGTTTGGATGCGGAGATTGCTCACTCATTAATGAGTATTAACGCGGTTAAGGGTGTTGAGATCGGCGACGGTTTTGATGTTGTCGCCCAAAAAGGCACCGAGCACAGAGATGAACTGACACCAGAAGGCTTTGCGAGCAATCATGCGGGAGGGATTCTTGGGGGTATTTCAACAGGGCAGGATATTGTTGCCCATATTGCCTTAAAGCCGACTTCAAGTATTCGCTTGCCGGGTCAGAGTATCAATACCCAGGGTGAATCAATTGAAGTCATTACCAAGGGACGACATGATCCCTGTGTGGGTGTGCGCGCGACACCCATCGCTGAGGCGATGATGGCCATCACCTTACTTGATCACCTGTTGCGGCACCGCGGCCAAAACGCCGATGTGAGCTGCGACACTCCCGTCATTCCGGGTGCTCGCTAAGCGGGATAGCGGTATAGATGCATAAAGTTAAACGGCTTTATAAGCGCTATCTTCGGACCAGCATTTTGGCGATAGTCGCGACGGCGACGTTTGTGTGGGCGGCGATCGACATGTTCGATGTCGACCCCATGGAAATGTGGCAGTTTTTTAAACTGAGTGCACTTGGGTTGGTATGTATTGTGGTTGTTGCGGCGATACTGGTCGCCGCATTCAAGGGCTTGCGTCGTTAGTTAGCTATTTAGACCAGCTCAATATCCACGCCAAGGGCCAGACTTATTTCGTTGAACTCCACAATAAGGGCGTCGATGTCTACTTGATCGACGACTTGAATGGTGACGTCGCTTTCAAACATTGGGTCGCCACTCATGGCGGCACTAGTAATGCGGCTTTCCATGTCTTTAACGTTAATATTGTTAGCCTTCAATGCCTGTGTCACGCTTTTAACAATACCTGCGCGGTCAGGCCCCATGATGTTGATTTTAAGCTCCATCAGGCCAGCGGTAGGGGCGTTTTCTGTCTCCTCGGTGACAACCTGTAGGCCTTCAGACTTAAGCGCTTGTAGGGAGGCACATAACTCGGCGCTGGCTGAGGCGTCGACAGCGATCAATACAATGCCGGCAAACTTGCCGGCCAATTGCGACATATTACTTTCTAGCCAGTTGCCGTTGTGTAGGCTAATAACATCTGCCAAGCGCTGAATCAAACCTGGCTTATCTTCACCGATAAATGTAAATACAATATGTTTTACCATGGAAATGTTCCTTATTGTTTGAAGATCAGTATACTCATTCAGAGCAGATCTTCCACACCCAATGTTAGGAGAAATACAGCATGATGAATCGCGCTATTGCCATCGCCTCGTTAATTTTGCTGGTGGCCACAGTTGGCCATGCCGACACAATAGAAGATGCCCTGCAGGGGCAGCATCGCAGTGCGGCCCATGTGGCGAGAGACGGCTACAGGCACCCAGCGGAAACACTCGCATTCTTTGACGTTAAGCCCAGCAGTAAAGTCGTGGAAATATGGCCGGGTGGCGGCTGGTATACCGAAATCTTAGCGCCCTATGTGCGCGAGCAGGGTCAATTGGTGGCGGCGCATTTTCCACCTCAGGAAAAGGACGGGTATTTTAAGCGCGCTCGCGATGGGTTCATTAAAAAATTAAGCTCACTTCCAGAGGTTTATGGCAAGGTTGTTGTAACGTCGGCATACCCGCCGGATCACGACAAGCTCACCGAGCCCGGTACCGCTGACACAGTGCTGACGTTCCGCAATGTGCACAACTGGATCAAGGTAGGTATCGATCATATGATGTTCGAAAGTTTCTATGAAGCCCTAAAGCCCGGTGGTGTGTTGGGTGTTGTCGAGCATCGTGCTAACGAGGGGGCGTCCTTACAGTACATGAAAGACAGCGGTTATGTGACCGAAGCCTATGTCATTGCCCTTGCTGAGGAGGCGGGTTTTGAATGGGTGGCGAGCAGTGAGATCAATGCTAATCCTTTGGATAGTAAAGATTACGAAAAGGGCGTTTGGACCTTGCCGCCGTCTTACGCATTGAAAGACAAAGACAGAGCGCGCTTCACTGAGATCGGTGAAAGTGATCGCATGACCTTGAAATTTGTGAAGCCCAAGTGATAGCAGTTCCACTGGATGCCCTGTCGGATGAAGCTCTGCAGGGTGTGCTGGAGGAATTTGTCAATCGTGAAGGCACTGATTACGGCGAACAAGAACTCTCTCTGCAGCAAAAATCTAACCGCTTGTACCGCCAGTGGCAGCGGGGTGATGTGGTGCTCGTGTTTGACCCAGAAAGCGAGACGACAACCTTTATGAATCGTGAGGACTGGCGCCTATTTTCTGGTGGGGAGGGCTAGGGTGTTTACGCTTGGTTTTTGTGGGACAATAGCGCGCTTCATACGCTCGGAAATTGCTCATGTTTGAACATGCTGATCACCAGTTAGATGCCACCGGATTGTTGTGCCCAGAGCCTGTGATGTTATTGCATAACAAGGTGCGCGATATGTCCTCAGGAGAAACCTTGCACGTGATCGCCACTGACCCCTCCACACAGCGTGACATCCCAAAGTTTTGTCTGTTTTTAGGCCATGAACTGCTCGGTCAGCAATCAGACGAGCAGTGCTTTGAGTACCTCATTAAAAAATGTTAGCCGCTGGATATACATTGGAACATTGTTGTGAGGATTTGATCGAGCTGTTCAGGTCGACCTTTTTTAATGATTTCTTCACTGTGCTTGTGGGTGGGGCTGACGAACCGCTGTATCTGCCTGCCGAGGGAGACACCCCGGCCCGCATCTTTTTCAGGCAAGATTATTTTTCCAGCGCGCTTCACGAAATTTCCCATTGGTTGATTGCTGGAGAGCAGCGTCGGTTACAGCAAGACTACGGCTACTGGTACTGTCCGGATGGCCGAGATGAACAGCAACAACAAGCCTTTGAACGTGTCGAAGTGGCGCCTCAGGCGCTCGAATGGATTCTGAGTCACGCCTGCAGGCGACGTTTCCGCTTAAGTTTAGATAACCTGCATGGGGATACGGGAGATTCGCGTCCCTTTGCCGAATCTGTTTGCCGTCAGGCTCAGTGCTTGGCAGAGGGAGGGTTATCTGCCCGAGCCGACGCTTTTCGCTTGGTGCTCGCCCATTTTTATGGTGCTGCGTCGCCTTCAGCGAGTGATTTTTCTTTGGCAGAGGTTTACACGGCATGGGACTGACCATAGTGGCTGACGAAAACATGCCAGGGTTAGAAAGGTTTACCCGTTTGGGGACGCTTCGACGTGTTGAAGGCCGCGGCTTAACAGCCGACCAGCTGGTTGATGCCGATATTTTGTTGGTGCGCTCAGTGACCAAGGTGAATCGCGCCTTGTTGCAGAACAGCCGCGTCCAATTTGTCGGTACTGCGACCATCGGTGTCGATCATATCGACGCGGACTACCTGGCTGAACAAGGGATTGGGTGGAGTAATGCCCCCGGCAGTAATGCTAACTCCGTCGCGGAATATGTGTTAAGCGTGCTTTGTCATTTCGGAACCAGGGGCTTGGAAGCATGGCAGGGAAAAAAGGCCGGCATTGTTGGATTTGGACTTGTTGGCCGGCAGGTGTGTAGCAAGCTTGAAACCTTGGGGCTCAAGGTCTGTGCCTACGATCCGCTACTGCCAAAGGGTAGTTTTCCGCAATTGGCCAGTCTCGAAACGGTTTTTGATGCTGATGTGTTGTGTATTCATGCGCCTTTAACTGTGTCGGGTGACTATCCTAGTCAGCATATGGTCAGTGCCGAACTGTGGCGTCGTCTGCGCCCTGAGGCGTGCATAATTAGTGCTGGTCGTGGCGGTGTGATGGCCGATGCGGAGTTTGTTGCACTGCTCGACGAACGCCCTGATATTCGTGTGGCGATGGATGTCTGGGAAGCTGAGCCGTCTATTCACTGGCCCCTCGTGCCTCGGGTCAATATTGCCACACCGCATATTGCGGGATACAGCTTCGATGGCAAGTTGGCTGGGACGGAGATGATCTACCAAGCTTGTCTGGCACATTTTGGGCTCGCGAGTGTCTCAGCTTCGCCATCGACATCAGCATCGGAGAACATTGACGTTAGCGCCGTTGCCGAAGAAATGCAGCTTAGTCAGGCAATGCTGAGTGTCTATGATGTGATGGTTGATAGTGCGCGCTTTAAATCGCTCTGCGGTGAGCCAGAAGCAGTGCGCGCACAGCGATTTGACCTTCAGCGCAAGCATTATCCAGAGCGCCGCGAGTGTTCGCACTATCGCTTAACAGGTTTGAGTGGTGGTGTTAAGCAGCGAGAAATGGCGCTTGCACTGGGGTTTACACTATGACGTTGCGGGTTGGTCTGATTATTAATCCGTGGTCTGGCGTGGGTGGTCCGGCAGGCCTAAAAGGCAGTGATGGCGAAGAGATTGTCGCGCAGGCGATGAAGTTAGGTATTAATCCTCAATCGCAACTGCGCGTTCGCAATGCCCTGCAGGCTATGTCTAGCGACGTATCGGCGCTGTCGTGGTTTACCGCGGCGGGAGACATGGGTGAGGATGTGTTGCGGGATATGGGTATCGAGCCCAAGGTGGTAGGCGGCGCCGCTAGCTTTCCTAGTAAGGCAGAGGATACCGAACGTCTAGCGCGAATGTTATGTGATGAGCACATTGATGTTTTGTTATTTGCCGGCGGTGACGGTACGGCGCGCAACATTTTTCATGTGGTCGGAAAAAATACCCCTGTGATAGGTCTGC
>JBEAQQ010000193.1:0-12774 GCA_041163785.1 Pseudomonadota bacterium
TCAACATACTGGCTTCCACCGCGGTGACGCCATTACTCGCCACGTTAGCCAATAAAATATCGTTCAAATAAATGGCGCCAAAACCGACGGGAAGCAGCATGTAGGGGGTCACCAAACCGAAGGTCAGCACACAGGCGATCAAACGCCTATCGAGATTCAAGCGATTAAAAGCCCCCACTAATGGCGGAATTAAAATAGGAATAAACGCGATGTGCACGGGGATCAAATTCTGGGAGAAGATCGCCGCCAATCCGATGCTGCCAATCATTGCCCACTTCAAACGCCCATGTTTCGCGGTGTCGGTATGCAATCCGCTGATGAGACGCTGGGATAATACCCTTGGTAAACCAGAAACGTCGATGCATACAGCAAACGCCCCGAGCAAGGCATAACTCAACGCCACGGTTGCACCCCCGCCCAAACCGCCACTAAACGCATCGATCGTCTGCTGCAGATCAAGTCCGCCCATCAGTCCACCGATCAACGCGCCGAGACACAGCGAGGCAACCACATTAAATCGCGCTAGGCTCAAGCCCAGCATGATAACGACAGCAACAACAATAGCATTCATAGTATGGCCTTAAAGAAACAGCCAACGAGTAAACCACAGGTTGGCCACATAACCAAAACTGTAGGCCACGATTAACGGCAAAAATAAACGCCCATAGGCAGAAAAGGTCACCTCGTGCATCTTATCCATGGTGATGATCCCCGCTGCCGACCCTATGACTAACAGCGACCCACCAACGCCTGTCGCGTAAGTTAGTGCCAACCAATCAACACTGCTCATGGGGACATCCGCTTTGATCACTGCCGCCGTCATCGGCACGTTGTCGATTAACGAAGACAGCACGCCCATGCAGTAATTTGCCCAAGAGATTGGCAGCCAGTCATACAGCTTGGTTAACTCGAACAAAACACCGATTTCTTTCAAAATACCGACGATAAGTAGCACGCCCAAGAAAAACAGTAGGGTGTCGAAATGAATTTCACGTATGTAATGCAATATTGGTTCATCCTCTGGGGAGGCCTTGAACCACTCGTCGAGCAGAAACATACAGCTTAAACCCAGCAAAAATGTCAGCACCGGCGGAATGCCAAAACCGATATTCAAACCCACGGTGAACAGAATGGTGAGCAAAAACGTTCCCATGATGAAGCGATCACGACGGGTAAACACGTATTCGTGGTGCTCAAAATCCACATAGCGATTCAAACTGGGGAATAACATCACAGCGAGTAACAGCACCGCCAACAGCGATGGCAATATCAACGCCAGGAGGTCGACAATACTGACCTTGCCCGACATAAAAATCATCAGTGTCGTGACTTCACCTGTGACCAGGCCCACTCCGCCGCTGTTCACGGCAAAGACAATCAACGCCGCGTATTTAATGCGCTTTTGAAACGGCAATTCCACTGAAGAAAAAATGGCCAGTGTGATCAGCGTTGTGGTGATATTGTCGGCCAACATAGAAAACACAAAGGCAAAACCGCCGATCAACACCAATAACGTGCGTTCATGCATACGCGGCGGCAGAAACTCTTGCACAAGATGGCGAATAATATTTTTACTGTTGAGGTAGGCAACGAAGGTCATCCCCGCCATCAAAAATAACCACAGCGTGGCAATTTCCAATAGGTTTTCAGAGAAGCGGGTAGAGATTTCATCGTGGCTTAACTCGCCAAGTGACGAGATGTAAAACAGCACCCAGCTCAACGTACCAATAAACAACGTTGTTTTGGCTTTGTCGACATTAATGATTTCCTCAAAGATCGTGCAGAGCAACGCTATCACAGCCAGCACGATGAAAAAGGTGATCATAATTACCCGCCCCTAAAACAAAAAATCCCCGCACAGTCTAACTGTACGGGGATATAGCATCATTCAGCTAATACTACAGACCGTTGTGGGCCAAGATGTAATCAACTGTTGATTTGATCTCGTCTTCTGAGCACGACATACACAACCCTTTCGCTGGCATGCCGTTGTAACCATTGATGGCGTGCTCGTAGATTGTTTCTACACTGCGTGCCGCCAAACGTGATGACCACTCAGCCTTGTCGTCAAACTTAGGCGCGCCTGCTGCACCCGTGCTGTGACAAGCCATGCAATTACTGTTGTAAATTTCTTCACCGCTTTTAGCACCGCCACCCGCGGCCGCTACCGAAGCATTGGCGCAAGAGCTGTCACCTTGCACACAAACAGAACCCACCGGCTTCAAACGTTCAGCGATAGCATCGCGCTGGGCATCAGAAATAGCCAATACAGAAAAGCTCGCAGAACAGATAGCAACAAAAGCGAGAACTTTAGCAAACAATTTCATCTCAATACTCCGATAATCAACAACGAGCGCCAGCATAGGCACCCCAATAAAAAACTGCCAACATTATACGGGTAAATCACCCACTCGACTAGCGCATCAAGGAATACCCACTATTTTTACGACTGTGATGATAGTTTTGTTGTGCTTTAGGGCTGGCATTACATAATCATTGGATATTGATTGCACAAGCAGAATTAATTTCAGTTACAATACGGCTGCAAAAACTTACGCACCCGTAGCTCAGTTGGATAGAGTGTTGGCCTCCGAAGCCAAAGGTCGCGCGTTCAAATCGCGCCGGGTGCGCCATTTCCCCACCATGTAGCAAATAACCGCTCCTGCGTTATTTGCACTTCCGCCATCCATGGCGGTCGCGCACTACCATTTCACGACAAATCCCGTTAGGATGTTGAAAACACTTCACGGTAGCTCTCAATGGATAGCTCATTAACTCATTACGACCGCAGTGCGCCATTAAGGATGTCGGCCGACATTTTGCTGGGTAGCCTGCAGGCTGCCGAGACGCTGGGTTTTGATCTCACCGAGTCACTTAAACGCAGCGGTTTAGAAAAAAAACTCTTATTACCCAGTGATGCCTTTGTTCCCATCCACTGCGTGGTGGAGTTTTTCAATGATGTCGCCGCACAATCCGGCTGTGATTACTTCGGGTTTTTAGTCGGATTGGAGCAACCCCCTCACCGTTTTTCACACATCGGCCGGGTGGTGAAGTTTGCCCCCACGGTTGGCCAAGCCATCAATGATGCTATTTCTCTGTCGCTGCTGAACAGCGAATTTACTCGCTGGGAGATCGTAACAGAGGCTGAACATTCAGTTCTCATTCGCCGCACGCGGGTCGCACTGAATGCGCCGATGACCCAACTGCAAACACTAGCACTTACCACTGTTTTTAAGTCGCTTAACGCGCTCACAAACGGTCATTTCCAGTTACAGCAGGTGAACTTCTCGCACGGACCGACTGAATACAAGAAAAAAATGGAAGCCTTCTTTGGTGCGCCCATCAGCTTTAACCAAAATTACAACGGTTTAGTGTTTGCAACGGAAGCGCTGAACACACCCATACCCAGTGCTGACCCAGAGCTTTATGCCTTCCTTATCAACCAATTAAGGGCGGTCGAAAATACGCATTTACCCACCAATAATTTAGTCGAAACTGTGACCCGCCATATTCAATCCACACTTGGAACAACGCGCTGCAACTTTGATTACATTAGCCATCTCATCGGCATGCATCCCCGTAAATTGCAGCGGGAGTTGCAAGCTCGAGGGATACATTTCAAAGGTCTGTTGAATGAAATCCGGCAAAATACCGCCGAAGACTTCTTAATAAACTCCTCTGCAAGCATTCTAGAGATTTCTGATTTGCTCGGTTACCAAAACACCAGTGCCTTTTCTCGTGCGTTTAAAAAGGTCAAAGGGCTTCCTCCTTTAGAGTGGCAAAAGCAGGCAAATCGCGCCTAGCACTCTCAGACACTCCCTCTTGTCGTCAAATGGTATTGTTATTGTCATTAAATGGTAACAAACCCCGCATCTAACCCTCTATATTAGGCCATTGTTGATCACCAAAGCGTCAAAGCCTCAGGAATTGACGCAGTAACATTGGTGCAAATGACACAATAACGACAATAACGAGGTTATCTCAATGTTGAAAATACAACACGCAAGAAAAACATTACTGGCTACTGCTATCGCCCTTTTATCGGTCGATGCTGCTGCACAAGCCTTAGAAGAAGTTGTGGTTACTGCACAACACCGTGAAGAAAATCTGCAGGACGTACCTATTGCGATTACAGCAATTGGCTCAGAAGAGCTTCGCTCTGCTGATTTGAGCGACGTCACGGCTATTTCAACACGCACACCGGGCTTCACCATGGGTACCTTCACACCAGCACAGCCTCAGTTGTTCGTGCGCGGTGTTGGCTCAAATGGTGACGGCGCTGCTGAAGATCAGTCGGTGGTAATGTTTGTAGATGGTGTGTACGTCGGCCGTACAGCAGGCCAAGTATTCGATTTATTTGACCTCGAGCGTGTCGAAGTACTGCGTGGCCCACAGGGCACTCTTTACGGCAAAAACGCGGCCGGTGGCGCGATCAATATCGTGACTCAAAAACCAAGCCAAGAGTTCTCGGCGGCGTTGGAAATTTCAGCTGGCGACTTAGGCTACAAAGCCTCACGCGGTAAAATCAATGGTGCGCTTTCAGACATCGTTGCCGCCAAGCTGTCTTACACCATCAAAGAGCGTGACGGTTACGTTAAAAGTATCGCCGATCCAAGTTTAGACAACTTCAACGCCTTCGATACCAAAGGTTTCCGTGCGCAATTCCTCGGCCAACCCTCGGACAAAATGGAATGGTTGCTTTCGGTGGATTACTCTAACGATCAGCGCGTAGGCCCTGGTCGTAACGTGGGCACCATGCTGGCTCAAGGCCAAATTGTTGCCGCCAACCCCAACTACAACCCCGGTTTCTATGAAAACCTGCACACCAAAGAGCCCTCGGCTGATATCAAGTCAAAAGGCGTGTCGCTGCAGATGGATTGGGATCTCGAAGGCGGCAATCTGACCTCGATCACGGCTTACCGCAAAGCGGACTCTGAAGTGATTGATTTGTCATTTGGCGGCGCGGTTGAATACATTCAATTGGCAGAGATGGACAACGGTGCAGTAGAAAGCAGCAAGCAATTCAGCCAAGAGCTGCGCTACTCGAGCGATGTTTCTGACAATTTGTTTGTGCAATCAGGTGTCTACTTCCTCAACGAACAAGTTGATCGCCTAGAGTACAACGATGTTGTGTGTAATGGCGTGTGTGTTCCAGGCGTCACAGCACAATTAACTGCGATGGGCGTGCCGGCTGAACAGATCCCTGCCTATTTGGCGAACATTCTACCTATCGTGACAACTGCTAGCACCACTCAGGCCAACGAAACCAAGAGCTACGGTATCTTTAGCCAGGCGACATGGACGGTTAACGACCGTACCGATGTGACCTTGGGTGCTCGCTACACGCGTGAAACTAAAGACATTACCAACGTGGGTGTGCCTGAAGGCTTGGGCTTCATTGTTAACGAAGCTTACGACATTGCGGCCAACAACAGCTGGAATGCCTTCACACCTAAATTGGCGGTGAACTACAGCTTGAGCGACGACGTCATGTCTTACGCTTCGGTATCGACGGGCTTCAAGAGCGGTGGTTACCAAGGTATGGCAACCAGTGCCGTTGCTGCACAAACACCGTTTAACGAAGAAAACGTGATTAGCTATGAAGCGGGTATCAAAGGTACCTTGCTGGATGGTTCAATGCGCTTTAACGCAGCGGCTTTCCGTTCGAACTACGACGACCTACAAGTATTGATCCAAACTGTTAACAACGGCGGTCCTGGCCCCGTTGTCACCCAAAACGCGGGTGAAGCGGTCACGCAAGGTCTCGAGATCGAAACACAATGGCAAGTGAGCGAGCACTTCCAGTTGGCAGGTACTTACGCCTACTTGGATACCGAGTACACGCGCCTCGATGGCAACCTGGCTGTTAACGAAGGCAACCGCCTGCGTAACGCACCTAAAAACGCCTACTCGTTGAGCATGATCTTTGATTACCCCGTATCAAACGGTGCGATCAACGCTCGCGCCGACTTCACCCATAAGGATGAAGCTTTCCAAGACATCACTAACAGTGAAGAAGCGAAAGTTACCGCTTATGACTTGTTGAACCTGCGTGCGGCGTATATATCGGACAACGGTTGGGAAGTGGCAGCGTGGGTTAAAAATGCCACCGACAAAGAGTACATGCTACACAACTTCACTCTGAATCCCGGACTGTCTCAGGGCATCACCCCTGCGGCTCCACGTACCGTGGGCGTAACAGCAACGCTGTTCTTCGGAGAATAGAGCTCCCCCGGGTGGTTAAGTTTCGCCACCCAACTTCCAGCCACACTTGGTTTACCGAGTGTGGCTTTTTTATAGCCGTGCAGCGGCCATCCCAAGTCAACGAAAACAAAAAGTTATAAAAAATAATTTTTTTACAATCTTATTGCCATTTCCTATTGCCAACTCGCCCACGGCTACACATAATCCTGCGCCAACTCTGGGCCACAAGTCAGCGTGGCGTTAATTTTCATCGTTTCTTCTCATGTGTGTGCTGTCTTCCTCGCACCATATGAACCAATTGGGAGTGTGTTATGACCACGATCAATGACCTTGCACAACTGATGCGTACCAAACCCGAACAAGCTAACTTCGACAACGGCTGTTCACTTTACTTCGACGCCTTCGACAACGAATACTTTGTTGTTGTTACCCCCGACCGCCAGCGCCAAATTAAAAGCTACCGCGACACTTCACCCGAAGAACTATTCAATACCCTTAAGCAATGGTGAAGCCTTAGTCCGAATGTGACTTTTTTTCTATGGCCATTTTGCCCTATCGTGTCAGCAGACAAAAACACACTCAGGAGCAAGCATGTCAGGACCACTCAGCGGATTAAAAGTGATTGAAATGGCGGGCATTGGCCCCGGCCCATTTTGTGGCATGATGCTCGCCGACATGGGTGCCGATGTGGTGCGTATTACCCGCGAGGGCGACGACATTGATCCCACCGATGTACTCACGCGCAATCGCCGCGTTATCACGATGGACCTTCGCTCCCCTGGCGCGAACGAGGACGTTCTTAGCTTGGTTGCCAAAGCGGACATATTAATTGAAGGTTTCCGCCCGGGGGTCATGGAACGCTTAGGTCTTGGGCCCGATGAATGCTTAGCCCGGCAACCCAGTCTCATTTATGGCCGCATGACCGGGTGGGGCCAATCGGGCCCACTAGCTCACACCGCTGGCCACGATATCAATTACATTGCCTTAACCGGTGCCCTTCACGGCATGGGCCATGCCGACCGCGCACCAACGCCACCGCTCAACTTAGTGGGTGATTTTGGCGGCGGTGCCATGCTGCTTGCGTTTGGTTTACTCGCCGCATTGCACGAAGCTAAGCAGAGCGGCCGTGGTCAGGTCGTCGATGCGGCCATGACAGATGGTGCCTCGTTGCTGGCCAGTATGATGTACGGTTTTAAGGCCAAGGGCATTTGGTCTAACCGTCGTGAATCCAACATCCTTGATGGCGGCGCACATTTCTACGGGGCCTATACCTGCGCCGATGGAAAACACATTGCCATTGGCCCCATTGAGCCACAATTTTATCAAGCCTTTAGGGAGTTAATGGGCATCACCGATAACGCCTTATTCGACCAGCAAATGAACCCCAGGGCCTGGCAAGAACAAAAAGCGGCATTGGCCGACATCTTCTTGGGTAAAACCCGCGATGAATGGAATGCCATTTTTGAAGGCAGCGACGCCTGCGTGGCACCTATTTTGGATTGGGATGAAGCGCCCCGGCACCCGCACAATGTGGCGCGTCAAACCTTTACCGAACTCAACGGTGTTGTACAGCCCTCACCGGCGCCTAAGTTTTCTCGCACACCCGCGCAAGCCCCCTCGGCAAGTAGCATGGTTTCGCTTGAAAACATTGTACAAAGCTGGGAGGCTTAATCGCTCTTTTCGCTTTCCTTAGCGGGGGGCTCTTCGAACTTTAGATAGGTTCGCGCCCCCATCCAAAACACAAATAAGCCCGCCAAAAACCAACCGAAAACCCCAAAATAGATGGCGGTTACCGCTAACACCAACATGAGCAAGGTGACCTTACTCATGCGTTGTTCTCGTCGCTCGCACCCTGCACCATGGTGCGAGCCGCCTTTATGAATTGCTCGGTTTTCGAACTGTCTTTATCTTGCAGCACATCGGCCATCTTATGAGGCACCAAAATGCCACGTTGCACCGCGGGTCGCTCACGTATCGTGTCTACCCAGCGCTGCAAATGGGTTAAACCGTCTAGGTCGACGCCCGACCAACGGTGGGTATGCACCCAGCACCAATGGGCCATGTCGGCAATAGAGTAGTCGCCCGCCAGATACTCCACCTGCGCCAAGCGCGTATCAAGCACCTCAAATAACCGTCTCACCTCGGTTTGGTAACGGTTAATAGCCGCGGGGATTTTTTCTGGGAAGTAGCGATAAAACACATTGGCCTGC
The DNA here is from genome assembly GCA_041163785.1 of Pseudomonadota bacterium. GTDB lineage: Bacteria > Pseudomonadota > Gammaproteobacteria > Pseudomonadales > JAHEIH01 > JAHEIH01. Next base: position 8,415 of record JBEAQQ010000193.1, read on the forward strand.
CCCATCATTGGGCCGACACCGCCCATTTGGAACATCAACCACTGGGTAATAATCGATTGTTGCTTGGCATCTTGCGACCAAAACTGACCCGTCTTTTGAGCCAGGTACAATAGAATGGCGCCACTTTCAAACACAGCAAAATCGTCGTCGCTGCGATCGACGATGGTGGGAATACGACCGTTGGGATTGATGGCCAAGTACTCGGGAAGCTTCTGTTCACCCGCCGCAAGATCAATGGCGTGCACGGTGTAGTCCAAACCCATTTCCTCTAACGCGACCGACGCTTTCCAACCGTTGGGCGTTGCTGCTGTGTATAGATCGATCACCTTATTATTCCATCTCAAATCTTCAGATATATAGGCAAATTAGATTATCGTATTGCCGCTGAAATCGCTATGTTGTCACACAATTTGGCGTACAATGCTGTTTTTTAAGGAATCCATGTGAATCAATCCGCCGAACACTCCTACCGCTTGCTTGCCCTTCTGGTGCTTGTCTCCATGGTGGGGCCATTAGCGACGGCGATTTATATGCCCGCCTTCCCCGCCATGGCGAAGGAGTTTGCTGTGGGTCCGGACCAAATTCAACTCACACTGACCGCCTACATGCTTGGCTTGGCCATTTCTCAGCTGTTTTGCGGCGCCATCGCTGATCGCTTCGGCCGTCGTCCAGTGATGCATGTGAGCTTAGTCATTTTTGCGCTGGGCAGTCTGGCGAGTATTTTTGCAGACAGCGTTCACAGCTTAATTCTTTATCGCACCTTACAAGCACTGGGCGCCTCAACGGGCATGGTGCTTGGGCGGGCGATTATCCGCGATACCTATAGTCCGGCGGCGGGGTTGCACGCGCTGTCAATTGTGAGCTCAACCGTGGCGATTGCGCCGACCATGGCGCCCATTTTGGGCGGCTATTTAGTCTCGCACTCAGGCTGGCAATCGACATTTGTATTTCTACTGGGGCTTGGCTTGATTACGTTGCTCATCAGCTATCGTGCACTGCCAGAAACGCTAAAACCGGAACACGTGCAATCGCTACACCCGCAGCGCATGGTGAGTAATTTTTGGAGCATTCTAAAGCATCGAGAGTTTTTGGCCTACGCCCTGCCAAACGGCACCATGCTTTTCATCCACTACGCTTTTTTATCCAGCGCGTCGTTTATTTTGATTGATGTGTACGGCGTGAGTGAGGTTGGCTTTGGGCTTTACTATTTAATGGTCAACACGGGCTACGTACTCGGCACAGTGGTTGGCACGCGTGTGCGTCGCAATGGTTTTCAGCACTCCTTTGCTGTTTCAGCAGGACTGATGAGCTTTTCGGCCATCGCTAATGTCATTACCCACTTTAGCGGTTACGAGTCTCCCTTTACCCTTTGCTTCTTTTATAGCTTTGCTGCAATTGGTGCGGGCCTTTTTCTACCCATTCTGGTGAATGGCGCCTTACAGTTTTTCCCAGAAAAAGCTGGTACTGCGTCTTCCCTGATGGGTTGCGTCCAGATGCTAGGTGGCGCCTTAGGCAGTGCCGTACTGGGCGCCCTTTACGACAACAGCGCGCGCCCTATGGTGCTCACTGTTGCCGTGTGTACGGTGATTATGTACGCACTTTATCTGGCTCTGCTACCCAAACCAGCTACTGAGCCGACAAGTACTGCGCCATAAATCTTGCTGCGTGCAACTTGGCTTGGTAATTCGGGTTGCGCGATGCGGATGCTTTTGGCTGGCTAGAGAAATAAGCGATCACGGTATCCGCGTCACGATTGATATAGATAACCTGTCCGTGCACGCCAGTCGCCGCAAATTCACCCTTGCCTTTGTCTAATTGCCACCACATGTTGTGATAGGCCACCCAATCATTGTCTTGATAAACCGGGTTATTCTTCATCGCGGCGGCATGGTGAGGTGTAAAATTGGTAATTTCCTCAACCCAGGCTTGGGGAATCACTTGTTGCCCTAGGTACTCCCCACCTTGCAAAATCATTTGGCCAAAACGTGAAGCGTCGCGCAGCGTACTCATCATACCACCCGTTGCAACGGGCATCAGGGCGCGATCAACCACCATAGCGGCATCGTGGTCCACCGCCAATTTAGACCAGATATGTTGCTGCACGAAGTCGGCAAAGTTCATCCCACTGATGCGAGCCACCAACCAACCCAGCACATCGGCGTTATTCGAGTTGTAGTCAAAGGCCTCACCTGGGGCTAAATTTGGGTCAGGTTTGGCATAGTGCACGGCAAAATCCCAAGCGCCCAAAATATCCGTATCTTTTGGCAGAGCATCGCGCGCGCCGGGTACCATCATCAAGTTGAGTGTGGGGGCATAAAATCGAATGAAAGGCGAACTGTAGTCGGTGTAATTTTCTTTAAAATTCAACGCTGACATGTGGTCGAGCACGTTCTGAATAGTCGTGCGCTCGTAGGCACTGCCCTTTAATTCAGGGATATAGTCCGCGGGCGACTTCGCCAGATCAACCTGCCCCTGTTCAACCAAAATACCAAAGGCCGCACTGGCCAAGGATTTGGTCATGGAATACCAAATATGGTGGTCGTTCGCTTTCATACCATTGAAATATTTCTCGTACACAATGGTGCCTTTATGCAAGACCAACACCCCGTCTGCGAAGTGGTCGGCGAAGGCCTGTTGAAAACTGACGCCCTCTGCCACCTCGACATCACCCAGTGAATGCATGATGTCTTCCTTGAGTGGCACTATCGCGCCGTCTCTGGGAATACGCTGCGAAGGCAACAGACGGCTGGGGTTGTGCATGGCCCAATGACTGAATGGCGGTGTCATGAAATTAGATAAATGCGCTTGATTTTCACGCGTGGGTGGGAAACCCTCCATGACATTACCCTGCGCCGATACGGACATTGACGCTAAAAACCCTAGGATTACGAAACAAATTCTCATATGCTCAATATCAACCTAAATAAGTGGATAACAACACATGAAAGTTAAACATACTCTGCTTGCAATAACACTCTCTGCCATAAGTTCGGCAGCATTTGCCACAGCACCCAAGAATGTTATTTTAATCATTGGTGACGGCATGGACGATCAGCAAATCACCATCGCGCGCAACTATCTTGAAGGCCCCGCCAATAAATTAACCATCGATAATATGCCCGCACGCGGCAGCGTGGCAGTGCTAACTGTCGACGAAGACGATCCAAGAAAACCTGTTTATGTCGCCGACTCCGCCAACACGGCCAGTGCTATTGCCACGGGTGTGGTGACATCACGCGGTCGTATTAGCAGTACAGCTAAAGACAATAAGCCCGTTGTCACCATCATGGAAATGGCCGCTAAGGCCGGCATGCAAACCGGTATTGTCAGTACGGCAAGCGTCACCGACGCGACCCCCGCGGCCTTTTTGAGCCACAGTAAATACCGCGCCTGCGAAAGCCCTAAAATGATGGATCCGGAAGCCAAATTCTATGGCCTGATGAAGCCTCGCTGCGACCTAGACAGCAAAGCCAATGGTGGTCCAGGTTCCATTGCAGAGCAGCTCGTTGAAAGCCAAGCCAACATCATTCTTGGTGGTGGCTTCAAGCACTTCGATCAAGTCAGCGATAGCGACGGTAAGCATTTATTGAGCAAGGCTGAAGAGAACGGCTTTACCGTGCTTAAAGACCGCGACGCCCTGATGTCGACAAAAGGCGATCGCCTTTTGGGTTTGTTTTCGCCTTCTCACCTGCCTGTGTTGTGGCGCGGCGAAAACGGCCGTAAAGCCGAGCGACTTAAAGACAACACCGACACCTTTGCTTGTGAGCCTGAGCCAAAGCACGAAGGCATGCCTAGCCTAAAAGAAATGACCGAAGTAGCTCTCGCCAAACTGACCAATGACCAAGGGTTCGTATTAATGGTGGAGTCCGCGTCAGTAGATAAACAGTCTCACGCGCGCAAGCCCTGTGGCCATATCGGTGAAATGAAACAACTTAATGACACCTTGGATCTCGCCATGGCTTATGCGGATACGCACCCCAACACCTTGGTATTAGTGACGGCTGACCACGGCCACGCGGCGCAAATCATTCCAGCCAATTCGTTATTCAAATCACTGGGCACCGATAACCACAGCGCGGGTCGTGTAGCGCTGCTAAACACCCCATCAGGCGCGGTTATGGCGATCAACTACGCGACTAACGATGGCGACGTCAGCGAAGAGCACACTGGTGTGCACGTACCGCTATTCGGCAATGATGTGGCGAAAGATCTATTCCCGAACCACATCAACCAACCTGACTTGTTTAGCATCATGAAAGATTATTTAGATTTGTAAGCCACATTAAAACGAAAAAGCCCGCCCAGTTTTCACTGCGCGGGCTTTTTTATGGCTTGGATATTTACTGTTTAGCCGCGATCA
>JBEAQQ010000194.1:0-5130 GCA_041163785.1 Pseudomonadota bacterium
CCTGCTGCGCGCGTTGTTAGCGACGCCTAATGGTGTGTTGGAACGCCACCCTGAGCATGCTGATTTTATTCAAACGTCAAGCAATCTGGCGATAGTTAAAAGCCTCCCAGGGATGATTCAAGTCCAGTGCTTGGTGCGGTCGGCGGAAAATGCCGCCAAGTATCGCGCGGGTCGAGACATTGCTGCGGTGTACGATGAATTATCCCCCGCTGTTCGCGTTGACGGTGCCTATTCAGGATGGCGACCCAATATGGACTCGCCTGTTCTTGCGCAAATGGCAGAACTCTATGCACGCGACGTGGGTATTAAACCCGAGATAAAAGTGATACATGCAGGATTGGAGTGCGGTATTTTGGGGGGTATTTACCCTCATCTCGACATGATTTCCTTTGGTCCCACGATTCGTTGCGCTCACTCGCCTGATGAGTATGTCGAAATTGATTCAGTGGCACGCTTTTGGGATTTTCTCTGTAAGGCTCTTACTGAAGTCGCCTCAGCCTGATGAATATTACGCCGCCGCACAGTAATAACATCGCGATCTACAAAAAAGTGTCGATTGCTTTGGTGTTTGCGGCGGTGGGGGCATTGGCCAACCTGTTTCCGTTTGGGGTGGGTGAGCACCTCGAGTTGCTGTTTGGTAATATCGCCTTCTTGGTGATCGCCAGTTTCTTTTCGCCCTGGTATGCCATTCCTGTGGCGACGGCCACACTGTTAGCTAGTGTAGGGGCTGGATTGTCTCAGATCAGCGCCACTATCTACTTGGTCGAAGCTCTGGTGGTAAGCTTGGCGCGTATGCGCGGCGTACCGGTGTTGATATCGAGTTCGGTGCTTTGGTTGATAGTGTCGCTGCCGCTGATTGTGATCTTTCAACGTGGCCAGTTGTCTGTCACCTCCTGGTTGGCGTGTCTGGAACTGCTCGTTAACGGTTTGTTGATGGCGGCTATGGCGCAACTTATTGTCGACGGCTTGCAGTTGAGTCGTCTCTCCCCTTTTCAGCACCCTGCAGGGATCCCCAAAGAGAGCTTGGCAACGGTGCTTGTGCGTGTTTTATGTGCACTTTCCATCCTATTGTCATTGTCGGTAGGTTTTAGTCTTAACTATGGTTTCGAGAAACGTCTAGCCACAACTCAGCAACAATATTTGCAACGCGAAGCGAGTTTGTTGGCCTCGGTCTTGGAAGAATACCTGCAAACGCATGTGGCGGTTATCGAGCGCTTGGCGAGAAAGATGGTTGATCTAGACCACCAGCAAGGTCAGTCGATGCTGTTGAATGTGCAATACAGCCGCCCAGGGTTCATCACCATGTTAACGGCGGACGAAAAGGGTAATATTGTCCAGGCGGCGCCGGAGAGTATCCTTGCCGAGCTCACCGACAATGCCTTTAAAGTCATTGACCGTGATTACTTTACCGAGCCGTTTAAAAGTAAAGCGTCCTATGTATCCGATCCTTTTTTAGGGCGTGGTTTTGGGCGCGATGTCATTGTCGCGATTAGTGCGCCCATTCTCGATAGTCAGGACAATGTTAGAGGCATTGTCGAGGGGTCGCTGGATCTTAAACTCATTGGTCGTTTCAAAAATTTTGAGGCCAATGCCAATAAAAATAAGTTGGTGATTACCGATGGGCGTGACCGTGTGCTTTACGCTCAGGAAGAGCTCAACCTGAAGGAGCTCGCTGCATTCAACTTGACTCGGCGCGCTGATGGCAATCGCTATATTGACAGTAATGGCGAAGCTTATACGGTGGCTGATGCACAGGTATCAAGCGATTGGCGAGTCTATGTGCTTCATCCCAATACATCGAATCTGGTGGAAATTCTGCAGCACTTTACCTCGTTGTTTGTGACCTTGTTCTTCATTATTTTGGTGGCCATTGTGATCAGTAAGCGTATAGCGTCCTCGTTGAGTGCGCCTATCGTGGCTCTGGTCGATGAGATTCGCCGCTCACCCAATACACTGACCAATGGCGCCGAATTGGTTGTAGATATCGAAGAGATCGATGCGCTTTACTCGAGTTATCACGCCAGCAAACGGCAAATCGTTCGACAGCAGCAACAGCTTGAAACACAAGTAAAGCGCCGTACTCAGGATCTGCGCAATGCCAATAATCAGCTTAGTCGCGTGGCGAGTGTAGATGCCCTGACGGGTTTGGCCAACGAACGCGCCCTGATCGAGCGGTTTGTTATGCTGCGCTCGGTCGTGCACCGCAATCAGGGACAGCTGTTATCGTTGTGTGTTGATATTGATTACTTCAAGCGAGTGAATGACACCTACGGGCATGAGATAGGCGATCAATGTCTTGCTCGTATGGGAAGTGTACTTGGTGATTGCTTCCAGCGTCACTACGATATCGTGGCGCACCTCGGGGGAGATGAGTTTGTGATCATCACGCAGGTCTTCGACTGGCGTCGCCTGAAAGAGTACATTGAGGCCTGTCGTTTGAAAATTGAATCCACCGCCATGGGAGTGGTGGCGAACAAAGATATTAGGTTGTCGGTATCGATTGGTGGATTTATGGCGCCAGCGGATTGGTCGATGTCTTGTCCAGACTGGTTGGTGCTGGCGAAGCAGGCGCGCGATGAGGCGAAAAAGCAAGGCAGAAATTGTCTGGTGATGCAACAAAGCTATCCCTCGTTGCCCGTGCCTCTTCCAAGTCAGCGTCTAGCCATCGGTGGTGATGTTCATTCTGGTGCGCTCAATATTGCCGCCCTTCATCCGCAACAACTTCGCGAAAGGTTTGACGAGTTACGCGCCACGCTCGATAGAACAGGCTCGGCGTTAATGGTGATGAAGATAGCCGCCGCAGAGGCAGAGGATCAATTGCCCTGTGCGGACATGCAGGCGTGTAAAAAATTGATGGAAATTTTCAGGCGCGGCTATGACACGCTAGCCATGATAAACGACGATGAATGTCTAGTGATTACCGCGGTCAACTCGGCGACGGAAGCAGAAGTCATCATTGAGCGTTCGCTGACCTACCTGAGTGAACAATATTCGCGCGAGCTTGCTATAGGCGCGGTGGCGGCAAATGCTAGTTGGAGTAGCGATTTTGCCGCATGGCTAGATATGTGCGAGCAGGCGTTGGCCGACGTGACACCCCAGCAGACGAAGCGCTACCAGCTATTGAGCATCAGCGCGTAACGCATTATCCCTTGGCCATTAATGGTTTTAGGAAGCGCCCGGTATGAGACTCAGTGTTTTCGGCGACCGCCTCTGGTGTGCCGCAGGCAATAATCTGTCCACCGCCACTGCCACCCTCTGGACCTAAATCAACAATCCAGTCCGCGGTCTTAATGACATCTAAATTATGCTCAATGACCACAACGGTGTTGCCGTGATCGCGCAATCGATGAAGGACGGCGAGCAGTTGTTCGATGTCATAGAAGTGCAGGCCGGTTGTCGGTTCGTCTAGGATATAAAGCGTATCCCCTGTGTCGCGTTTTGAGAGCTCGCGGGACAACTTAACGCGCTGCGCCTCACCACCGGAAAGGGTGGTGGCGGCTTGGCCAAGACGAATATACGATAGGCCAACATCCATTAGGGTCTGTAATTTCTTGGCGATGGCGGGTACCGCTTTGAAGAACTCCAGCGCGTCCTCTACCGTCATGTCGAGCACTTCGTGAATCGATTTGCCTTTATAGGTAATCTCCAGGGTCTCACGGTTGTAACGCTTGCCCTTACAGACGTCACAAGGGACATATATGTCGGGCAAGAAATGCATCTCGACCTTGGTGACGCCGTCACCGGAGCACGCCTCGCAGCGGCCGCCTTTAACGTTAAAGCTAAAGCGACCTGGTTTATAGCCACGCGCGCGCGCTTCTTGTGTACCAGAAAACAGCTCGCGAATGGGGGTAAAGATACCCGTGTACGTCGCCGGATTTGACCGTGGCGTCCGACCGATCGGGCTCTGGTCGATGTCGATGCATTTATCGAAGTGCTCCAGGCCGCTGATTTCTTTATAGGGCTGGGCTTCAAGGGTGCTAGCCTTATTGAGCACCGTGGCGGCCAGTGGATAGAGTGTGGCATTGATCAAGGTGGACTTACCCGACCCTGAGACACCGGTGATACAGGTCATAACACCGACCGGTAAGTGCAGGTCTACATTGCGCAGGTTGTTGCCATTGGCACCGAGCAGTGACAAGTGCTTATCGTGTTTGGCTTTGTGGCGAATCTTCGGCACGCGAATGCCTCGCTCTCCTGAAAGGTATTTTCCAGTGAGTGAGCGTTCACATTCGATAATATCCTTCTCGCTGCCGCAAGCGATAACTTCGCCGCCGTGAACCCCAGCGCCGGGGCCAATATCAACGATAAAATCAGCACTGCGTATGGCGTCTTCGTCGTGCTCCACCACGATGACGGTGTTCCCTAGATCGCGCAAATGGGTCAAGGTATTGAGCAGACGCTCGTTATCGCGTTGATGAAGACCGATGGAGGGTTCGTCCAAAATGTACATCACGCCTACCAGTCCAGCGCCAATTTGACTCGCCAATCGAATACGTTGCGCCTCGCCACCGGACAGGGTGTCGGCACTGCGGTCGAGGGTGAGGTAGTTCAGACCCACGTCGACCAAGAAGCCCAAGCGCGCGCGAATTTCTTGTAATATCTTACTGGCGATTTCACCGCGACGACCTGGCAGGTTGAGGGTCTCGAAATACACGAGAGCATCGCCCACGGGCATGGAGGTAATCGACGGCAGGTTACGATCCTCAACAAATACGTGGCGAGAATCTTTGCGCAAACGCGTGCCGTGACAAGACGGGCAGGCCTTGGTGCTGAGATATTTGGCGAGCTCTTCGCGAACGGACATCGAGTCGCTATCGCGGTAGCGGCGTTCCATGTTGGGGATAATGCCCTCAAACGGATGCTGGCGGGTGACAGAAAAACCGCGGTCGTTGACGTACTGGAAGTTAATTTCTTCCTTGCCACTACCATAAAGGATGGCTTTGCGGTGATCTTCGCTCAGCGCTTCAAAAGGGGTGTCGATATCAAAGCCGTAGTGCTTGGCGAGCGAGCTGAGCATGTGGAAATAGTATAGGTTGCGTCGGTCCCAGCCACGAATGGCACCCTCGCTAAGGCTGCTTTCTGGGAACTGCACGACGCGCGATTCATCAAAGTAGGATTTAACACCCAAGC
>JBEAQQ010000195.1:0-4275 GCA_041163785.1 Pseudomonadota bacterium
CAGCCCCACCTCAAACCACGAAAAGGGCAGCGCGGCGAGCAGACTTAGAATAATAGGGTTTTTGATAATACCACGCAGGGTATTGCCCAGTTTTAAGCCGCCTTGTTGCGACTTGGTCAGGGTGATGACGCTGAGAATGTTGTAGACAATCGTGACAATGCCTAAGTAAATGGATGCGACGGCGAGTCCCTCGTTGCCGTAGGCGTTGAAGCAATAGGCGAGACCAATAATGCCCATGTTGGCGCGAAACCCGCCTTGCACCACGACGCCGCGGTCGCTAGGTTCGTGCACCCAGTATTTCACCATCATTTCCAGTAGGGCATAGGTCACTAGCGTACCCGCGACACCTACGGTGAGCATCAAAGGGTCGGCTACGTTATGTAACGACGTATTGGCAACGTTGATGAACAGCAGGGCAGGAAGGGTGATGTTGAATACTAATTTGGACCCCACATCGACAAAGTGATCATCGATGCGCTGGGTGTTGTTCAGCCAAATGCCGAGGCCCATGACAAGAAAGATTGGCCCGGTGATGGAGAGGGAGAACAGTAGGCTGGCAAGCATGATTGGCTCTATGGATGTTGTTAGAGCGCTAGTCTACCACGCCTGCTGCCATTGGCTTAGGACTAATATCGAAGCTCGGCGCTGTCATCGCGTTGATAGGTTACTTTGCTCCCCTGCAACTTTTCTTCACCTTTCAGATAAAAAGATTCCACTGTCATCACGCCGTTATCGGTGAGCGTGCTGCGAGAAATGACCTCGGTAATCCCGTCGCTATTGCCGGTGACCGTCTCGCTCGCGATAAACACGCCGTCGTCAAAATAGCCCGTGCCCTGGGTGTGGAAGCCGGCATTCGTCAAGTAAAAGAAGGCAATAGACTGGCGTTGACTGTCCCAATAAATCAAGCTTTCGCCGGCGTATTCGCCGTCGTTGAGCGAGTGACTAATCCTTATGCCTCGGCCATTGAGGATAACGTCCCAGCGGGAGATGTCGACGGCGATTTTACCGTTTTTATCTGGAGTAAATTCGCCGCGATAGGTGTGCCCAACAAAGGCGTCAAAGGGGGCAAGTTCGGCCTGTAATGTCTGGGCGTAGGCGCTTGAGGAAAGCCAAAAAACGCAAAGTGCATATATCCATCGCATGATGTCTTCTCCGTGTTAATGGCCTAAGTTTAGACCAACGAGGGGGGCTTGCGAAGATGATGGTGTTGTCTGCATAAAACAGGCGGGCTTATTCAGTCGTATTTGCTAAATCAATAGCCTAAATCGGCAACAATGACTTAGCAGTGAGCCCATTGGATGTTACCATTTGCGCAAATGATCAATCACGGAAAGTTGACACAATTACTATGAGCTCAAATCCTATTTTTATCCCCTATGCTGGCCACATGTTGCTGGAGTCGCCCCTGCTGAATAAGGGCAGTGCTTTTGCCGAGGGCGAGCGTACAGAATTTAACCTAAGCGGATTGTTGCCCGCCACGGTGGAAACCATCGAAGAGCAAGTGAGTCGCGCTTACGAGCAGCTGTCCTCGTTTGAAAAGCCTCTCGACAAGCATATTTTCCTGCGCAATATCCAAGACACAAACGAGACATTGTTTTATCGCTTGGTGGTAGAACACTTAGAAGAAATTATGCCGCTCATCTACACCCCAACGGTAGGTGAGGCGTGTCAGAACTTTTCCCATATCTATCGCCGTGCGCGCGGTCTGTTTATCAACTACGAAGATCGCCACCGTATCGATGAGATTCTGCACAATGCTACCAAACAAAATGTGCGTGTGATTGTTGTCACCGACGGTGAGCGTACCCTGGGTTTGGGTGACCAAGGCATCGGTGGCATGGGTATTTCTATCGGTAAACTGTCGCTGTATGTCGCCTGTGGCGGTATTAGCCCGGCGAATACCCTGCCTGTGGTGTTGGATGTCGGTTGTAATAATGAAGAGCTTCTCAACGATCCGATGTACATGGGCTGGCGCCACAAGCGTATCGAAGGCGAGGCCTACGATGAGTTTATCGAGCTGTTTATTCAGGCAGTGAAGCGCCGCTACCCCGATGCGATTTTGCAGTTTGAAGATTTCGCCAATAAAAACGCTAGCCGCCTGTTGGAAAAATACCGTAACGAACTGTGTTCGTTCAATGACGATATTCAAGGCACGGCGTCTGTGACGGTAGCGACATTGATTGCCGCGGCCCACGCCAAGGGTGAAACCCTGTCTGATCAGCGTGTGGTCATTGTCGGTGGTGGCTCGGCGGGTTGTGGTATCTCCGAGTCGATCATCCAAAAAATGGTCCGCGAGGGCAGTGATGAAGAGGCGGCGCGTCGTCGTATCTTCCTCGTTGGCCGCCACGGTTTGTTCCGCCAGAGCATGGAAAACCTCACCGATGGTCAGCGCAAATTAGCCTACCCAGACGACATGGTGTCAGACTGGGCGAGTAGTGAAGTGCTGCACTCGGTGGTGGATCACGCCAAGGCGACCGTGCTGGTCGGCGTGACGGGTAAAGCGGGTTTGTTCGACGAATTGTTGATGGAAATTATGCAGCGCCACACCGAGCAGCCGATTGTGTTCCCCTTGTCGAACCCTACGTCACATATGGAAGGTGTTCCCGCCGACCTCTTGAAATGGACCAAGGGCAAGGCGATTATCGCCACCGGCAGCCCTGTGCAGCCCATCGAATTAAACGGTGAATTGCACCGCATTGCGCAGTGTAATAACAGCTATATCTTCCCCGGTTTGGGCTTGGGTGTACTGGCCAGTAAGGCGACACGCATCAGCGATAGCATGTTGATGGCCGCGGCTGAGGAGCTTGCGCGCCAGTCGCCTCGCGTGATCAATGGCGAAGGCTCCTTGCTGCCGCCGCTAAATAATATTCGCAAGATCAGCCACGCGATCGCTTTGGCGGTCTACAAACAGGCGATTGAAGATGGCTATGCCAAACTGCGTGATCCGGCAGAGATGGATGCGCGCATCGAGCGTTTCTGGTGGCATCCGGAATATCGAAATTATCGCCGCGTATCCTTCTAGGCTGCGACGCTGCTATCAAGAACCGCGAACTACTCGTAGCTCGCGGTTTTTTTATGCGGGTGTGTTAGAGCTTTTGAAAACTCATACTGCGGCGGTCTTTCGCCACTTCATCAGGGCGGAAGATCTCGCCGTTCATGGCGATATAGACCCCGCAGGGCAGGAGTTGGCAGGCGGCGGTAGCAAAGCCGATGTTGTAGACGGCGTCGCTGGCAATGATGCGCGCCGGTTGCATAGCGCCCACTAACACCACGGTTTTGTCGGTAAGTTCGCCAATGGCCTGTGCGGTTTTGACCATGGTGTCGGTGCCGTGGGTGATAAGAATGTGCTGCGCCTTGCAGTTAAGGACAGCTTCGCGGATTTGTGCGCGGTCGTCATCGCTCATGTCTAGGCTGTCTTTCTTGAGAAGAGACGTCACCTGGTATTCAAAATTGACCTTCGCTTCACCCAGCAATCGGGCGATTTGGGGTTCGCCAATCTGAAATTCACTTTGGGCATCAAAGTAGATCTTATCGATGGTGCCGCCGGTGGTAAAAATGTGCATTGCCGCTCCCTAGATGTTGGTAAAAATATCGTGCTCAGCAAGGCGTGATTTAGGCACGCCGGCGTTGAAGTCTTCTTGGGCAGCGTAACCGAAACAAACGATCGCATGCGCTTTAAGCCCTTGGTTCGAGAGGTCGAACGCTTTGTCTATGCCGTCGCTATCGATGCCCTCCATGGGCAGGGCATCGATGCCCAGCTGTGCCGCCGCCATCAAACATGCGCCAATGTTTAAGTAGAGCTGATGACTCGTCCAAATGGGCACGTCGTTCAGGGCTTCGCGGTGCAGTGACACGGCTGAGCGCCGGGTGGTTTCGTATTGCGCTCGCGCTTCTGGTGAACTGTAGCGACCGTCGACCGATTCTTGTTCGGCAAGTTTTGTCAGGTAGTCGTCATCGATGGTTTGTTTGGCACAAAACACGACGCTGTGTGAGGCGTGAAGAATTTTATTGTGGTTGTAGGCCATCGCCGTGCCCATCGGGGCGGCAGCGTTCGCGAGTTTCGTCTTGCCCTCGACAGAGCTGGCGACGATGAAATGCCAAGGCTGGCTATTCACGCTAGAGGGCGCTAGCCGCATGACCTGCCGAAGTTGTTCAAAATCTTCCTCCGCGAGGCGACGCTCAGGGTCAAATACCTTGGTCGCGTAGCGTTTGGCTGCCAATGTGGCTGGTGTCATAGGCTTACTCCTGGTGCTTGTAAACAACGCCGTCTTTCAT
>JBEAQQ010000196.1:0-2921 GCA_041163785.1 Pseudomonadota bacterium
GGCGTTGGTAAAACCGAGTTGTGTAAGACACTGGCGGAATTTTTGTTTGATAGCCCCGAGGCGATGGTCCGCATTGATATGTCGGAGTTTATGGAAAAACACTCCGTCGCGCGTCTCATCGGGGCACCGCCTGGCTATGTGGGCTACGACGAGGGCGGTTATTTAACAGAAGCCGTTCGACGTCGTCCTTACGCTGTATTATTGCTCGACGAAATCGAGAAGGCTCATCCCGATGTGTTCAATATCTTGTTGCAAGTATTGGATGATGGTCGACTCACCGACGGGCAGGGTAGGACGGTCGACTTTAGAAACACGGTCATCGTGATGACGTCGAACTTGGGTTCCGACGTGATTCAGTCGCTGGCGGGGGAAAACAATTACCAGCATATGCGCGATGAAGTCATGTCGGAGGTATCGAAATATTTCCGTCCTGAGTTCATAAACCGCATCGACGAAAGTGTGGTATTCCACCCTTTGCAGCAAGCGCAGATCAAAGGCATTGCTTCGATGCAGTTGGAAATATTGCAGCGCCGCTTGGCTGAGCGTGAGTTGCGCCTGGAGCTTGCTGACGATGCATTGGATTATCTAGTGGCGGCAGGCTATGACCCTGTCTACGGCGCGAGACCACTACGTCGCGCTATTCAGCAGCTAATAGAAAATCCACTGGCAGAAGACATCATCGCCGGTAAGTACTTGCCTGGCAGCGTGATCTCGGTTCGTCGGCAGGGCGATGCACTGTCATTTTCTCAGGGTGCGGTGCATTAATTTCAACTAATACTTTCGGGTTATATCCCTTGCCCCCCGCATAGGCTATTCTTCGATTTCAGTCACAGAATTGGATAACGAAAATAACTATGCGGGCTTTGATTGTTGACGATCACCACCTGATTTTAGCCGGCCTTTCTGAGCTCGTTGAAGGCGGTTTCGAAGGGGCGATGGTCGATGGTACTGACTCTGGAAAGCACGCAATAGAACTGTTAGAAAATAACACCTACGACGTGCTAATCGCTGATTTGTTTATCCCCGGCGAGCCTACCTTTCAATTCGTACGAGAAGTGTGTCAGCGCTGGCCAGAACTCCCAATGATTGTACTGTCCGGCTCCGACAGTGATACCTATGTCACCAAGTGTCTCGACGCGGGTGCCCAAGGCTACGTATCCAAGGCGTCTTCCCAGGGCGAGCTCATCGCCGCGATTGAAACAGTGATGGCCGGTGGTATTGCTCTGCCGCAAAATTATCGCAACCAGCAACGCCACAAAAATGCCGCCGAAGGTGAGGATGTCGGCAGTCTTTTGGCGTCCCTGTCAGACAGGCAGCTCGAAGTGGTAAGAGGCATTTTGCATGGTAAATCCAACAAGGAAATAGCCCACGATTTGCATCTCTCTGAAAATACCGTCAAAGTTCATGTCAGCGCCATTATCAAGGCGTTAGGCGTTGAAAATCGCACCAAAATAAGTGTAATAGCACAAAAAGCAAATTTACTCTAAGAGGTACTATGTTCAAACTTGCAAAAACCACAGCGTGCATCGCTGTTGGTATCTTTTCTTTTTCTAGTGTTTTTGCCGCTGACGATTTTTATGAAGAGATTCCCATGGTCACCGGGGTCTCGAACTTTCCTCAGAAAATCAGTCTGGCGCCTAGCGCCGTTTCAATTATCACTAAGGAAATGATTCGTGCGGCGGGTGTTGTCAATGTCCACGATATTTTTCGCATGGTGCCGGGGTTCGATGCATTTAACTACAGCGGATCATTTGGTGGGGTAAGTTACGGCAACTACCCCAGTAATTACCCTAAC
Source organism: Pseudomonadota bacterium (assembly GCA_041163785.1). Lineage (GTDB taxonomy): Bacteria > Pseudomonadota > Gammaproteobacteria > Pseudomonadales > JAHEIH01 > JAHEIH01. Next base: position 1,796 of record JBEAQQ010000196.1, read on the forward strand.
AATCTGGAAATTAAGCTAGATGGTTTGTCGATCTACGAGGTTTTCCTCAATACCACCAATTGGAATAGCTTGGGCATCGATGTGGAAGATATTGAATACATCGAGGTTGTTCGAGGGGCCAATGCTGCCGTCGATGGTGCTAATTCATTTACCGGCTCAATCAATATTGTTACGACATCGCCGCTAGAGAAAACGCACGACGTCATCCGCGCTAGAGTGGGAAGCCACAGTGAACAAGACGTAACACTTCAGTTAAATGGCTTTAATGCTACGACTGCCTACGAGGTGACCCTAAAAAATCGCCAGCATGACGGCTTTGCTGATTTTGAGGGCCAGCCGGTCAACGATGCCCTAGACAGTCAATCGGCCCGCATTCGTGCCATTTTTGCCCCGACCCTACAAGACAGTTTTGACCTTCAATTCGGGTACGCTGACAGTGATATCGGCATGACGGCCGGAGGCAAAGAGGACACAGCCGATGAAACAGAGCGATACACCATGGTGTCTTCCTACGTGTCGGCGACGTGGCGGCGAGAGCGTGGTACAAGCCAATACCAATTTCGGCTTTACAGAACTGAAAACTCTGTCGAATACTTTAATTATTTGGGGCCCTTTAGTCAGGTTGTGGGTTTGCCGCCGCAGGTGTTTTATGACGATTTTCCCTACGCCGATTTTGATGTGGTGCTGGATACACGAGATCAATCCTCGCATCGCCTTGATGCAGAGTTTCGCCATTATTTTACCCCGCATGAAAATGCTAAACTCAGTTGGGGGTTGGGAGCGCGCCACGATCAGGCCACCAGTTATTTATTCTTCACTTCGGATGAACCGGTAACCGAGCACACTGCACGTGCCTTTTTAAATACCGAGTGGTCATGGCAAGGGTTGACCGCCAATTTTGGCTCATCTTATGAAACTACGAACATTGATGGCCACGCTTTGAGCTTGCGTTTCTCCGCCAACTACCCCGTTGGAGAGCACACGACCCTGCGCTTTGCGCGCAATAATGTAGAGCGCGGCCCTAGCCTGATGCAGGCCAATGAGTTCCGTACGTTAGGCTATGAAGGCTATGTGTTCGATATCAGTCGTCTGTCGGCTGAAGACATTTCCAACGAGAGCAGTCGTG
>JBEAQQ010000197.1:0-5836 GCA_041163785.1 Pseudomonadota bacterium
ATTTTTTTCTCTATCTCGGCCAAGTATTCCTCAAGGTCGAGGTAGGCTTCGCCCGCGTCGTTCACACGTTGTTGCGGGGTCGGGAATGCCGCGTTGTGTGTTTGTTTGGCACTGGGTTGGGACGAGTGATCTTCACTCTGGTGGCTATCAAAATGTAGGTGCTCGGTGTCGATACGCTCACTGTCGCACAGTGCCACAGCGCGTTCGAGTATATTCTCTAGCTCGCGTATATTTCCGGGGAAGGGATAGTCCATCAAGGCTTGAAGTGCCTGCGGCGTCAGCGAAAGCTGCGATTGCTGCATCCTGTCTAGTAAATGGCGAGTCAGTAGCGGTAGGTCGATGGTGTGCTGGCGTAAAGGGGGTACATTCAGCTCAATGACATTCAGTCGGTAGTATAAGTCGGCGCGAAACTCGCCAAGGCTCACCATGTGATTAAGGTCTTTATGGGTGGCACTCAGTAGGCGCACATCCACATTGATCTCCTGTTGACTACCCACGGGGCGAACTTTCTTTTCTTGGATGGCGCGCAATAGTTTGACTTGCATGGGGAGGGGCTGATCGCCGATTTCATCGAGAAACAAGGTACCGCCAGTCGCGGCTTCAAACAATCCTATTTTATCGTTTGTGGCACTCGTAAAGGCACCTTTCTTGTGCCCAAACAGTTCGCTTTCCATGAGCTCGCTAGGGATGGCGCCGCAATTGATGGGGACAAAAGGCGCGTCTTTTCTAGGCCCAAGTTGATGTACTAACTTGGCCACCAACTCCTTGCCGCTGCCTGATTCACCCTTGATAAAAACAGGGGCTTGATTGCGGGCCACTTTGGCAATGGCGCTGCGCAGCTCGCGTATGTTGTCGGCGTCACCGATAAGTTGTTGGCTGCTGTCCTCCTCGGGCTGTGCTGAAGTTTTCAAGGCGCTGTCGATCAAGGCTTTAAGCCGAGCCATTTCGACGGGTTTATTAAGAAAATCAAAGGCGCCTAATTTGAGGGCGTCGGTGGCGGTTTCTACGTCGCCATGGGCGGTGATCATCGCCATTGGAAGGCTGGGGCGATGGCGTTGACCGTATTTAATGACGTCGATACCGTCGCCGTCGGGTAGGCGCATATCGGTCAGGCAGAGGTCGTAATCACGGGCGGCCAGTTTGGTGAGGGCGGCGCGCACGCAGCTAGCGGTGTCGACTTCTAGCCCCATGCGAGACATGGTGATGCCCAGCAGTTCCAGCAGGTCGGGTTCGTCGTCGATGAGCAATACACGATGTGTCATGCTCTGAGTATAGTCTAGGTTTCAGCGCTGAAAAGGAGGCTAAAACTTTTTCTGCGACGACCGCCGCTGCGATATTCAAGCGAGGCTTTGTTTAACAGGCAAAGTTCTCTGGAAAGGTAAAGTCCTAAACCAGTGCCGTGGTGTTCGGTGGTGAAAAATGGTTCGAATAGGTGTTGTACCGCCCGTTCCGCAATGGGTTCGCCGTAATCGATGACAGCCAGTGCCAGTCGCTTGAGTCTTGAGACAGATTGAACGTGTATCAAGACACCGTGGCCGTCGGCTTGCCTGACGGTGTAGCGCGCTGCATTTTGGCAAAGGTTGTCTAGCACCTGCAGCAGTTGGCTTGGCTCAAAAATCACCGTCGGTGAAGGCGCATCGATAATAAGGCGGATCATTCCGGGTTGCTGTTCGTTAAATTGTGTGACATAGGTGCTCAGAAAATCGCGCAGGTCGAGTTGTTGTGGCACGGAAGGCTGCTGTCGCGAAAGATTTTGAATGTTTGCGATAATGTTATTCACCCGCACGGCGTGCTGATCAATGATGGTGAGTAATCTCGTATCCTCAGTATTGTTGTCGCCCTCTTGCAATAACTCAGTCGCGTGCTTGATGGCCGCCAAGGGGTTGCGGATCTCGTGCGCAATGCTGGCGGTTAAGCGGCCAAGCGAGGCGAGTTTAAGTTGTTGTGCGCGCTGGTTGGCTTTCTGGGCGTTCTCGATAAACAGCATGGTATAGCGCATCGCGCCGCTCGATACAGTCTTGAATTGCAGTTGCAGTTCTTGGTGGTCGTGAAGGGTGGTGATGGTGGGTAACGGCTGCTCGGGGTTGGCCTGCCATGCCTGATATTGCTGTTGAAATGCTACCGGTAACTGGCGGGGTAACTTTTTTGATGCGCCGGGTTCGAAAATCATCTGTGCGTCTTGGTTATAGGCGATAACATCGTCCTCATGCAGCAAAACTACCCCGGTGTTGAGCTGCTGTAAAATTAATTCGTTGAGTTGCTTGGCCAATGCACTTTCACGACTGGATTTTGCCACTTCAAGTTCTACAAGGCGAAGATGCCGGGCAAATCGGTCTACAACAATGGCAGTCAACATGAGGAAGGCACTAAACAAACCGCTCGTCGAGAGATCGATAGTGGATTGGCCGTTTTGGCTTTGCGAGACGACGCTGTCAGTCAGTAAGCCAAGCACGAATAGTGAGGCGATAACTAGTGCTAGCGGGTTGCCGAGTACCATGGTGGCTGTCGCCACTGTGACGACGCACATCAGCCCAAGCGCCGTCACCCCAGCGGCGGCACTGGTGTGCAGAGCAATAACGAGGAAAACAGTGTCGATCAGGAAACTGGCGAATAGGGTGTGGCGTAGCCAGTGCGATGGAAAAGTGCGCCAGTAACGAAGGGCGATCAGCGCAAAAGCGGTAAACGCTATCGAGGTTTGAACAAACAGCTCAGGCGATCGTTGCCCGAAGACACTGTGGGCGTGTTGGAACCAGAATAAGCAAAGCAGCGTGCCCGCTGTCGCCAGCCGATAAAGGCCATAAAAATCGAGAAGTTTATTGGTGCTTGTCTGCGTCGTCTTTGTCGCGCCTAGCATTCTGCTCAAAGTCCTTTTGATGCGCGTGGCAGCAAAACCATTGTGCCCCAGAGCTGATAGCTTTGTCTTTGGGGACGTAGGTGCCGCATTGGCCGCATTTAATCATCGCACTGGAGGGTGCTTCTTGTTGATTATAGGCAGAAATTCGGGCTTTGTAGGCAAGATAAAATTTGTAGACCAACCAAATGGCAAATCCGAAGACAAGGACGCGAATTAAACCCATGTTTTAAGCCTCGTCGTAAACGGTAGGAATAGGTTGGCGTTTGTGTTGCGTGCGCTTGTAAATATCGACCAAGCGCTGCTCGACGGCGGCAGACACGGCTTTACCCTCGAGGAAGTCGTCAATGTCGTCGTAAGATAATCCCAGGACATGCTCATCGGCTTTTTGAGGCGCGTCGCACTCGAGGTCGGCGGTGGGTGTTTTGCTGACAAGTTGGTCTGGTGCGCCCAGATAGCTGGCCAATTCTCGCACCTGGCGCTTGCTTAAACCAAATAGCGGCGCTAAGTCACAGGCACCGTCACCCCATTTGGTGTAAAACCCAGTGATATTTTCAGCGGAGTGGTCGGTACCCAATACCAAGCCACCTGTGAGACCTGCAATCTCGTATTGAATGGCCATGCGAGTACGGGCTTTTACGTTACCTTTTACAAAGTCGATGGAGGCGGCGGTGTTGTCGAGCATACTAGCCGCTTGCATGGCGCCGAGGACTTCCTCGTGGATACCGTCGGCACCCAATTTAACGTTGACGGCCATCGCAACGCTGGGCTGGATAAAGTCGACGGACATTTGCGCTTCGTGTTCGTCGTGTTGAATGCCGTAGGGGAGGCGCACCGCGATAAATTGATAACCGCCACCGTGTTGCTCATTCAAAAGGTCCACCGCCGCTTGAGCAAGTTTGCCACAAAGGCAAGAATCGATACCGCCACTAATCCCCAGTACCAAGGTATGGCTGTGGGCCGCCAGCAAACGCTGGGCAATAAAGTCGCGGCGTCTCTCAAATTCGAATTTTAGGTCGATGCGAGGTAAAACGCGCATTTCTGCGACAATATCGTTGCGTTGCATAGTGGTGCTTTCTCCTTAGCCGCCGTATAAGTTGCTGGTATCAAATCGGGGAGGGTTGGGGGCGTCAAAGACACCAAAGCTCAACTGATTAATGAACGAACGGTTGCCGTCCATATCAAAATCACTGACAAAATTACCCGAGGCGTCTATCGCGGGGTAGTCGGGGAAGTTGAGTTTTAGCACTTCCAGGGAGGTGTCTGCTTGTTCGTGTAAGCCCATTGAATTGTAGGCTTGAATCATCACCGCCAGACCATCAGCGACAGCGGGCGTCTTGGGAAAGTTTTCGACGACGTATTGGCCGCGGCGCAAGGCAGACACAAATGCGCGACGTTTAAAGTAGTAGTTGGCGACATGGATTTCGTGACGCGCCAACAGGTTGCGTAAATACACCATGCGCGCGCGCGCATCGGCGGCAAACTGGCTGCTGGGGAAGCGCGAAATCATTTCAGAGAAGGCGCCAAACGCTTGAAGGGCTGGGCCGGTGTCACGACTAGCCACATCGCCGGGGATGAAACGATCAAATATGGAGGCCCCGTCGGTAAAGGCCGCCAAGCCTTTAACATAGTAGGCGTAATCCACATTGGCATGACGCGGGTGAAGACGAATAAAACGATCTGCGGCCTCCATCGCTTCGGCAAAATCGCTGCTGCGGTAATGGGCATAAATCAGTTCTAACTGCGCTTGCTCCGCATATTTGCCAAAAGGGAAGCGCGATTCAATCAATTGCAGCTTTTGCACAGCCATGGGGAAGTTCTCATTGCGCATATGAGATTGGGCCTGTTCATAAATGCCACGCTCTGTACCGCGCATAGCTTCCTCTTCCTCCACGGTTGAGCAAGCACCCAGTAGCAAACTTGAAGAAATAGTCAGCGCGGTAATGAATCGTTTAATGTCCAATTTGTCATCCTTAAAGGGGCGGGAAAAGAAGTGCCCTAAAATAAAACCCGTATTTAACCACATAGCGGTGAAAACCAAAACGTTAACCGTGGTAAACTTTGCAAAGTTTTCAACAGGAATGCCCATGAGCCAACCTATTAACATTCAAGCGACCGTGCCACCCGAAATGGACGAGCAACGGTTTGACCAAATTGCCGCGCAATTGTTCCCTGACTATTCGCGTTCACGCCTGCAAAGCTGGATAAAATCAGGCGAATTAACCGCCGATGGCAAGGTTTGCAAGACCAAAGACAAGCTTTTTAGTGGCGCAGTGCTAGCCCTAGATGCCACGCTTGAAGAAGAAATTAGTCTTCTGCCCGAGGATATTCCGCTCGATATTGTCTACGAAGATGATGATCTTATTGTCCTCAATAAACCCGCCAATATGGTAGTGCACCCAGCCGCGGGCAATCCTAATGGCACCTTGCTGAATGCGCTGTTACACCACGCTCCGTCACTGGCTCAACTGCCTCGCTGTGGTATTGTCCATCGCTTGGATAAAGACACCACCGGCATCATGGTGGTGGCAAAAACGCTGCCGGCCCACGCAAGCCTAGTGGAGCAATTGCAGTCGCGCTCGGTATCAAGGGAATATGAGGCGGTAACGGTAGGCGTCATGACCGGTGGCGGTACTGTCGACAGGGCGATGGGGCGACACCCAAAAGATCGCAAAAAAATGGCCGTGTTAGAGTTTGGCGGAAAGCGCGCCATTACGCACTATCGCGTGGCTCACCGTTTTAAACACCACACCCACGTTTATGTTAGCTTGGAAACTGGGCGCACCCACCAAATTCGAGTTCACTTGGCGCATATCAAATATCCCTTGGTGGGCGACGCGACATACGCGGGACGTCCGCGCGTACCACGCCAAGCAGAGCAGATTTTTGTGGACTTTTTGCAGCAGTTTCCAAGGCAGGCCTTGCATGCTCGCCGCTTAAAGCTGGTCCACCCAAGAACGGGCCAGTCGATGTCGTGGAGTGTGC
>JBEAQQ010000198.1:0-3157 GCA_041163785.1 Pseudomonadota bacterium
AGAATGTATTGATAAAAGGTACTTCGGGACAAGGCCTCTGTATCAGCCGCCGCGACAAACGGCGTATGGCACAAGGCGAATAAGTTGGGCATATCGATGCGATCACGCCACGTCTGCATCAGGCATAGCACCATCTGGATAAGCGGCAATTCATTCGCCGATTGACCGGCCGAAATATTCACCGAGACGATCTCACGATCAGTGAATACAGAGCGCGCCGACGGGGACAACCTCTCGTTAACGAGACGATGAATGACGCCCCTATGCTGCCCAAGTGAGGGATCAATAATGCCAAACCGATGAGTAGGATGATCTCGGGTGTATTCAATGGCCGAATCAACGGCGGCAATGAGTTCTTGCTCGCGATCTTCAAACCACAACAATTGCTCTTGGTGACTATGGCTAAGTGGAGACATTTCGGCGCCACCAACCGATGTATAAAAAACTCTATACAAGGGCGTGAAATCCTCAAAGCCGACAAAGAGTACCCGCTGATCGCTCGGTTTTTGGCAAAGATGCTCGATTACCCTCGCCTCTGCCACATAACTAGGAATCACGCCCAGCGCCTGGCAGTGCGTTTCAAAAGCAGCAATCCATGGCGCTATTTGAGGTCTCAGTGCATCGCTATCTAAACAGTACTGCTCACGCAGTTGATGGGCCGACTTCACTAATGGAATGGTACTCGAGAGATTAATCAGCGACGAGTCGTCGTCGAGGTGCTGCAAAATGGCTGTACGCCATAGATAGCGTTCAAGGGTGCCAGAAAGGATCTTGGCGGCAGGTAATTGCCCGTTTAGAACAGCGCGCTGATATTCGCCATGAAAATAGTCGCTGATGGCAAAAACCTGCGGAGGAACTATCGATCGACGTTGTAATGAAGCTTTGTATTGGTAGGCCTGAGTAATTTTAGCCGCCAAACGTCTATTTGCCGCAAGGATCAAGACCGAATCACGGCCAGCCAAAGCGACCTCGAGCCCAGACAAATCATAAAGCGGCGTAAAATGTGGCAAAACCCTTCCTTTTATCCATTACATACGGCGATCTATCGAGTAGAATACACGATTTTTAAGCAGCAGTGACTTTAAAATGACTACCCATACAGACAATATTAATATTGCCTCTAACACCCCACTCATTACACCATCTGCGCTCAAAAGCGCAGTTCGGGCAAGCGAAAAAGCATTGGCCGTTGTCAACGAGGGGCGCAACACTATTCGCGCTATTCTTGATCGTCAAGATCCACGTGTATTTGTGGTAATTGGCCCCTGTTCTATCCACGATCCCGCCGCGGCGCTTGATTATGCTAAACGCTTAAAAGCCCTATCTGAGGAATTGGATGACACGCTGTATATTGTCATGCGCGCCTATTTTGAGAAGCCGCGCACAACGGTCGGCTGGAAAGGCTTAATTAACGACCCCTACTTAAATGACTCCTTTAAGATAGAAGATGGTTTACAAATAGCCCGTAAGCTATTGATTGATTTGTCAGAAATTGGCTTACCGCTCGCCACAGAAGCGCTTGACCCTATCTCACCACAATACCTGCAAGACTTGATCTCATGGTCGGCCATCGGCGCGAGAACCACCGAGTCGCAGACTCACCGAGAAATGTCTTCCGGTCTTTCTGGACCAGTGGGATTCAAGAATGGCACCGATGGTGGCCTAGAGGTTGCTATCAATGCACTGGGCTCTGTCGCCCACCCACACCGCTTCCTCGGCATTAATTCCGATGGGGCTGTTTCTGTTGTAGAAACTAAGGGAAATGCTTATGCGCACGTAGTACTTCGCGGTGGTAGCAATGGCCCTAATTTTGATTCTGTCCACGTGGCTCTAGCCGAGCAAGATTTGGAATCAGCCGGGCTCGCCAAGAACATCATGATCGATACTAGCCACGCCAACAGCAACAAGGACCACAAACAACAACCCCTTGTCTTGGAAAATATTGCTCACCAAATTGCCGACGGCAACCAATCCATTGTCGGTGTCATGATCGAGTCGAATATCGGCGCAGGCAACCAGAAAGTCCCGGCCAATTTGGCGGATCTTGAATACGGTGTATCGATTACCGACAAGTGCATCGACTGGGAAACCACCGTTTCCTCGCTGCGCAAAATGCGCGACACCATAAAGGGGGCTATCGCTAAGCGATAAGATCACCCGAAAGAAAAAAGGCGCCATAGGCGCCTTTTTTCTTGCTAAATATTGCTAGCCATACCATTACATATAGGCGTCAGACTTATCGGTGTGGTCGGTCAAATCGCGCACACCGGCAAGCCCGGGGACTTTCTCCATTAAGGTTTTTTCGACCCCCTCTTTCAGAGTCACGTCAACCATACTGCAACCTTGGCAACCACCACCAAACTTCAGCACAGCTAACTTGTCCTCAGTAATTTTTTCAAGGCTCACCTCGCCGCCATGGGCAGCCAGCGAAGGATTCACTTCGTTGTACAACACATAGTTGATATGGTCTTCCAAGGGGCTGTCAGCATTGACCTGAGGCATCTTTGCATTGGGGGCCTTGATGGTTAGCTGTCCACCCATACGGTCCTTCGCGTAATCAACCACGGCATCTTTCAAAAAAGGCAATGAACGCTTTTCGTAGTAGGCTTTGAAGGCATCAAAGTTGACCGTGTCGTCTTCCTCATTGATATCGCCTTCTCGGCAATAGGCAATGCACGTTTCAGCTCTTGAGGTCCCTGGGTTTGTAATAAACATCCTGACACCGAGCACGTCCTCACCCTGCTTGGCGAGCAATTCAGCTAAATAACCTTGAGCTGATTCTGTAATAGTAACCATAGTGAACTCCTAATAAGGCCCGTATTGTAGTGCTATTTACGGCAGCGGACTACGACTTGTTTCTCAAAACTCGTTATTTTTTAGTTAATTAGCCTACACCTTGTAGGGTTATTGTAGTGTCGGTATCACAAAATATCGCTTATATATTTTTATACTAAGTAAAGCCATTGCAGCCGCGTTATAATCATGTCGATGAAATTTAGACGCCTACATTGGTCAATTAAACACATCGCCAAGGCTCATCACGCTTACTTTATCGAAATTTTTTGATATACTTTCAAGCCTCTTTTACGCGCAAATTAGGAAGTCCTCTTTGAATACTCTTCAAGCCGCCTTAAAACAACGCATTCTCATCCTCGAT
>JBEAQQ010000199.1:0-9847 GCA_041163785.1 Pseudomonadota bacterium
CTGGCGGGGAAGACAAATTGGCTCTTGTCGGCGCGGTCGAGGCTGAATACCACCCTCGACAGCCCTTTAAAGCGACCAAATAGCTCTTCATTGGCCATGAATAAATGTTTGGGCGCAAGCAGTGGTCGAGTCGGGTCGATCCCTAGTTCATCGTAACGGTTTGTGATGTCCTGCCAGTATTGCTGCACGACCGGCTCAAGGGCGGCGTCTGCAAATAAAAGGCTGTCCGTTGGAAGGTAATCGAGCAGGCTTTCTGTTTGTTCAAAGAATAGCGGCAAGTAGTATTCAATGCCCGCGGGGGCAATGCCGTCGCTCACATCGCGATATGTCGGGCATTTGCGATGGTCGACATCAAACGTGTCGTGCCACTGCGATCTAAAACGTTGTATGCCCGCCTTGTCGAGGGGGAACTCTCTAGCGGGGAGGATTTCAATTGCCGCTACTTTCTCAAGTGTACGCTGCGTTTCGGGGTCAAAGCTACGCAGGCTTTCGAGTTCGTCATCGAACAGTTCGAGTCTGAAGGGTACCTGGCTTCCCATGGGGAAAAGATCGACCACGGAGCCGCGTACGGCAAATTCTCCATGCTCGTAGACGGTGTCAACGCAGCGATAGCCAGCGGCCTCCCACTGAGCCCTTTCTGTGTTGATGTCAAAGCGTTGGCCGCTTTTAAGCAGGGTGCTATGCGCGGCGAGGTAACTGCTCGGTGCAATGCGCTGTAATAAGCTGGTGACGGTGGTGACAAGTACCAAGCGTTCTTGTCGAGTCAGTCGGTGAAGTATGCGCAGCCGCTCGGAAATGATGTCTTGGTGGGGCGAGAAGCTATCGTAGGGTAGGGTTTCCCAGTCGGGGAAGTGCACCACGGCATCGGGTTGGTCGCTGTAGAAACGAATGTCAGCTTCCAGTTGTTGCGCGCGATTACCGTCTCGGCAGACGACCAATATCGGCGCAGAGCACTGCTGCATCGCCAGAGCGACTGATAGGCCGAGACCGCTGCCGCGCAGTTCTGACCAGCGTTGGCGAGCGCATTGGCTTGGGAGTTCTGGCAATAATGACTGGAAATCCGTCACGGTTTAGCTATCTCTAAAAATAATAAGGCGGGCATTTTACTTGACCGTCGTCCTGACTGCCACCGTGGGCTTGCTAGGCCTTGTCATGAGTGTAGTTTTTTTACACTAAACTCAGCTTTTGTCGCATTAAAGGGTAACAAAACTACAGGTTTCCCCTTCCTTATTGTGCAACGCCAAAGGCTCTACCATAATGTCCCGACAACAAACAAAAAACACTGCACAAAACGTCAATCACACATCTTTTACGGAGAAAAATGGTGACATCACAAAATCGAGAACGCCCCGAGAATTACTTTACTGACTGGAAGGCCCGCGAAGAGTTGGCTGAAAAGATGATTCCTGTCGTCGGTCAGCTATATCGCAACAATAGTGCCAAGGCCTATGTCTATGGTCGTGACATGGTAGGCAAATCGGTGCTGGATATCATGAAAATGCACCGCGCCGCAAGGCAGATTGTAGGTAGCGAATTATCCGAGTTTGAAACTTTTCCTATTTTAGAGACCTTGGCGTCGCTTAATTTGGGGATGTCGCACATCGATGTGGGTCGTTTAGCCACGAACTTCGAAAAGGCGCGTCAAGCCGAAGGTGTCGATCTCGAGACCTACCTGCGAAGTGAGTTGTCTGACATCATCGACAAAAAGCTAACAGCGGTAGAGCGTCCGCGCGATATCGTGTTGTACGGCTTTGGCCGCATTGGGCGTCTATTGGCGCGTCTGCTGATCGAAAAAACTGGCGGTGGTGAAACCCTGCGTTTGCGCGCGATTGTTGTGCGCCAGGGCGGTGCTAAAAATGATTTGGTGAAACGCGCCAGCCTGTTGCGCCGCGATTCGGTGCACGGGTCGTTCAAGGGCACGATTCGCGTCGACGAGGAAAACAGTAGTATTGTCGCCAACGGCAACGAAATTAAAGTGATCTATTCGTCGGCGCCGGAGGATGTTGATTACACCGCCTATGGTATCGAGGACGCCATCGTCATCGACAATACCGGTGTGTGGCGCGATGAGGCGGGCCTTGGTCGCCATTTGCAAGCCAAGGGTGTGTCTAAGGTGTTACTCACGGCGCCGGGTAAGGGTGATATCAAGAATATTGTGTTCGGTGTTAACAATGCGGATATCGACGTCAACGATACGATTCTTTCCGCGGCATCGTGTACCACGAATGCCATCGTGCCACCTTTGAAAATGCTGGAGGATAAGTTCGGTATTGAAAATGGTCACGTGGAAACGGTGCACTCCTATACCAACGACCAAAACCTTATTGATAACTACCACAAGGGTGATCGCCGTGGTCGCAGTGCCCCATTGAATATGGTGTTGACCGAAACCGGGGCGGCCAAGGCCGTGGCTAAGGTGTTGCCACAGTTTGAGGGCAAGCTCACTGGCAATGCGATTCGTGTGCCGACGCCAAATGTTTCTATGGCTATTTTGAAGTTGAATTTGCGCACCGAAACCAGTGTTGATGAGCTTAATGAGTTCATGCGCTGGGCGGCGGTGTACTCGTCGTTGCGCAAGCAAATTGATTTCACCAACTCGCCGGAGGTGGTGTCGACTGACTTTGTGGGTTCTCGCAGTGCGTGTGTGTTTGATGCTGGCGCGACCATTGTGAACGGTAAAACTGCGGTGCTCTATTGCTGGTATGACAACGAGTTTGGTTACTCTTGTCAGGTGCATCGCATCGTCGAGCAGATGGCTGGGGTTAACTACGCTGTTTTCCCCCGCGACTAGTCTCATTTCGCAACTCCCCGTAGCGCGGGGGGTTGCGAATATATTAAATTTACCTAATATTTTGTTCTCATAAAATCCTGTCGCAATTCCTTGTTAAATCCCGTCAAACGGTAGTCACAGCGCTGTAATTTCTCTATAATTCGCACCCCGTGTGGAAAGGGTTTTTCTCTCTTGTCGACACGCTTCTGCGCAGAGCCAATCTGTGCGACTCAGTAAAGCCAGCACAACCACTGGTTTTTACTTTCGAATCAGCAACCTTAAGAAGGTGAATAGACAACATGATCAAGATCAAACGGGGTTTGGATTTGCCCATCTCCGGTGCCCCTGATCAAGTCATCAGCGAAGGGCCGAGCACGCGTAGTGTCGCCGTGATTGGTTTCGACTATGTAGGTATGAAGCCTACCATGCTGGTGAAAGAGGGTGATCGGGTTACCACAGGTCAAGCGATTTTTGCAGACAAGAAAACTGAGGGTGTGATTTATACCGCGCCCGCGACTGGTGTGATTGCGGCGATTAATCGCGGTGAAAAACGCGTGTTACAGTCTGTCGTTATCGACGTTGAAGACGATGAATTCGTTGCATTCGACAGCTACGAGGCCGCTGCTATCGCAGGTTTGGCGCGTGATAAGGTTGTCGATAACTTGGTGAGATCAGGCCTTTGGACAGCGTTACGTACACGTCCTTACAGCAAGGTGCCAGCATTGGATGCCATGCCTGAAGCGGTTTTCGTCAATGCCATGGATACCCATCCTTTGGCGGCAAATCCCAACCTTGTGATTGCTGAACAAGCGGCTGCATTTAAAGCGGGTGTGGCAGCGTTGAGTCGATTGACTGAAGGTAAAACCTTCGTTTGTAGCGCGCCAGGCAGTCAGCTTGATCTCCCTGAGGCGGCCACGAATGTTGAATTCTCTGGCCCCCACCCGGCGGGTTTGAGTGGTACCCATATCCACTATCTGTCTCCGGTGTCTGCGCAAAAACAAGCGTGGAGCATTAACTACCAAGACGCGATCGCCGTGGGACGCTTGTTCCTTGAAGGTAAGTTGATCGCCGATCGCGTGATTTCGCTTGCAGGTCCTCAAGTTGAGCAACCTCGCTTAGTGCGTACCCGTATCGGTGCTGATTTGAATGCGCTGGTCGCTGGCCAACTGAAGGCTGGTGATAACCGCATTGTGTCGGGTTCGGTGCTCGGCGGCCGAACAGCCCGTGGCGCGGTGGCTTATTTGGGTCGCTACCATTTGCAGGTCAGTGTGTTGGCGGAAGGCGCGGAACGCGAGTTTATGGGTTGGTTGTCGCCCGGTGCTAACAAGCATTCGATGCTGCGGATTTATCTGTCTCAATTTATGCCTTCCAAACGATTCGCTTACTCGGCAAACACCAACGGTTCTGAGCGCGCCATGGTTCCTGTGGGTAGCTACGAGAAAGTCATGCCCCTCGATATTCTGCCCACGCAGTTGCTGCGTTCACTTATCGTAGGTGATACACAACAGGCGCAGTTATTGGGTTGCTTGGAGTTGGACGAAGAAGATTTGGCGCTGTGCACCTATGCGTGCCAGAGCAAGTACGAATACGGCCCAATTCTGCGCGAAAACTTAACCCGCATCGAGAAAGAGGGTTAATTGTATGGCTTTGAGAAAATTCTTTGATTCACTCGAACCCCACTTTCACAAGGGTGGTCGTTTCGAGAATTGGTATGCGCTCTACGAAGCGGTAGACACCATTTTCTACTCGCCTTCGTCGACCACCAAAACCACCGCGCACGTGCGTGATGGTGTCGACCTTAAGCGTATTATGATCACTGTTTGGTTTGCGGCATTCCCGGCGATGTTTTTTGGTATGTACAACGTCGGTTTGCAGGCTAATACGGTTATGGCCAGCCTAGGCAGTACCGATATTGAGGGCTGGAGATCTGTCTTTATCCACATGGGCTCAGGTTTGAACCCTGCCAGCGTATGGGATAATTTTTGGCACGGTTTGTGGTACTTCCTGCCCATTTACGCCGTCACTTTCGTGGTCGGTGGTTTCTGGGAAGTGCTGTTTGCCATGAAACGCGGTCACGAAGTCAACGAAGGTTTCTTCGTTACCTCAATCCTGTTTGCCCTGTCGTGCCCACCAACACTGCCTCTTTGGGTGGTGGCACTGGGTATTTCCTTCGGTATCGTGGTCGGTAAAGAGGTCTTCGGTGGTACCGGCAAGAACTTCTTGAACCCCGCGCTGACCGGTCGTGCCTTCCTGTTCTTCGCCTACCCCAGCATGATGAGCGGTGAGGCTGTTTGGGTGGCGGTCGATGGCTATACCATGGCAACCCCTTTGTCTGTGGCGGCAAGCCAAGGCGTTGAAGCCATGGCGGCACAGTTCGGCTGGGCTAATTCATTCTTTGGCTTTATTCCCGGTTCGAATGGCGAAACTTCAACGCTGGCCATTTTGCTAGGTGGTGCCTTGCTGTTGGGCACGGGTATCGCGTCTTGGCGCATCGTGGGCGGTGTGTTCTTAGGCATGATTTCGCTGTCGACACTATTCAACTTCATCGGCTCTGAAACCAATCACATGTTTGCTATGCCGTGGCATTGGCACTTGGTGGTGGGTGGTTTCGCCTTCGGTATGATTTTCATGGCGACCGACCCTGTATCGGCCTCAATGACAAATAAAGGCAAATGGTTCTACGGTATTTTGATCGGCCTGATGGTTGTCTTGATTCGTGTCGTCAACCCCGCTTTCCCAGAGGGTATGATGCTGGCGATTCTGTTCTCTAACCTGTTCGCACCACTGATCGATCACTTCGTGGTGCAGTCTAATGTGAAGAGGAGATTGGCACGTGGCTAGTAATGATTCTATTAAGCAAACGTTGATCGTTGCTGGTGCACTGTGTGTGGTTTGCGCGCTGGTGGTGTCATCGGCGGCGGTAAGCCTGAAGCCTCAACAACAGGCCAACCAAGAGACGGATCGCAAAACCAATATTTTGGCGGCGGCGGGTCTGTTGCAAGACGGTGTGTCCATCGATGAGCAGTTTGCCTCGGTTGAGGTGCGCGTGGTTGACCTGCGCACTGGCGAGTTTACTACTGAAGTAGACGCCGCCGGTTACGATCAAATCAAAGCGGCTAAAGACCCTTCTAGGTCAACCAAGTTGAGCGCAGAAGAGGACACCGCCAAGATTTTCCGCCGCGAGCACTTTGCCACCGTTTACTTGGTGAAAAAGGGCGATGCGATCGATAAACTGATTTTGCCTGTCCGCGGTTACGGCCTGTGGGGCACGCTCTACGGTTTCTTGGCCTTGGAAGGCGATGCTAATACAGTGGCGGGTTTGGGTTTCTATGACCACAAGGAAACCCCCGGGCTCGGTGGTGAAGTCGATAATCCTAACTGGAAACAAAAATGGCCGGGTAAAGAAATTTATGCCAACGGTAAAGCCGCTGTCCAGTTGATTAAGGGCAGTGTTGATCCAGCGTCTCCTTCTGCATCTTACTCGGTAGATGGTTTGTCGGGTGCGACTTTAACAAGTCGCGGCGTGACCAATTTGCTGCAGTTCTGGATGAGCGAGAAAGGCTACAAGCCCTTCTTGGACAAACTGCGTAACGGCGAGGTGTAATTGTGTCTCAGATTAAAGATTCTTTAATTAGTCCCATTGTTAGTAACAACCCCATTGCACTACAAATTTTGGGTATCTGTTCAGCGCTGGCGGTAACGTCGAGCTTGAAGGTGGCGTTGGTAATGTCGCTGTCTGTGACGGCCGTTACGGCGTGTTCCAATTTTTCAATCTCTTTGATTCGCAACTTTATTCCCAGCAGCATTCGTATCATCGTGCAAATGGTGGTCATTGCTTCATTGGTGATCGTGGTTGATCAAATATTGAAGGCGGTGGCTTACGATATTTCCAAGCAGTTATCGGTGTTTGTTGGTTTGATTATTACCAACTGTATCGTGATGGGCCGCGCGGAAGCGTTTGCGATGAAAAACCCTCCTGTAGCGAGTTTCTTTGACGGTATCGGCAACGGCTTGGGCTACAGCTTTGTACTGATGACCATCGGTTTCGTTCGCGAGTTGTTTGGTTCTGGTAAGTTGTTTGGCTTTGAGATTCTGCCGGTGGCAAGTAATGGCGGTTGGTACGTTCCCAATGGTCTATTACTGTTGCCCCCGAGTGCATTCTTCTTGATCGGTTTTTTCATTTGGGCGCTGCGCACCCTGCGCACTAACCAAGTGGAAAAATCTGAGTTCAAGATTGCACCCAATACTCGTGCAGTGAAGGAGGTGTAAGCCATGGAACACTATTTGAGTTTATTTATTCGCTCGATTTTTATCGAGAACATGGCGCTAGGTTTCTTCCTGGGAATGTGTACCTTCATCGCGATCTCTAAAAAGATGGAAGCGGCGATTGGTTTGGGTATTGCGTTGGTGGTCGTGTTGACCATCACTGTGCCTATCAACAATGTTATCTACCACAGCTTACTGGCAGAGGGTGCACTGGCTTGGACCGGCAACCCCACCTTGGCGGCGTTGGATCTAAGCTTCCTCGGTCTGTTGAGCTACATCGGTGTTATTGCGGCGATTGTTCAGATCATGGAAATGTTCTTGGATAAGTATGTGCCTGCACTATACAACGCACTGGGTGTGTTCTTGCCGTTGATTACTGTGAACTGCGCGATTATGGGTGCATCATTGTTCATGGTAGAGCGCGATTACAACCTGCCTGAGTCGATTGTTTACGGCGCGGGCTCAGGTGTGGGCTGGGCGTTGGCGATCATCGCGCTCGCCGGTATCCGCGAAAAATTAAAATACAGCGATATTCCAGCCGGTTTGCAAGGCTTGGGTATTACCTTTATCACCGTAGGCTTGATGGCGCTTGGCTTCATGTCTTTCGGCGGTATCGATCTGTAATAGAAGGGTAGAGACGAATGAATACAATTATTCTTGGCGTCGTGATGTTTACCGTGGTGGTATTTGCCTTGGTTCTCGTCATTTTGTTCGCCCGTTCAAAAATGGTAAGCACCGGTGATGTCAGTATTGAGATCAACGGTGAGAAAACGATTACCGTGCCTGCGGGTGGTAAGTTGCTGCAAACGCTTTCTGAGGGCGGTTTATTTCTACCTTCAGCTTGTGGTGGTGGTGGTAGCTGCGCGCAGTGTAAATGTGTGGTGAACGACGGTGGCGGCTCGATGTTGCCAACAGAAATGGCGCACTTCACACCCCGTGAGGCTAAAGCCGGCTGGCGCTTGTCGTGCCAGACGCCTGTGAAGCAGGACATGAAGATCGAAGTGCCTGAAGAGGTCTTCGGCGTTAAGCAGTGGGAGTGTACGGTTGAGTCTAACCCCAACGTAGCGACCTTTATTAAAGAGCTGACCTTGCGTCTGCCCGAGGGTGAAAACGTTGACTTCCGCGCCGGCGGTTACGTGCAGTTGGAATGTCCTCCTCACGCGGTCAACTACGCCGATTTCGATATTGGTGATGAATACAAGGGTGACTGGGAGCGCTTTGGTTTCTTGGGTTGTAAGTCGTCTTGCGACGAAACCACTATCCGCGCCTATTCGATGGCTAACTACCCCGAAGAGAAGGGCGTGGTGAAGTTCAATATTCGCTGTGCGACACCACCTCCAGGCAAGTTGGACATTCCCCCCGGCATCATGTCGTCTTGGGTGTTCAACCTGAAACCCGGTGACAAAGTGACCGTTTACGGACCCTTTGGTGAGTTCTTCGCTAAAGAGACCGACAACGAGATGGTCTTCATCGGTGGTGGTGCGGGTATGGCGCCTATGCGTTCGCACATCTTTGACCAATTGCGTCGTTTGAAGTCAAAACGCAAGATCTCATTCTGGTACGGTGCTCGTTCGCTGCGCGAAGTGTTCTACGCCGACGAGTACGATCAATTGGCGGCCGAAAACGAAAACTTCGAGTGGCACTTGGCGTTGAGCGACCCTCAGCCCGAGGACAACTGGGATGGTTTGACTGGCTTCATCCACAATGTCTTGTTGGAGCAATACTTGAAAGATCACCCTGCACCCGAAGATTGCGAGTACTACATGTGTGGACCGCCGATGATGAACGCGGCTGTGATCAACATGTTGGAAAACATGGGCGTCGAACGCGAAAACATCTTCCTCGACGACTTCGGTGGTTAAGGCATGATGCATCCCCAACAAGGATGGCTAAGAGCGGGATTTTTAATCCCGCTTTTTGCTTTTTGTAGCCTATTTTTAAGCGCCTGCCAGCCGGCACCTGAGGCCTACCGTTTCAATGGTTTGATCATGGGAACGAGCTATAACGTCACTGTGGTGGATTTACCTAGCGGGCTTGAGTTAGCCACCGTCAAACAGGGTGTACAGGCGGCATTGGTGGCGGTTGACGCCGAGATGTCGACCTACAAGCCTGCGTCGGGTTTGATGCAACTCAATGCCCACCCGGTCAACGATGCGCGAGACATTTCTGCGGAACTTATGCAGGTATTGCAGTTGTCTAAGCGGGTATACCAGGCCAGTCAAGGTGCGTTTGATCCCACCGTTGGCGCCTTGGTAAACGCTTGGGGCTTTGGCCCGCGCGAGGTCAAAGCCGATGAGCTGCCGAGTGATGAGGAGATCGCTCGCTTATTATCGTCCTTGGGGTACGACAAGTTAAAATTATCGCCCGAGCAGGGCAGCGCAACACGCCAGAGCGATGTGTTTGTCGATCTTTCTGCAGTTGCCAAGGGCTACGGTGTTGACCGAGCCGCTGAGTGGCTTCTCGCCCGGGGTGTTGCAAATTTTTTGGTCGAAGTCGGTGGTGAGTTGCGCGCCCACGGCTACAGCCCGCGCGGTGATCGCTGGGTTACGGCGATTACTGATCCAGACAGTGGTGTACCGCCCAGCATCCATCGCCGATTGGTCGTTGACGGTCAGGCGGTGGCGACCTCGGGTGATTACTACAATTTTTTTACTGTTGATAGCGTCCGATATTCGCATACTATTGACCCTAGGACGGGTCGACCGGTCACCCATAGTTTGGCGTCGGTGACTGTCGTGGCAGATTCTTGTGCAGAGGCCGATGCATTCGCTACCGCCATCGATGTGCTAGGGCCCGAGCAAGGCCTCGCTA
>JBEAQQ010000200.1:0-2552 GCA_041163785.1 Pseudomonadota bacterium
GATGGTTTGCCAGTGGGCACGTGTCAGGCGCCTAATTTGTGGGTGGATAGCGCGACCAAAACTAAGGTGCAAACCCATGAGTTGCGTGTGTCTGGCGATATTAACGAGGGTTTGAATTTTACTGCCGGCGCCTTCTATAGCGATTTGGAGTTAGCCGAGCGCAACGATTTTGTCTATCCCGGTAGTGTCAATGTGCGCACGTGGAATACTGAGTTCTACGATGAGGCTTGGCGCGGGTTTGCACCAAACTATCCTTATCCAACTGGCTATAACTCTGATCCTGGCCCATTCCCGGCGGGTGTGATTTTCCGCAATGACGTGCTGCGTACCGACAATCAATACGGTGTGTTTGGTGAAGTGACGGCCGACCTGAACGATCAGTGGGCGCTCACGCTGGGTGCGCGTTATTACAATATCGAAGTGGATTTCGAAGGAAGCGCCAACTCATCGTTCTACAACGGTGGCCCAACCGATATGGATTCGTTTGGTACTGATATTTCAGACCTGTACAACGGCGACGGTGTTTTTACCGACAACAACAGCACCTTTAACGTTTACTCGACGCACCCTGTTTACGATATTGCGACCTACGATGGTGATAACCAGTTTATCTACAACGCCTTGCGCGCGCCCGACAAGGCGGTGGCCAAGGGCAGTATCTTTAAAATGACCTTGAACTATCGCCCCTCGGATGATGTGTTGTTGTACGGTACGGTGTCTGAAGGCTTCCGACCAGGATTGTTGAACCGCCCCGGTGGTAAAACGAATGCTTCCGGAACCTTTACGGTGCCCTTCGAGCTCGATACCGACGATGTCATGAACTACGAGTTGGGTTGGAAGACCGATTTGGCGGATGGGCAATTGCGCCTAAACGGCAGCCTGTTTTATGTGCAGATCGATAAATTGCAAACCACGATTTTTGACCCGAGCATCACTAACTTGTTCTTCTCAGACAATGCGGCGGACGCTGAGGTCATGGGTCTAGAAGCAGACTTTATCTATCAGCCAGACAGCGTGGAAGGTCTAACCATTAGCGGTGCATTCTCTACTTTGGATACTGAAATTACCCGCGTCATTACGCCCACCGGCGATGTGCGCAAAGGGGATTCTTTGGCCTTCGCGCCACGCTTCCAAGGTAACCTGCAGGCCCGCTACGAGTGGTCGTTGCAGGGGGATCTTGTCGCCCACGTGATGCCGCACTTGGCGACTTCATCTGCGTCTTACAGCGACATTATTACCATTAACCGCGATCGAATCGCGGGTTGGACAATGTTGGGTTTAACTGCGGGCGTGAGTAGTGACGATTGGACGGCAGAGGCATATATTGATAACTTGACCGATGAGCGGGCCGAGATGTCACGTAACTTTGTCAACGATGTTGAGCGCGTATCCTATGCGCGACCCCGAACATTGGGTATGCGAGTGACGTATAATTTTTAAACCTAGATTTACCTATAACGCCCCTTAGTTGGGGCGTTTTGCGTTCTAGCTAACGCCGATTTAGCGAACAACATACCTCATAAAAAGGTGGCCGGTGGAAACAGAGACGGAAAATCAAACAGCGGCTCTCGATATGGTGCTGTTGCAAAAATTGATGCAGGGCAAGCAGTTCGAGCAAGCATTATTTTATTTGCAGGGCGTTATTGAGCAGCATCCACAACTGGCGGACGCGTATTATTTTGCCGCCGCCTGTGAGCGATATTTGCAGCGTTTCGATGCGGCCTCACAACATCTTGCCCAAGTCAGGGCGATTGACCCCGGCCACAGCCGAGCGCTTCAGGAACAGGGGCATCTATTTCGCGATCGCGGCCAGTTTGATCAGGCCATGGCCTTTTACCAGCAGGCCACCCGTCAAAATCCCTCGCTGTTGGCTTGTTGGCAGGCCCAGTTGGCGATTTTGCAACAACGTGGTGACACTGTGCGGGCGGCGGGTGTGGAAGAGCAAGTACGTTATTTAGCGTCTCTTCCTAAACCCCTGTTGGCTGTTTCCGATTTAATTGCGCAGGGCAAGTTACTCAAGGCGGAGCAGTTGGTTCGACAGTTTTTGCAGCAGGTGCCCCACCACGTTGAGGCGATGCGACTACTGGCAGACGTGGGCGTTAAGCTGGGGATATTGGATGACGCAGAATTTTTATTAGAGGCGGCGGTGAAATTAGCGCCGGAGCACTTGGCACTTCGAGTCGACTACTTGCAGGCATTGCGCAAGCGGCAAAAGTTTCAGTTAGCCATGCAGCAGGCGACTTGGTTGTTAGAGCAGCGGCCGGACAATCCACAGTTTCAGTCGTTGTATGCCATTGAGGCGATGCAAACAGGTGACTATGACACCGCGGTCAGTTATTTGGATAAGGTCTTGGTCAAGTTGCCTGGCGAACCCACCACGCTGACAACCAAAGGCCATGCTTTGAAAACAGCGGGTGCGCAAGATCAGGCCATTGCGTCGTATCAAGCGGCGTTATCCTCGGACTCTCGCCACGGTGAGGCTTGGTATTCACTGTCGAATTTGAAAACCTACACTTTTACTGATGATGAGTTAGCCACGATGCATCGCTTGG
>JBEAQQ010000201.1:0-10736 GCA_041163785.1 Pseudomonadota bacterium
ACCACTGTTTGAATATAAAGCGGCGATAACAGCAAGCAACCTTGCAAGATGACAGACAACACCACCGCTAAACTCATTTGCCCTATCACGGATGGCCCTTGCAGCAATTGACGCAAAGAAAGGTGAGATGGAGGTTCGGCTGGAGAAACTAGACTGGACTGGGAAGTAAACACGATACCCACGCCGGTGAAATGTTGTGACAATTCTCCCGCGGTAATAAGACGCTCTCCCTGAGCGGGATCATAAATAACGAACCGCCCCCAACGTCGGCCCGCATAGACCACAAAATGGTTGAAATCCCAATGTAAAATCATGGGGGATGGTTGACTGGTGACCTGAGCAATTTCAAGTCGATACACCTCTCCTTGTACACCATAGTGCATCGCGATATCTCGAAGACCGCGCACAGACGAGCCGCGCCCAGTGCTTCCATAATCCTCGCGTAATGCTTTTAGGCTTACCGAACGGCCGAAATACGCCAAACACATCGCGAGACAGGCTAAGCCGCACTCACCCGCTTCAGCCTGCCAGACTAAAGGTAGGTGACGCTTAGGACGTCTTCGGCGCCAAAATGACGAATTGCTTAGGGTTCCTTCCATGGAGCCCCCCTTAAAAGTTACATAGCTTTGGCAATAAGTCCTGCAATCAAGCAGCCTGCAGCAACGAGGTGCAACGTTTGCACAGATACCGGTTTTGATTCCACAGATAGCAATTTCGCATTGATAAAGCGTAGATTGTCTGGTGTAGGGAACAAGATAAAGACGAGGCTTAAAGCCAGCACCACATCCGCCCATGCACTTTGCTGATAATGAATAAAGGCATTGGTTAATGCCATACACAGCAGCGCCACCACCATGGCATATACCCATCCATTTAATTGCGCGACTTTTTCCATAACCCCTCCTGGGTGATGGCCCGCCGTGCGGGCCTGTTTAACTTAATGCTTATTCAGCATGTCGTAAACCTCACTACCTATCCAATTGCCAAGCTGGGTTGCCCCATAAAAATTGGCCGTTTCATAGGCTTGCTTGTAGGTAATACCTACCGAGGCCACTACGCCGAGCAACTGGATAAATCCCCCTGCCACAGCATCCATTTCGTCGTCTTTCAAGACGAACATTTCTTCGTTGTAATCATCCATGTTTACATCCTCTTAATTGTGCCGCAGCAGTATTGCTGCGACACATTAAGTATCGACCAGCACACTAGATTCCTCTACTGCACCGTCAGACAGAATTACCTAAAGAACGTTATAAGGCCCTGACGGTTGTTAATATTTAACTTTCGATAAATATTCGAACAGTGAAATTTTACCGTGCGCTCCTCGATGCAGAGGTTGCGCGCGATCACCTTGTTCGGTCGCCCCAATAACAACTCACCAAACACTTGCGACTCTCTCGGCGACAACATCCTACTTAGTTCATACACTACATCTCTCATAGCTGATCTCCTTATCTAGCTATTAACGCGCAGCCACGCCGCGCAACGAATAGAGCGGCTCAAACAACCACTCTGCGAAAGAACGACGACTGAGTACGACGTCGGCCTCAAAACCCATGCCTGTCTTAAGACGGTGGTACTGCCCGTGGGCAAGCACCCTATCCTCGTCCAGTGACACCTTTGCCAAATAATAAAAGGCGCCACTACTATCAGAATTTGGCACCTCGTCTAACTGGGTAATGGTCCCTTGGAAGGTGCCGTATTTCTGATAGGGGTAAGCCCCGTAACGCAATTCGACCACTTGCCCTTGATTGACAAAACCCGCCGCGCTCACCGGCACCTTCAACACGCCAATCAGCTCGCTCCCATCGGGCAATACGTTGACAAGTGCTTGTCCAGCGGACACCTCATTACCTATATGCAAGGTAAGATTATCCACCAGCCCATCATGGGCGGCGACAACAGCCTGAAAACCCTGCTGCCATAGCTGCAATTGCTGCTGATCCAATGTCGACAACCGCTCTTCGTATTGGCTTGCAGCGATCGCCGACTCATTTTCTAGCGCGTTAAGCTGTTGCTGCAGCGATAATAATTGCGCCTGCTCGCCAGCCATCTGAGACTGCATGTCGATATCCTGCAGCCGCAACACATAGTGCCTTTCGCGTAGGTCGCTCAAAGCCACTTCGGCGATGTGCCCTTGTTCAAACAAGCGTACAGCGCGATCGAGACGCTTGCGTGCCAACAGCAATATCTGTTGCCTCTCCTCAAGCGCCATATTTAGCAATGACAATTTGTGCTCCGAGGCAGCCACTTGGCTTAGCAACATAGCGTGCTTCTGTGCATCTAGCGCTTTTCTGGCCTGCCATTGATCCGTAATCGCATGCCACTGGTCATTAACAATGTCCTGCTGAATCTCAATAGACGACACCCCATCGGCCAAAAACTGCACTGGGGAAATGAGTAGCAAAACATCACCTGCCGACACGCGGTCACCCGCTCTGACATTTTGCTGGACAATACGCCCACGGATTGGAGAGCGATGCACCGCCACACCGTCAGCCGGTTCAATCCAACCCGACACCGCTTGATAGCGAACATACTCTTGGCCTACCAGCCAAACTGTTCCCGCCATTGCCAGCGTAATGAATACGAGACTCATGATGAGATAATTCATCGCGATAGGCGTGTAAAAGGGCTTAACCTTACCCTGTTCTGCAAAAAGTACCGCCTCACGACGGAAAATTGAGCGTTGATTCATTGCAGCGTCCTTGCTGTCCTTAACGGATATAATCCCTGTCTTTGATTGTAGTTAATATAGATGGGCTTTTTAGAACTATCTGTTACTAGTATTGAAGGTCATATAACCATGAGTATCAAAGCGCCTACCCACAAGATGATCGATCTGGAACATATGCGGATCGGTCTTCACGAATGGGGAAACAGTGACGGTAAAACAGCCACGTTGGTATTAGTGCATGCGACTGGGTTCCACGGCAGAACATGGGATAAAGTCATCCAACAGCTGCCAACGCAACACATTATTGCCATCGACCTTCGCGGCCACGGCCACAGTGATGCTATACCATTCGATAGCTGGTACGATTTTGGAGCGGACATCGCAGCCACACTGCGTAAACTTGGCCTGACAAAGGTGGTCTTAGTGGGTCATTCCCTAGGCGGTTTCGCCTGTGTTATCGCTGCACACCTTGAACCCAATATCGTCGAAAAACTGCTACTTATTGACCCGGTGATACTCCCACCACCCGTCTACCAAGGCTATCCAGTAGATATGCAGCAAGCCGCCCGAGCGACCAAAGCAAGGCAAGCAGAATTCCCCAGCGTAGAGTCTATGATTGACCGCTATCGTGAGCGTGAACCCTTCGCCTTATTCGATCATGAGGTGTTTGATGATTACTGTCGACACGGCCTCGTTTGGAACGAGCACAAACAGGCCTACACCCTCGCCTGCGACCCGAGTTTTGAAGCCACTATCTACCCAGGCATGGCAAGCTACTCATCCATATACAGCACGCTAGAACAACTCGACCAACGGGTGCATGTACTGCGCGCCCGCCAAGCTCCTCGTCAGGACCGCTTCTATGGTTTCACCTACTCACCTACCTATCCCCAGCTAGTCGAGCACCTGAAAAACGGCGTCGATATTCCACTTGAAGAGCACAGCCACTTTATTCCGCAGCAAGACCCGTTAATTACCGCGAAACACATCCAAAAATTGCTGGAGGAATAATAAAACATGACTTTTTTACGCCACAGAGGTTGACGCTAATACCCCCAGCCACTATTATGCGCATCGCTTTTGAGATGTACTCAAAACCCTATTTGGGGCCTTAGCTCAGCTGGGGTGAGCACTAAAATTAAAAGCACCGCTTTTATCGTGCGAACGCCCGAAGGCTTTGCCGAAGGGCTGGGGTCGAGCAGCTGAATGTTTCGATCTTGTAAAAAATGCGTTTCCTAGGACGCAAAAAAATTTGGGGCCTTAGCTCAGCTGGGAGAGCGCAACACTGGCAGTGTTGAGGTCAGCGGTTCGATCCCGCTAGGCTCCACCAAGCAACAAACCCTCGTACGAAAGTACGGGGGTTTTTTGTTTATTCGTCCTACCGTGGGCATACTACCTTGGGACCAGAGAGAAAGATCATGGCGCTTAAAAATTACTTTAAAAGCGCTAACACCAAAAAATAGCTTACAAATGTAAAAGCAACTCCGAGAACCCTTTGGAGCAAAATTGATGCATCAGCAATAACCCTTCGGCATAAAAATTTTCCTAAGTGGTATAAACCAACAAAAATCATTAGTTGAAGCGCCATCACAGCACCCAAAACTGCTTTTACGGCTGGGTCTTCAGCACTGGCGTAAGCACTGATCGGTAAGATTATGGATAAAAGAATTAAAGGCTTAATTGAAAATGACAATGCTTTTTCGTGACAGCGCATATGGAACCATCCTTGTAGGGGCGAAAAGAAGCAGAATAACAAATTAAAATTTAATCTACCGAATGTTTTTGTCTTAAATGAAGTCGCTAAGATTCTACATGACTATTTAGTGTAACCCTACATGCCTGAACTTATGACGGTGAATCGCCCCCACGCCTAATAGCTTATTTTAGGCGTGACCAACTCTCACTTCAGAATGGCAATGATGCTGATTTGAGCGAAGACCCCTTGCAGCCGGCCTCTAGCAGGTGTTTAATCACTCTTTTGCTTCAGGCCCGCGATCACCCATGAAAAATAGCTCTCTTCTGCTCTATCCCTCCGCGCAGGCCCTTGGCGCATCGATTGCACCGATCGTGATTGCACTGGCAGGTATCGTCAGCATTTCCCTGGGAGCGCCCAAAGAAGTCGCCACCCTACCCATTTTTTTGCAAAACGCTGGAATGGCACTTTCTACCTTGATTGCCGCGTACTCGATCAAAACCAATGGCCGAAAAAAAGCCTACCTTATTGCCATTAGCGTGGCACTCATTGGTGCTAGTTTGCAGGTTTATTCGTTGGTTAATCCGTCATTTCTACTCTTTTGTATCGGAACAACGCTACTTGGTTTCAACGCCGCCCACATTCAAACCTATCGCTTTGCTGTACTAGAAGGCCAACCCTCTCACGAGCATGGCAAAGCGATTTCTCGCGTCATGCTTGGCGGGCTTGCGGCGGCGGTGATTGGGCCACAAATTGTTGTCTTTAGCGGCAAACTCCACGATGCACAGTTTGTGGTGAGTTTTCTTGGGATAGCTACACTACTGGTTCTGCAATTTTTAGTGCTCACCGGCCTGCCCTCGCAGACCGGCGTGCCAGTAGCGCAGCAAAACAAAAGCGATGTCTCGATTGGGGTCTTACTAAAACGCCCCGGCTACTTAACAGCAGTGATGTCGGGGGTTGTTTCCTACGCCCTCATGGCCTTTATTATGACCGCGGCCCCTATTGCCATGGTATCGCATGGCCACCACGTCAATGACGCGGCGCTAGGTATTCAGTGGCACGTGCTAGCCATGTTTGCCCCCAGCTTTGTTACCGGTAAGCTCATTGAGCGGTTTGGCCGTGCCACCATTACCGCGATTGGCCTCATCATCATTGCCATTTCAGGCGCACTGGCCCTGGTTGGCTTAGATTTAATGCATTTTTGGGGTACACTGATCCTTTTGGGTATCGGCTGGAACTTTGGCTTTACCGGCGCCACGGCCATGGTCGGCGCGTCTGTCAATGACAATGAGCGCAGCGTTGCTCAAGGGCTTAACGATTTCATGATTTTTTCCACCACCGCCTTCGGCTCATTGATGGCGGGTTTTATGTTCAACTCGATTGGCTGGCAAATGCTAAACCTAGTTGTCTTTCCTTGCGTAGCTTTGGTGCTGGCCATGATGCTTCTGCACCGCGGTAAATAGGTCATTCGCCGATGAGTATTGAAGAGCAATGCAGCCGCTGGGTCGAGAGCATGGTCGTGGGACTCAACCTCTGCCCCTTTGCGAAGCGTAGCATCGACAATCAAGGTGTCCGCTACCATATCTTTGAAGATCCTCTGGAGACACTCGCCGACGCCATCATTGAAGAGTTACAACTACTGGATAGCGACCCGCGTATTGAGACGACCTTATTCGTTATTGGCAAAGGGTTAGAGGACTTCATGGACTATCTTGATGTGCTCGACGGCGCCAACCAACTACTCGAAGCGATGGACTATGAAGGCACCTATCAAATCGCCAGCTTTCACCCCGACTATCAATTTGCGGGCACCGAACCAGACGACGTCTCTAATTACACCAACCGTGCGCCTTATCCGATATTCCACTTTCTGCGGGAGGCTGCGTTAGAAAATGCCATTGCTGCCTATGGTAGCGACCGTGCTGCGCGCATTCCAGACAACAACATCGCACGACTAGATGAAATGGGCTTAGCGAAAGTTAAAGCCTATTTGAAATAACTGTAACGCCCATCGGGGTGACCGAATAGGCGGTGTCGACGCTCGTCTATGGAAATATCGCCACTTTCCCAGCCACTGTCACCGGCATAGAGCAACCAAGCGCCATGTTCCACTTTCACCATTTTCGGGGCGAAGTCGAAATAAGGTCGCTCGCTCAGTAATAGCCCCAAGCGATCAGGATGATTATTATCACTAAGTTCGAACAGGGTCACAGCGGTTGGCGGCATCATAGGCAATTCTCCACTCGCGGCCATCGCCGCCGCCTCGGGCAAAGCCAACCACTGACCTGCAACAATTTCTGATTCGTCAACCTCAAACTCCTGTTCAGCGCCCACCGTGGCGACAAAGAAATGGGTGCGAAATCTGGGCTTGGCTCTCAGTGGTGCTGTCCAGGTGGAAAAATACGCTAAATTGGCAGGTGTAATATTGGCCTCTTCACGGCATTCGCGGATCGCGGCCTTGTAGGCGGCCTCCATCTCACGTCCATGGTCAGTCCCACCCTCCTGTAATGGATAGTCATCCGGGTCGATCTTGCCCCCTGGAAACACCCACTGACTGGCGGCAAAATTCAAGCTGGCATTGCGTTTTAACAGCAATACCTCAAAACCTTCGTTGGCTGACCTCAATATAATCACTGAGGCCGCAGGCCGAATGCCGTCAAAAGATGTCGAGTCCATAGCTATCCTAAGGCTGATAATAGATGGGCGATGCAGGGCCAACGGGCATACCCAAACCAAATACCCACAAATAGAATAGTGCCACCCATCCGACGAAGAAAATCATACTGTAGGGCAGCATGATAGAAATTAACGTCCCTATCCCTATGTCCTTTTTGTAACGCGCGGCCACGGCAAGTATGAGACCAAAATAACTCATCATTGGAGTAATCACATTGGTGACCGAATCCCCAATTCGGTAGGCCGCCTGAATGGTTTCGGGGGCGTAGCCGATCAGCATCAGCATAGGGACAAAAATAGGCGCAGTCGCCGCCCATTGCGCCGAAGCTGAACCGAGACTCAAATTGATCAAGGCACACAAGAAAATAAAGCCCAAGAAGACTTCAGGGCCCGTCAGGTTCATTGCCTGTAGCAAGGCCGCGCCTTTGATCGCCATGATCGTTCCGAAGTTGGTCCACTTAAAGAAGGCCACAAATTGGGCTGCGAAGAACACCAACACAATATAGAGTCCCATCGAACTGATCGATTTAGACATCGCATCAATCACGTCACGATCGTTTTTCATGGTGCCTACTACGCGACCATAGACAAAGCCCGGTATTGCAAAGGTAATAAAAATGAAGGCCACGATGCCTTTCAGAAAGGGCGAACCCGCAACTTCGCCGGTCTGTGGGTGGCGCAGCACCCCGTCGGCGGGTACGATGGTCCACGCCAGTAAGAGGCACATAGCAACAAAGGCGACACCCGCCCAACGCAAGCCCCGCTTTTCTATATCACTGACCTTATCGATGGCCGTGTCCGCTAGGTCTTCACCCGCCTCACTGCGATCGTATACGCCAAGCCTAGGTTCGACGATTTTCTCGGTAACGAACGTCCCTAGCGCCGAAATCAAAAACACCGACACCATCATAAAGTACCAGTTAGCTTCGGGACCTACCACATAGTCTGGGTCGATCATTTGCGCAGCTGGCGTAGTGATACCCGCAAGCAGCGGGTCAATGGTGCCGAGCAGCAAATTGGCACTGTAGCCGCCTGAAACTCCCGCGAAGGCCGCCGCCAAACCCGCCAATGGGTGTCGACCCAAGCTGTAAAAAATCATTGCTGCCAAGGGAATGAGTACCACGTAACCCAACTCTGAAGCGGTATTGGACAAGATTCCAGCGAAGACCACCACAAAGGTCACCAGACGTTTCGAAGCCTCCATCACCATATTGCGCATCAAGGCCGACAGCAAGCCAGAGTGCTCGGCGACGCTCACGCCAAGGATCGCTACCAACACCGTGCCCAAGGGGGCAAAGTTAGTAAAATTCTTCACCAAACCCGTCACTATGCGCTGTAAACCCTCTACCGACATGAGGCTTACGACTTCAATAATGCCACCGGGCGCTCGTCCTCTAGCGCCTACGGGCCTTGGATCTTCTACCGCCAAACCAACATATTCGGCAATACCACTACCCACAACAATCACCACACAAAAAAGTGCAAACAAGGTGATGGGGTGTGGTAACAAATTGCCCAAGAACTCAACAGTAGTGAGAAAACGGTTAAATAACCCCGAGGGGGCACCGGTCGCTTTTGGTGATGTCATAGAATGCAGGCCCAACGTATTTTCAAAAGTCACTACCCTACCATAATAGGCACCGCGAAATGCACCCCTGTCATTACACGCCGTATGGCCGAGTTCCACCCTATACCAAGCGCGCAAATGCCCCTAGGATGGAATGACTACCCACATAATACCAAGGTGACATCGTGAAAAAATTTACAGCACCACTTACCCCCTTTGCACTGGCAGCATGCTTGGCGAGTCCTTGCCTGCAAGCTGCTGAGACAACACAGGCCTGGCTGGCACAACACGAATCTACGGTGATTGATCTTGCCGATAGCCTGTGGGCTAAAGCCGAGGTCGGCTATCAAGAGACGGAGTCCTCCTCGCTATTGCAAAAAACACTGTCAGAGGAAGGTTTCAGTGTCAAAGCGGGCGTTGCCGACATTCCCACCGCCTTTGTTGCAGAATACGGCAGCAGCGGTCCCGTCATCGCCTTGCTCGCTGAATTCGACGCGCTGCCCGGCATCAGCCAGTCGACATCACCCTTTGCGGAAACCATTGAGGGCAAGCATGCCGCCCATGCCTGCGGTCACCATTTATTCGGCGCGGGGTCGGTCGGTGCAGCCATCACCCTTCGCCACTGGCTAGAGGAAAACAAGGTGCCGGGGCGCGTGCGTCTCTACGGCACACCGGCGGAAGAAGGTGGCTCAGGCAAAGTTTACATGGTACGTGCCGGCTTATTTGACGATGCCGATGTGGTCATGCACTGGCATCCCGACGACAACAACAGCGCAAGCGCCTTTACCACACTGGCCAATAAGTCTGCCAAGTTTCGCTTTAAAGGCGTCTCGGCTCACGCCGCGGTAGCACCGGAGTTTGGTCGTTCAGCCCTAGATGGCATTGAAGCCATGAACACCATGGTCAATATGATGCGCGAACACGTTCCCCAGGAAACACGCATCCATTATGTCATCACAGCGGGGGGCAATGCGCCCAACGTGGTACCGAATTTTGCCGAATCGTTTTACTACGCACGTCACCCCAACGCGGCGACGCTGGAAGGCATTTGGGAGAGACTTCTTAATACCGCTCGTGCTGCGGCGCTTGGCACCGGCACAACCGTAGAGTGGGAAATTATCCACGGCAACCACTCCATTCTTCCCAATGAAACCCTCGCCAAGGTCATGTACAAAAACCTCAGTGCCAGTGGCGGCGTCAAATACAATAGCGAGGAAGCCGCCTACGCCGAAACGATCAAAGCCACCTTCCCCGTTGAAAAGCGCAACGAGCCCTCTCCGGAGAGTGTGGAAACCTATGGCTTTTACCAGCGCATGGGGTCGACAGATGTCGGTGACGTGAGTTGGAATGTGCCCACCGTGGGCCTTTCAACGGCCACCTGGGTACCCGGCACGTCGGCGCACACATGGCAGGCAGTTGCCGCTGGTGGTATGAGTATCGGCCACAAAGGGATGTTACTCGCCGCGGATGTCATGGCGAAAACAGCCATGGATCTGTACAGCGATCCACAACTGATCGAACAGGCTAAACAAGAGTTTGTTTCTCGCCGCGGAAAAGACTTCCACTACGCACCATTACTAGGGGATCGCGAACCACCACTCGACTACCGCAAATAGCGGAGCACTAAAAAAACCCACTCTCGCGCTAACTGTGGCAAAATCGCCTATCAAACTCTACAAGGCCTTTATCCACAGTGAGCGCATTCTCGTCTCAAGCAACACCCTATGCTAGCGACAACTACCGTCGCTATGTCCTTGGCGTATTAACGCTGTCCTATGCGGTGAACTTTATCGACCGGCAGCTGATTAGCATTTTACAGGAATCCATCAAGCTCGACTTAGGCCTGAGCGACACCCAGCTTGGACTGCTAACCGGGTTTGCTTTTGCCATGTTTTACGTCACTGCGGGCATTCCGTTGGCTCGCTTCTCGGATCGCGGCAACCGTCGCAACATTGTCGCTTATGCGATCGGCACCTGGAGTTTCATGACCGCCCTGTGTGGAGCCGCCACCAGCTATATTCACCTTTTGCTAGCCAGAATAGGCGTCGGCATTGGCGAAAGCGGTGGCACACCTCCCGCTCACTCGATGATTTCCGACATTTACCCAGAGGAAAAGCGTGGCA
>JBEAQQ010000202.1:0-4049 GCA_041163785.1 Pseudomonadota bacterium
CGGCGAAAGCTGCTGTACCTGCCACGCCACATTGCGCGCGTCAAATAAGTCGGCAAGTTTCAATCGCAAGCCCTCGGGCCCGGGCAAACCCCGCAGCTCATTCGCCGAGGTCAACGGCATAATGACCAAATTGTTATCCACCTCTGTGGCCGTTGAAAACACCCCACTGACATGAAATTTGCGCAGCACGGGCAACCGCCGCTTATCGCGGCTGGGTACAATCATCATCACCGAATCGCCGACAGACAAATTGAGAGAGTCCGCCACACCTGCGCCCAGTAGCAAAGCATCTGGGGCGGCCAGCTGCGCCTCAAAACTAGGAAAAAACTGCCCCAGATTGGACACCCTTGATTCCAGCAAAGGGTCCACGCCAAAGCCCATGACCGGCACAACCTGTTGACGGCTGCTCAGCATGGCCTGCACTTTGGTAAACGGTGCACTTGCCACGACACCCGGTACGGCGTCGACCTTATCCAGCTCCGCCTGCCAGTCCGGCAAACCAAAATAACTGCCCACCACCGCCTGGGGAACGAGATTTAGAATCCTCTCTTCCAGCTCACGTTGAAAACCATTCATCACGGATAGGACTAGGATTAGCAGCGCGACGCCTAGCGCCAGCCCAGCGGAGGATACTCGCGCCAAAAAGGACAGCAGACGTTCATTGGCCACGCCGTAACTGTAGCGCCATCCCAAACGTAGCGATAACATTCTAGCCATGCGGCAACAAGACCCCATCCTGCAAACGCAAAGAACGGCTCATACGCCGTGCCAAGGCTTCGTCGTGGGTTACCACCACAAAGGCCATCTGCAGCTCTTGCATCAACTCCATCATCAACTGCCAAATTGATTCCGCGTTTTGCGCATCAAGGTTACCGGTGGGTTCGTCCATGAGCACACAAGCCGGATCACCCACCAACGCGCGGGCGATCGCGACGCGCTGCCGCTCACCACCAGATAACTGCGAGGGTTTGTGCGACTCGCGGTGAGATAAATTCACCCTAGCCAGCATGGTACTGGCCGCTGCCATCGCTACCTGCCGCTTCTCACCGCGAATCAATAGCGGCATGGCGACGTTTTCAATGGCGCTAAATTCCGCCAACAAATGGTGCAACTGATACACAAAACCCAAGCGACGATTGCGCAGGCTATCCCTCTGCTGTTCGGGTAGGACGCCAAAATCATCACCACACAGCACTACCCGTCCGGCACTCGGTGTATCCAATCCACCCAGTAGATTAAGCAACGTGGTTTTACCGGCCCCAGAGGCGCCAATAATGGCCACGCTCTCCCCCGCCGCCACGTCGAGCGCCGCGCCTTTTAAGATCTCGAGGCGAGTCTCGCCTTCCATAAAATGTTTACACAGGCCATCCGCGGCCAGCACCACTGTCGACATAAGGATCCTATTCATATTGCAGCGCGCGCGAGGGCTGAATCGCCGCGGCACGCCGTGCGGGATAATAACTACTCAGCACACTGAGGGTAAAACTCGCCGCGAGGACAACGGCAATATCAGACCACGCCAGCACACTGGGAAGTTGGCTGATATAGTAGACCGAGGGATCAAACATCACACCGCCCAACACGCGCTCCACGAAAGCCACTAAATCGCCAATATTCAGTGCCAACAATACACCCAGCAAACAACCCAAGGCGCTCCCTAGCATACCAATCAGCATACCCGTGAGCATAAAAATTTGTCGCACCGTGGCATGCGAGGAACCCATGACACGCAGTACAGCAATATCGCCCCGCTTGTCGTTCACCAACATACTCATAATGGACACCACATTAAATGCCGCCACAACCACCACGATCAACAACAGGAAAGTCATCATCAGCTTTTCCATCGCAATAGCGCCAAACAGGGTAGCGTTACTCTGCGTCCACGTCGTCATACGCCAACCCTCAGGCACCAGCGCCTGATCAGCGAGAAACATATCCTGAAAGGATAATCTCAGCCCAGCCACAGCGGTCGCGGCGTATCTAAACAAACGCTGCCCGTCGGAGAGGTGAATAAACGCTTCGCTGCCATCAACCTGGGCGCCCGCCTCGAAAATGCCGACGACTTCGAAGCGCTTAGTTCGAGGAAAAATTCCCAGTGCGGTGGTGTTCAACTGTGGCAGGACCACATCGACGCGCTGCCCGGGGAAAACACCTAATTGCTGCGCAGTGACGGCCCCCAACACAATACCAAAGCGTCCTTCGCCGAGGTCGTCAAAAGCGCCTTCGCGCATCACATCAGGCAGCGAAGATACCGAACCTTCCATCGACGGCTCGACAGCGTGAAGATTCACCGCCCGCGTAAGTCCGCCATTGGTAAGCATGACTTTGCGACTGATAACTGGCGCCGCCGCCACGACACCCGGCCTTGATTGCCACCCTTCGGCCGCCTCAGCCCAAGATTTCAAGGGCCCGGACACGGGCTCCACATAGGCGTGTGGTAGCGTTGACAAGAGGCGCTGCTTCAACTCTTCACCAAATCCATTCATCACCGACAGCACCGTGATCAATGCCGCCACGCCGAGCACCAATCCAAGGGTTGAGACAAAGGAAATAAAAGAAACCCACTGACTGCGCTTACGCGCCAACAGATAGCGCATTGCCATAAAGAAGGTAAATTGACTGGGCATGCTGTGGGTCTTTTCCTTGGGCACGCAAGATGTGCCAACGCGGTCTATACTGTTTAAAACACCGGAAGAATCATTGTGGATAATAAACGTAATTTCTATAGAGTCCAAATCACTATTGGTATGCGCTTGGTCTTACTTGGGACGAAAACGCCTATGGCATCAGCAGAATCCCACTTCCAAGAATCCGAGGGGTCGCGGCTGAAGCTCAAACTACAAACGCTGCGCCAAGCTGTCAACGAGCAGCTGCGGCAGTTCCCCACCGAGTTAGATGCCGTCAGCATGGCGCTACACGGACTCCAACAACAGATTGATGCAATGGCCACGACCCTATGCAAAAGCAGTGAAGACTATCACGCCATACGCGTTTCTCTCAGCGAAGGCGGCCTAGGTTGGCGCCAACGCGAAGCTCTGCCACTGGGCGAGTATCTCGCCTTAAAGCTCGAACTAGACGACCTCGTGTCGCACTGTGTACTCGCCAAGGTTGTCAGCTGCCAAACGGAGAAGGACCACCACCTTATCGGGATTGAGTTCATTAATCTCGATGAAGGCGTGCTCCAAAGCATTGCCAAATTCGTATTACAAGCGGACGCTGAGCAGCGCCGACTACGGAGAACCCTATCATGATGAAACACCTCGCCCTTGCTACCGTGCTGTGCTGCACTTCATCCACGCTATATGCCGACGTAGTGACGATACCCGTGTCACAGCAAGGCGACGAAGCGCGTCGCACAGAACTTCCGACACGCGGCACGCATCGCAACACATTGATTGAGCGTTGGGGGGAACCAATGTCGCGCAGTGGTCCGGTGGGTATTCCCCCCATCTACCGCATGGACTATGCCGATTTCTTTGTCGTACTAGAAGGCGACTGGGTGATCCGCAGCGTACTTAAGGCCACCCCCGTCGAAGAATAGAGGCACTATCCGTGCCGCCACAGATTAAGGCTTGGTCGCGTCGTAGGATAGGTCGTCGCTAGCAACTGTCGCCGCAGAGGCTTTTTGCTGCTCAGTTTCACACAAGTGTGGGTTACCCCCACAAATTTCACATTCGGTGTCAATACCTAGCGCGGCAATACCGCCGCACGAACCCTTGATTGGCTCGCGACCCATAATGACGCCGATAGCCATACCCGCCATCAGCAATAACACCACAATCAAAGCCACAATAAACGTTGTCACCATTACTCTCCTAGCGAACCGTGTCCGCTAAATATCGTTCAAAAGCGGGCGAATACGTCGCCGTAAAACCATCCTCGCCGCGGGCAAGAATATAGACCGCCAAACCCTCACGCTCAGCCATAGCGAGGCCTTGCTCGGGCCCTAGCACATCGATGGCGGTAGCGAATGCATCGGCCTCTGCACAAGAATCTGCCACGACAGTCACCGACGCCAAACTATGGGTGACCGGTCGACCCGTCCT
>JBEAQQ010000203.1:0-16092 GCA_041163785.1 Pseudomonadota bacterium
AGCGCACTCGCCAAGCGCAAGTGCCCACAACTGATCCTAGTGAAACCTCGCTTCGACGCCTACCGCGAGGCGTCGATGCTGATGCGCGAGATTTTTGCCGACTACACCGACCTTATCGAGCCCTTGTCGCTCGATGAAGCTTATTTAGATGTGACCCGCTGTGAGCGCCACAACGGCAGCGCCACCCTCATCGCCGAAGAGATTAGACAACGCGTTGAAGCCACTCTCAATATCACTGTCTCCGCCGGTATTAGTAACTGTAAATTTCTTGCCAAGATCGCCAGCGATTGGAATAAACCCAACGGGCTGTTTGTGATCCGCCCAGAAGCCGTGGAAAACTTTGTGCTTTCTCTACCTGTCTCGAAAATCCATGGCGTGGGTAAGGTCACCGCACAAAAGCTTTACGATCTTGGCATACAGACCTGTATGGATATTCGCAGCGCTGGCCTACCCTTACTGCAGCAACACTTCGGTGAATTTGCCCAACGATTATTTGATTATGCCCACGGTATCGACCCGCGCCCAGTGAATCCAGAGCGTATTCGCAAGAGTGTTAGCGTTGAGCACACCTACGCCGAAGACATAGCCAATGGGCCAGCCTGTACAGCAAAAATTCCTGAGTTACTCGATGATTTACAGCGCCGACTCGACCGACTGAAAGACGACTACGGCATCAAGGGAGCGTTTGTGAAGGTGAAATTTTCCGATTTTACGAGCACCACCGTCGATCGTGCCGGCAGCCGCCCCACCCCAGAAAACTATCAATTACTAATGCAAGAAGCACTGGAGCGAAAAACCCTGCCAGTGCGATTGCTAGGATTGGGCGTCCGCCTGCTGGATGACGCCGACGACACCACCCAGCAACTCGCGCTCTTTGATGGGTAATTTATGCCTCTGTCAGCGATGCGAACAAGGCGTTGAAGGCTGCTTCGCCCTGCTCTTCCCACGTTTTTAAGGCCGCCGTACCAATAATGGCGATATCGGCAATATTTTTAAGGAAGTCGATATCTTCACGACTACTAATACCGAAACCTACCGCCACAGGCACGTCAGTGTGCTGGCGTACGCGCGCCACCAAGGCACTGACATCATCGCCCAGCTGGGTCTTAGAACCCGTGACACCCTTGCGCGCCACCACGTAAACAAAACCCGAAGCGGCTTTGGCAAGCTGCGCCATACGGCTATCGCTGGTGGTCGGCGTCATCAAAATGATCGGCGAAATACCCTCGCGCTCTGCCACGGCATAGAGCTCACTGGCTTCTTCAATTGGTAAATCGGGGACAATAAAGCCCGCACCGCCCGCGGCTTTCAAACGCTTAACAAAACGTTCTTCGCCCATTTTGAACACGGTGTTGTAGTAGCCCATCATCAATACTTTGAACGGGAACTTGGCACTCACCTGCGCCATAAAATCAAAGCATTGATCCACAGTGGTACCGGCTTTCAAAGACATTTCGTTGGCACGCACAAACAGCGGGCCGTCGGCACTGGGTTCTGAGAACGGGAACTGCAATTCAACCACGTCGACACCGTTGGCCGCCATGATCTCCAATTCGCGCATATTGTCTTCAAACGATGGGTAGCCACACACCACGTGCGCCATGATTTGCATCGGCTTGTTGCCACGGCTGGTCGCGAGATATTCACGCAAACTCATGACTTTTTCTCCTCTGCGTATTGCGCGGCTTTTTGCGAGATAAAGTGCTTCCACTTGTCATCGCCCAAGGCGTCCGCCACCGTGAAAATATCTTTGTCGCCACGACCCGACATATTGATCAACACGATCTCATCTTTGCGCATTGTCGCGGCTTCCTGCAGGGCTTTGGCAAAACCGTGGGTTGACTCTAAGGCGGGAATTAAGCCCTCGGTCGACATCACCAATCGCAGCGCGTCACGCACTTCGTTGTCAGTCGCGGCTTCAAAGCGCACACGCCCCTGCTCCCATAGATAAGCGAGAATAGGATTGACGCCAATGTAATCCAAGCCTGCCGCGATCGAGTGGGTTTCGTTCATGTTGCCCTGCTCGTTCTGCAAGAAATAGGTTTTGTATCCCTGCGCCACACCCAAACTAGCATCGGTATACGCTAAACGAGAGGCGTGCTCGTGTGATTCAGGGCCGTGGCCACCGGCCTCGCAGCCAACCAGTTCAACATCGTCATCGAGAAAGCCTTGGAACAAGCCCATAGCATTAGAACCGCCGCCAACACAGGCAAACACCTTATTCGGCAACTTCCCGGTTTGTGCCAAAATCTGCTCGCGCGCTTCCAGACCCACAATGGATTGAAACCAGCTGACCATTTCTGGGAAGGGGTGGGGGCCACACGCTGTACCCAACACATAGTGGGTGTGCGCCATATTGGTGACCCAATCGCGCATCGCTTCATTGATGGCGTCTTTTAAGGTTTGCTGACCGTCGGTCACTGCCACCACTTCGGCGCCCAGATTTTCCATCCAGAACACGTTAGGGCGCTGACGAGCCACATCGACCGCCCCCATATAAATGGTGCAGTCAAAACCAAACTTCGCCGCCATAGTCGCGGTAGCAAAACCGTGCTGCCCCGCACCTGTTTCAGCAATGACGCGGGTTTTGCCCAGGCGCTTACACAGCAAGCCCTGCCCTATCACGTTATTAACCTTGTGTGACCCGGTGTGGTTGAGATCTTCACGCTTCACATAAATTTGCGCACCGCCTAACTTGGCAGACAGATTCGGCAAGTAGGTCACGGGGGTTGGGCGACCTGAATAGTTTTGCATCAGCTCAACGTATTCTCGCCAGAAGGAAGGGTCGTTTTTGCACTCTCGGAAACACGCTTTTAGCTCTTCAACCGTAGCGTGAAGAATTTCTGGCAAAAAAGTGCCACCGAATTTTCCGTAGTAGCCTTCGCGGCCTTCGGCAAAATCAAATAAACCCATATTAGCTCTCTCTTGCGTGGGATGCATCGCTGAAAACCCGCTATATTAGCCGCCATGCGGCGATGTCTCAAGCACTAGAGGGGTTTAACCAGCGATCACGTAACAATTGTGAATCATGGCGGGATTTACTTTCTAAAATCCAACCCTTGAACTAGGCTGAAACTAAGAATCAATTGCAACTGGCAGCCACAGTATGCCGAAACGCCTCAAAGATCTTTATTTAGCCAAACAGCAACGCAATTGGCGATCCTTTCTGTCGCGCAGCAAATTCTGGTTTGTGCTTACCCTACTATTGGGTTTGGTTTTTATTCCTTATAGCATCTATGTAGACCGGCACAACGCCGCCATTAAAAAAAGTGAAGTTCACGCTCTAAAGATCGCC
Source organism: Pseudomonadota bacterium (assembly GCA_041163785.1). Lineage (GTDB taxonomy): Bacteria > Pseudomonadota > Gammaproteobacteria > Pseudomonadales > JAHEIH01 > JAHEIH01. Next base: position 3,296 of record JBEAQQ010000203.1, read on the forward strand.
TTACAAACCAAGATCAACAACTTTGACAACCTGCTTAACAACATGGGCGGCGCCTTGAATGTTGTCAGCCACCTACCCGGCATTCGAGCGGCCATCAACAGCACGACAGAAATAGCCCCCACCTCCATTGAGTTTCTCAACGAATTGTTGTTGACCTTCAAACGCTTTGAGCATATTGCTCTTATCAACCGCGAAGGCGAATATCGGCTATTGATACAGAAGGATTTGGGACAAGGGGTCGTGGTCGCCCCACAAAATCTTCAGCGCTTTCAAGATCAGGCCATTTTAACGGCCTTACAAAATGGCCGAGAAAACTACGCTTACATCAGTGAATTCTATTTTGAACCCACGGGCCTTGATAATCATCAGTTCACACCTAGCTTTTATCTCAGCATGCCGCTGTTCGATCAAACGCATGCCTACAGTGGCGCCATCATTCTCAAAATCGCCCTAGATTTACGCTACCAGCGCGCCGCTGAAAACGCCGCGCCGAATAGTAAAATTAACCATATGGACATCTTCAATGGCGACTGGTTTGTCAATCAGATCGAGCCATTGAAAGGGCTGGCAGGAGGAAGACCCGCCTCGGGAGAAGGAGTTTCTGTCGACAACCCTCGATTGTGGCAAGCAATTCAGCATGATAATAGCGGCGTTATTGAAGACACCCAAGGCATCTTTATCTACAGCGCTGTTCTTCCCTTCGAACTGCAGCGCAATAACGATACCACGTGGCGTTTCGATCCCGTCCACCTTGGCAAATACCAGTATGTGTTTGTCAATCTGCTGCGCTGGGAGGACCTTCACGCCAAAACGCCCTACCTCATCCAAATTCTTGCGGCCGGCCTGCTTTTCTCCCTTGTGCTATTTATTGCATTTGTTGTTGCCACACGCCTTGAAAATAGCGAGTTCATCAAAGAGAAGAGCCAACAACTCGAAGACCTTTACCACCTGAGCGATGCCATTATCGATAACTTGGGAGCGGCCCTCATAGGCATCGATCAACAAGGTATTATTACTCGCTTTTCGCACCACGCCGAGATACTTTTTGGCTACGAAGCCGAAGAGGTTGAGGGTAGTAATGTCAAAATTCTGATGCGCGCCGATATCGCCGCTAAGCACGACGGTTTTTTAAGTGACTACGTCAAAGATACCCGCGCGGGACTCAACAAGGTTCGTTCTATCCTCGGCAAAACACGCGTGTTAATTGCCAAAGCCAAAGACGGCAGCGAATTTCCCGTTGAGATTGTGGTCACCAAAGTACCTTTCGGAAAGACCTACCGCTTTGTGGGCCTGATAACCGATATCAGCGAACGTCTGGCCATGCAGGAAAAAATCAGCCACGCCCTCGACCAAGCCCAAGCGGCGATTGATCATAAAACGGCATTTTTAGCGCATATGAGCCAAGAAATTCGCACGCCAATGAACGGTATCTACGGAGCACTACAACTTGTTAAACACAGCCTGCACGATACCGAACACGACAGGGCTATTGAGCAATCGATTTTTGCCTGCAAAAGCATGCTCGGCACTATTAGCGACCTGCTCGATATCGCCAAACTGGAAGCCGAAAGCATTGATCTTGCCTGGGTGCCATTCAACTGCCTAGGCCTCGTACACGATGTGATCAACGATATTAGAGCCCCTGCGGATCTCAAAGGCATCGACATAAATTTAGACGTTATTGAGGAATTTAAAGACGGGTGGATGGGGGATCCAGGCCGAGTCAGACAGGTGCTCTTCAATCTCGCCTCCAATGCCGTCAAGTATACCCATCAAGGTCAAATTACTTTCACACTGAGTCACTCATCCGAGGGGCATTTAGTCATCGATATCAGCGATACTGGCCAAGGCATGTCAGCCGAACAACTCAACAGCGTATTTCAACCCAAAACGTCTTTTAGCAACGGCAACGGCCTGTTAATAAGCCAAAAAATCTGCCAGCTCATGGGGGGGCAACTCTCTATCGAAAGTGAACCAATGAACGGCTGCCGAGTCACCATCAACCTGCCACTGCAGGCCGCAGAAGTGAGCCAGGAAGATGATCACAGCTTTACCCAAGTGCCCGACCTGAGTGGGCGTCGCATGCTGCTTCTCGACGACAATATCGTTAGCCAAACACTATTAAAAGCCTTACTTAATGACACCCACATCACACTAGACATCGTCACTGACCAGGAAAGAGCAACCCAACAGCTCTCCGCACACCACTATGAACTAGCTTTTATCGAAACGGCCAATGCGCATCTCGATCTCCCTAGATGTTGTCGCGCATTGAAGCAGCAAAGCCCGTTGCTTCCTCTGGTCGCAACGAGTTGTAATCTAAGCGATGCCGAAGCCGATGATTACAAGCGGATAGGGTTTGATGAAGTGTTATTGACGCCCTGCGAACGCCGGGCGGTTTACGAATTAATTCACAAATATGTCAGTCACCCCGCGACGCGCCAACGGGTGTGAACGTTAAGGTGTGAGCGTTAAACAGCCGCGCCGCTTAATACTGATGTCAGCGCTGCCACCACCTCGTCAAATTTGGTGGTTTTTTCTGCGACAGCGACGGCACCCAGATGGGACATCATCGGCAGGTATTCCTTACCAAGTCCCGACATCACCACCACCGGCACACTGGGCAGCTCGCGATGAAGGTTTTGTAGTGTTTCTGCCCCTTCGACTTCGGGCATGATCAAATCGAGCGCCACAACGTCGTAGTGGCTCGCGCTGACGGTAGCTACGGCGTTGGCACCATTGGGAAGCTCGTCATAGCTGTGCCCCAAACCTTTAAGAATGGTACCCAGTAAAAAACGATCATTTGCGTCATCGTCGATGATTAAAACATGTGCCATGGCACGTTTCTCCAAATCTCTATGCTTGATCCATTAAATCAATCAGACCCAACGCTTCACCCCGACAGAGTGTTGCGCTTAGAATTATAGTTCATGCAAGGGAGTTTTCCGTAAAAATTATGTGGCATCAAAAGAATATTCGCCTGCCGGCATTTCCACGCGGCTTTCATCTCATTACAGATCATGTCACCCAACAGTGCCCCGAGTTGCGAAAATGCGCATTGGGCTGATGCACGTATTTATTCAACACACCTCGGCATCGCTCACCATTAATGAAAATGCCGACCCCTCGGTGAGGCAGGATTTCGAGGCCTTTTTTAATCGCCAGGTCCCGGAAAACGCCCCCTACTTCGCACACACACTCGAAGGCCCCGACGACATGCCTGCCCATCTCAAGGCCAGCATCATTGGTCACAGCGTCACAATACCCATCCAAAATGGCCGCTTACAACTGGGCACTTGGCAGGGCATTTACTTGGGCGAACACAGAGAGCACGGCGGAGCAAGACGGCTTGTTGTCACACTCCAAGGCGAATAGCCGTCAATTGACGTAATAGATCAACTGACCGGCACTGGGTTGGTCGTCGTCAACGACCGAAGGCAAGTAGGGCGTAGGGTTGAGCACCACCAACTCGGCGGCACCAAAGGCGTCAAAATCGGCGTGCTCGGCACAGTGCCCTTCTTGATCCGCGATGGTGCTTAAACCCCAGCAGCCAATCAAGCGCACCAGTCCCTCGTTATCCTGGCTGTTGTGCCGCACATCGAGCCGACCATCAAGCGGTCGCACATACAGTGCCCATTGCTCTCTGTCTTGACGTTGCGCACGGGCAAATGCGCTCTCAAGCTCATCCAACAATAGATATTTGTCGATAAAAATGGCACTCACGCCAGCGCTTCCTTCATCATGGTGGCGCATATTGGCACAGCCAATGACAACAACGCAAACCCTCCCACGCCGCATGGCGTGTTATTATTTTGCTCTTTGCTAATGGACACGCGCGTGATCGATATAACTGCCTTACAACACCCGAACTTAAATATTCCCCAATGGCAGCTGAATGCCAACGAATCATGGGCGGTGGTGGGTCGCAATGGTTCTGGCAAACAGTGGGTTACCGCACTCTTTGCCGGCGAACTGGCGAACACCAAGGCAGACACACTTACCCTACCTGCACCGGAGAACGTCGGGATAGTGTCCTTTGAACATCAACAACGCCTGTTCGAAGCGGAACTTGCCAAAGACGAATCCGACCTCACCGACGAGATCGATTACGGCACCCCGGTGCGCGACTTCTTCCCCACCGACCAACTGGTACACCCCCTGATCGATCGACTCAACCTACGCCACAAATTAGACAGTGGCTACCGCCAGCTAAGCACAGGGGAGAGCCGTAAGGTATTAATTGTACAGGCGGTCCTCAATGGCGCTGAAGTGCTCATCTGCGAAAACCCCTTCGACAGTCTAGATGTCGACGCCTGCTTGGCACTCTCAGACGCACTCAGCCATATCAGCGCCAACATCACCGTGTTGTTACTGCTTAATAACGTGCAGGATATTCCCGCCTGGTGCCAAAAAATTGCGGTTGTAGAGGGCGGTGAGCTCGCCGTATTGGGTGACAACCACGCACCAGCCGTCAGCGAAGCACTGCTGTATCTATTTCAAACCACACCCATAGACCCCAGTGACTGGCCAACCCCCCCCTTCCCACTTAACGACGTAATCAACACTGCGCTAGTAAATGTAAACAACCTCGACATCCGCTATGGCGACAATGTGGTTTTCGATGGATTTTCACTGCGCATCGACCCACTGCAGCACACCCTGATTACCGGGCGCAATGGCTCGGGTAAATCCACGCTCATGCAGCTCATTACCGGCGACTGCCCACTATGCTATAGCAACGATGTCACCGTATTTGGCCACCGCCGTGGCAGTGGCGAATCCATTTGGGATATCAAAAAACACTTGGGTATCGTCAGCGCCGAACTGCACCGCAACTATCGCGTGCGTTGCGATCTGTTAACCGTGGTGTGCTCAGGATTCTTTGACTCCATCGGTGTCTACCAACAACCCGACAAGGCACAGATACAACACGCCCGCCACTGGCTGCGCATGGTGGGTTTAGCAAGCCTTGCCAATCACCCCTTTCAGCAATGCAGTTACGGCGAACAACGCCTTGCACTGATCGCCCGCGCACTCGTGAAGTCGCCTCTACTGCTGATCCTAGACGAACCGACGCAAGGGCTAGACAGTCTTAATCGCTTTCGGGTACTGCAGTTTATTGAACGCATTACGACGTTCCGCCACAGCACCGTGGTGCTAGTGAGCCATAGACAAGACGAACAGCTGTCGCTATTTAAACAACATATCGATCTGGATCACAGCAAGCAAAGCTAGTGCTACAATGCCACCAGTAAATAAAGGAGAGCGACGTGACCAAGCCTTGGGATTTATTTGTTATCGGTGCCGGCTCCGGCGGTGTTCGCGCGGCACGCATGGCGGCAAGCCAGGGTATGAGCGTCGCTGTCGCCGAGGAGAGTGCGCTCGGTGGCACCTGTGTTAATGTTGGCTGTGTGCCGAAAAAACTCTTCTATTACGGCTCGCACTTTAGCGAAGACATGCACGACGCCCAACAATACGGCTGGGATATCAACGTTAACGGCTTTGACTGGCGTGTCATGCGGCGCAAAAAAGATGCCGAAATCGAACGCCTCAACGGTATTTACCAACGCCTGTTAGATAACTCTGGTGTCACTATCCTCCATGGCCGCGCACGTATCATCGACAAGCAACATGTAGAAATCAACGGCGAAACTCACGCCTTCAAAACACTGCTAATTGCCACCGGCGGCCGCCCCTATGTACCCTCATTTCCCGGCAGTGAGTTAGTCATCACTTCTAATGAGGCCTTTTATCTTGAAGACCTACCCCAACGCGTCGCGGTGGTTGGCGGCGGCTATATTGCGGTGGAATTCGCGGGCATTTTTAACGGCTGCGGCGCGGAGACCCACCTCGTGTATCGCGGTGAGCAGTTGTTGCGCGGCTTCGACAGTGACATTCGCGATCAAGTCACCCGCCAAGTTGCGGCCAAAGGTGTCACACTGCATTTGCACAGCGATATCAACCGTATCGATAAAACCACTGACGGACTCACCCTAACCATGAAAAGCGGTGAGACATTGACCGTAGATGCCGTGATGTATGCCACCGGTCGTCGCCCCTACACTGACGACTTGGGACTGGAAAACGTTAAAGTGCTCCAGCACCCCGACGGCACCCTGCAAACCGACCCTTACTACCGCACCGATGAACCGAGTATTTTTGCCTTGGGTGACGTGATCGGCGGCATGGAACTGACCCCCATCGCCCTCGCCGAGGCCATGGTATTTGTGCACAACCTGCAGTGCGGCGACGACAATCAAGACCAGTGGCGAACACTCGACTACAACGACATTCCTACCGCGGTTTTTTGCCAGCCCAACGTCGCCACCGTAGGCATGAGTGAAGAAGTGGCCCGCCACCACCACAAAATCAAGGTATTTTGCTCTGAATTTCGCAGTATGAAACACACCCTGACCGACAACACCGAACGCACCTTCATGAAACTAGTGGTTTGCGCCAACAGCGACCGAGTACTGGGTGCACACATGGTCGGGCCAGAAGCCGGCGAGTTGATTCAAGGTATTGCGATTGCACTCAAAGCGGGGGCCACCAAGGCGACGTTTGACAGTACGATTGGTATCCACCCCACCGCCGCGGAAGAGTTCGTCACCATGCGCACGGTGACCAGACACGACAAATAAGGACGCGAGAGGGTGCCATTGCGCACCCACGTCGCTAAAGACTAAGCTTCGACCACCGATGCATCGGCCTTCGGATCAGGGCCGTATTCGTTGTCCGACGCCTCGCCGTTCATCACCATGAATACCAGCAGCACGATCACACCAATCAGCGGGATAAATATCATTAGCATCCACCAACCGCTGCGGCCTGTGTCGTGCAGACGACGCACCGCTACCGCCAGGGAAGGAATAAATAGTGCCAGACTATAAAGCCCGCCAAGCACCCCGATATCGGAAGAATTGCCCGCCGCGATGACCGCGTCGATCACACCCAACACAATGGAAAAAATCACGTTGAACAGCGTGAAATACCAGTATTCAGCGCGACGCGCGCGGCCAGAAAATTCAAAGTATTTTTTGAGTACGGTGAGATACCACTGCATAGGTTTTCCTTAAATGATTTTATTGTCGGGATAACTTTAAAACATCGAAGAGCGTCGGGGAATAGACAATAGCGAACCGTGACGATTGCTGCGGCGATTTATTGTCGAACCCTACTGGCTTTGATAAAAACGCCATTACAACTGGCGTTTTTAGGTCTTCGACCCGCCGTGTAAAACACGACGTTCAAATCGCAATACGATTTGTCATCTCAGTACGATTGCCACATACAAACAAAAAAGGCCCGCCAATGGCGAGCCTTTTTTGTTTGTATGGTGGGTCGTACTGGATTCGAACCAGTGACCAATTGGTTAAAAGCCAACTGCTCTACCAGCTGAGCTAACGACCCTGGTAGATCTACCAAACCAGTGTGGTTCGGAAGAGGCGCATATGATACTCAAAAAAAATCTCGACACAACCCTTTTGTTAAAAAAAGGGCTGTAAAATCGAGATTTTATCAGGCTTTTTGCAAAATTGCTCAAGCCTTAATCAAATCGCTTACGCTGCGGGTATGGTTGAGCGATTGTAGGCGCCAATAATCGCGCTGAGTGAGGCGTCGATAATATCATTGCTCACCGCTGCGGCACAGTAACGGGTACCACCAATGTTCATCTGCACATAGCAAATGGCTTGGCTATCGGCGGATTTACTGAGGGCGTGCTCGTTATACTCAACCAAGACAATCTGTTGGCCAGAATGGTCATGAAGCGCTTTCACGAAGGCCTCCACCACACCCGCCGCCTGGCCTTTTATGGTAGCGTCTTGACCACCCCAAGTAATCTTGGCCTCAATTTGGTCGACGCTGTCGCTGCGATCAATATTGTAGCCGCGCAGGCTCATGGCGGTATTGGCGTTGTCTAGGTACGCTTCCTTAAACAAATTATAAATGCGCTCTGAACTTAATTCACCCGAACTCAACTCGGCATCGGCCTGCACCACTCGGCTAAATTCAATCTGCAACCAACGCGGCATTTGAATACCGTATTCTTGCTCCAATACATAGGCGACACCGCCCTTGCCAGACTGACTATTGATACGGATGACTTCTTGGTAGTCGCGGCCAATATCGTGTGGATCGATCGGCAGATAAGCGACATCCCAGCACTGGTCATTGCCACCCAAGTCGAGGCATTTTTTAATCGCGTCTTGGTGGCTGCCCGAGAAGGCCGTAAACACCAAATCGCCCGCGTAGGGATGACGAGGGTGAACCGGCAACTGGGTGCAGTATTTAACCACCTGAATAATCTCATCCATGTTAGAGAAGTCCAACTTGGGGTCGATACCCTGGCTGTACATGTTCATGCCCATGGTAATCAGGTCGGTGTTACCAGTGCGCTCGCCATTGCCCATCAGCGTGCCTTCAACACGGTCTGCACCCGCCAACAATCCAAGCTCGGCGGCAGCCACACCACAACCACGGTCGTTATGGGTATGCAAACTCACGATCAAGCTGTCGCGACGAGCGACGTGCTTGCAGAAATATTCGATCTGGTCGGCGTAAACGTTAGGGGTCGACATCTCGACGGTAGCCGGCAAATTGATAATGCAAGGCTTTTGCGGCGTTGGCTGCCATACATTGGTGACGGCATCGACCACTTCCACGGCGTAATCCAACTCAGTGCCGGTGAAGCTCTCGGGAGAATACTGGAACACCCATTCTGTATCGGGGTGGTCAAGTGACATACGCTGCACCAATTCTGCGCCCTGCACGGCGATATCGATAATCCCTTGTCGGTCCATTTTGAACACTTTTTCACGCTGTACGGTAGAGGTCGAGTTGTACACGTGAACCACCGCGCGTCGACACCCCTTCAATGCTTCGAAGGTTCGGGCGATCAAAGCTTCGCGCGCTTGCACCAATACCTGCACCGTCACATCCGCGGGGATAGCGTTGCCGTCAATAAGGCTGCGCACGAAATCAAAATCAGGTTGTGACGCCGAGGGAAAGCCCACTTCGATTTCTTTAAAGCCCATTTTCACCAACAGGTCGAACATGGCGCGCTTCTGGTCAACATTCATCGGCTCGATCAGCGCTTGGTTACCATCGCGCAAATCTACGCTACACCACATTGGCGCCCGTGTGATTTGGCGATTTGGCCACTCACGGTTGGGCAGAGCAACAGGGGCAAAAGGACGATATTTTTTGTAGTTAAAAGGCGACATGGTTTCCTCTGGGTTTTAACGTGGCAGCCAATGTTTGACCGCGCGCGACGCACTGACATTTTAAACGGTAGATATTATAACCAGAGAAAACGAGCGAATGTTTGCAAATATCGCAAAATATGCGCCAGGATTTAGCGAATTCATCTAACAAAAGTCAGAAATCACAAAATAATGGCTAATTATTTCAGAAAAGGCACTAACTATTCGATTGAATATACGCTTCGATAGGGGCGAGATTTTCTAGCTGTTTAGCGGCGATGGCTTTTTGCTCGCGCAATACATCCTGCAGGATTTCTGGTGTCGTCAGCGGATTGGCTAACACGGTTCTAAAGACCACAATATCCTGACCACCGTAGGCAGCAGGCGTCAGAATGGTGCGTGACACAAAAGATTTACCCTGCTCGCGCTGGGTCTTTTGAATGGTACGCGTCAGAATATTTAACAAGCCATTGATATGCTGCATGACTTCGTCGCTACACGTCGCCATAAAACGTCGTACGTGGGCCGGCACGTAACGGTAGGTGAGAATGCACAACTCGGGCTCGCTTATCAGTTCAAAATCCTCATCTTGGCGAATAATCTCGGCGAAGTATTTGGCGTTGTCTATCGATTTATCAATAAGCAATTCGTAACCTTGGCGGCCGATGATGTTTAGGCAGGAATGCACCAACATCGCCATACCCGGGCGGCTACCCTCGAGGGTGTGCACACCAATGTCTTTGGAGCCCTCGCGCAAAATATATTTCGCATGGTGTTCAATCGCCGCACTCAGCTGGGGGTTTTTAAACAGCACCATGCCAGCACCAATTGGCACGTACAATTGTTTGTGAGCATCGATCGTCACTGAGTCGGCGCGCTCAATACCCTTCATTAGGTGGCGATACTTCCCTGAAAGCAGCGACGCACCACCCCAGGCAGCATCCACATGGAAAAAAGCGCCATATTTTTCAGCGATTGTCGCTATCTCATCCATGGGGTCAATACTGCCAGTTTCAGTTGTACCCGCCACGCCGACAATGGCCAGAATGCAGATATTTTGCTCGGTAAGCTCGCGGCATGTTCGCTCTAGCTGGTCGATACGGATGCGGTTGTTCTCGTCGACATCAACCGCCACAAAGGAGCGGCGGCCGATTCCTAAAAGATCCGCCGCCTTGCTCAACGAATAGTGACCACGCTTTGAGGTAATGACGGCCACACCGTCGTACTGGTAGTGCTTCAGGGCCGCAAAAAGGCCTTCTTGAGAAACGCCGGCAAAATCGCCATCGGCTTTAAAACGGCAGTTACGGGCAGCCCACAAGGCGGTGATATTCGCCACCGTTCCGCCAGAACAAAAGGCACCTATCGCACCCTCTACCTTGTGCATCCACTGCTCGTAGAACGCTTCTTCCCGCTGGTAAACCAAGTGGTGGATCATCCCCACAACCTGGCGTTCCATGGGCGTAAACGCCTTGGAGGTTTCCACTTTCACGAGGTTTTGATTAAGGCCTACCATCATTTTTGACAGCGGCAATAGGAAGTATGGCAAGGCCGACGTCATGTGGCCGATGAATTTAGGCGACGAGGTATGAACCGAGTGCGCAATCAAGGTATCGAGTATTTGATCGCTGTAGTCACTCACCCACATGGGCTCTTCAGGAATGCGACTAGCGGAGAAATCGCGCTCAATATCACCCAGTGGCTTTTGTACAGCGACAATTTGCTGTTCCAAAAAGCCATTCAGGTCCTCAGACATCTGTTTTTCGATGCGCGATAGCGTCGACTCGTCAGACTCCGGGATGGTGAAAACTCTCATCAACGAAGCTTCATTAGCATTCGCACGTGATGAAGAATCCGTCATAGCGACCTTCCTAAACAAATAAACGAACACCTTTCATAGGGTGGCGGCCATTTAACCACTGCAAAGCCTTGCAGTAAAAGCGAAATATGACAGTTTCCGGTCACTGACCGCCATTTTTAGTACTTTTTTGTAAATTATTTGAAAAACACTTCGTATTGCGGCGCAAATTGGTACTAGGCAAGGCTGGCCGCTTTGATTAAGGTGAATCAAAAATTTGAGATCAAAGACGCCATGAGCCATGCAACCCCTGCGGCTACGAATATCGATGCCGACCTGCTAGCAACATATTTAAGCCAACACATCGCTGGATTTTCTGTACCCATCGCCATCACTAAGTTTGCCGGTGGCCAGTCAAACCCTACCTATCGACTGCAAACCCCACATGGCGATTTCGTCTTGCGCCGCAAACCGGCGGGCACTTTATTGAAGTCTGCCCACGCCGTCGATCGCGAATTCCAAGTCTTATCGGCCTTAGCAGGTAGCAATGTGCCGGTAGCGAAAGCCTTTCACCTGTGCGAAGACGACAGCGTCATAGGCAGCATGTTCTATGTCATGGAATACGTAGACGGTCGTGTCATGTGGGACCCTTCTCTCCCCGGTGAAACCCATGCCAGCCGCGCGGCGATCTACAAGGAAATGAACCGTGTGCTCGCCTGTATTCACAGCTTAGATATCGACGCGGCGGGCTTGAGCCAATACGGCAAGGCCGGTAATTATTACGAGCGCCAAATGTCTCGCTGGGTCACCCAATACCGTGCCAGTGAGACCGAAACGATTTCCGAAATGGAGCATCTCATCGACTGGCTAGTCGCCAATACACCCGCTGACGACGGACGCGTTTCACTGGTGCACGGCGATTTTCGTTTGGACAATATGATGTTTGCTAAGCATGACGCCCGTGTTATTGCCGTGGTCGACTGGGAACTGTCCACGCTTGGCCACCCGTTTGCAGATCTCGCCTACCAGTGCATGCAATGGCGCATGCCCCACCAGGGTGAATTGAGTGGCTTGGGTGGTCTTGATCGTGAAGCACTGGGGATACCCAGCGAAGCCGACTACATTGCACAATACTGCTCCCGCATGGGTATCGAAGGTATCGACAACTGGCCCTTCTATTTAGCGTTTAGCTTTTTCCGACTCGCGGCGATCTTACAAGGCGTAAAAAAGCGCGCCTTAGATGGCAACGCCTCGAGTGCCAAGGCCATGAAAATGGGCGCTTTCGTGAAGCCATTGGCCGCCATGGCCATCGAATTACTGGAAGAATAAGGGGTATGGGAGCCGGCCTTTGCCAGCCCCCATCGAGAACTAACGAGGAATGTGGCCCTTGACGCCGTAGTGTACTATGTACAAGTAGCACAAAGCCGGCAAAATCAACGCCATTTGAATCGAGCTAGCATCGGCAATCATACCCATGAACAGGGGCACAATCGCACCACCTACAATAGCGAGGCACAGCAAGCCAGAACCCTGACTGGTCGCACTACCCAACCCCGTAATACCCAACGAGAAAATTGTAGGGAACATGATCGAGTTGAAAAGGCCTACCGCCAACAACGCCCACATCGCCAGTGAACCCTCTGTTAAGATAGCCACAGCCACAAGCGCAATCACCATGACCGCATTGAAGGCCAACACCTTCCCGGCCGCGACTTTCTGCATCACCACTGCACCGATAAAACGACCCACCATCGCACCACCCCAGTAGTAGGCAATGTAGGGTGCTGCGCTAGCTTCAT
>JBEAQQ010000204.1:0-6366 GCA_041163785.1 Pseudomonadota bacterium
AATAAATCCGATAATAGGTTCTACCTGATGGCGTCGCACGGCATCGATAATATCCTGCAGAGGCGTGGCGTTATTTTCATGTTGTAAGGCCTCCATATAGCGCGGAGCGAGCTTGGCGAAACGCGGAGTGAGTTTTTCGAAGACCTTGAGTGACGTTGATTCCTCACCTACTCGGTTGATAGAGACATCGCAACCGAGTTCGTTGAGTTGCTTAAAGACCTCAATGGCGCGCATTAAGTAATTTTCTACGTTGCACTCTAAAAATTGAAATATGATTTGGCCGGGGGCAATACCTGTGCTGCGCAATGTAATTGCAATCCAAGGCGGCAACTTGTCGTCGTTTAAAGCATTGGCCGTTAAATTGATAATGAGTTTCGTTTGTGGCGCCAATGGGAGTATGTCGGCGAGTTTTTTACAGGCCTCTTGAATAATCCAGCGGTCGAGTTTTGTATTGAATTCCTTGGCAGTAAAGGCCTCGATGAACATGGCGGGAGACACTTCTTCGTCATTTTGGTCAAGCATCCGAATGTAGGCTTCGTAAAAATCGTCATCATTACTCTTGATGTTCACTAACGGCTGGAATGACAACCTAAACCGCTGCAGTTCTAAGGCGTCGTTGAGTGTCATGCCGGTGTTGCCCGCCACACCGGCGCGGCTGTCGGCGGTGAAGAGTTTGAAGGCGTTGCCGTCATTTTCTGCGCGCGCCTCAAACATCGCTTGGTAGGCGTTGTCTAACCACTGCTCGATGCTGATGTCATGGGTGCGCGAGGCAACACCAATACTGCAGGTCACTTGAATGGTTTTGCTTTGAAATTCAAACATGTGCCCAGTGACTTGGTTGAGAATGTCGGGAAGAATATCTCGAACGCTCGCTAGACTGTGGGTCTTGGTGTACGCCACAACGCTATGGCCGTTGAATTCTCTGGTCCATGCGCCTAGCATGGCCAAGCTGCTCGAAATATAGGCCACCGCGCTTTTGAGTACAGCGCGGCTGCAGATCAGGCCCTGTTTTGCACGCAATTGCGCGATCTTGTCGAGCTCTACAAACAACAATACACCGTCGCCATTTTCCTGTTGTGCAAGCTCTTGCATGATACTGGCGCTTTTCAAATCGATATCTGCGCTGGTTTTGTTCGATGCGGCGTCGCCCTGCTGGCGAATAGGTTTTAGGTTTATCTGAACCGCGGATTCGCCTTCGTAAAAAGTCGCCACGAGGTTGGCTGTCAGGTCGCTGTCGCTTTGTCCAAGCTGGAGTGTTAGAGAGGCCGCCTCGCCTGTGGCGGCCTGTTTAAGCGCACGTTTTAGCTCGTCTCTAGCGCTGACGGCAATAAAGTCGAAAAGCGGCATTGCTTCCAGTTCGCGGCTCTCTTCACCAATCATGTTGGCAAAGGTCTCGTTGCAGGCGACGATAATACCGTCGCTGATATAGACAATGCCTTCGGAGCTCGCGTCGATGAGTTGGGCTTGGCGGCGATCGAATTCTGCGGCTTGTGAGCGAATATATTGCAGCTGTTGCTGCCTGCGTGCACTCGTTATCTCGCGGTGTAACACGTGGATGAAATGTTTGCGATTGTCTAGGCATACGGCATCGTTAGCGCCCGCGTCTATAGCGTGTTCGATCGATTCACGCGTCATTTCGGAAACCACCATCAACCAGGCTAATGCCGGTGCATGCTGGTCGCGCGCCGACGCAAACTGGACAAGATTAATCGAGGGGTGTTGGCCGTCTAATAGGGCGATATCCCATGGGGCAGATTGCAGTAAGTCATTCAGTTCGTCGAGGTGCTGTGGGCGTTTAACCTCGGCGGCTATACCCTCGTTGCGCAGTGCGCTAATCAAGCCTTCGCAATGATTGGAAGAGGCGTCTATGACGAGGAGGTGAAAGGTTTGCATAGCGATCGATGGCCTAGAGGAAGGGGCGGTCAGTAAGTGGCATCTTTACACCAACAAGGCCTTAATTTGGCTGTCATAGGATTTGACGCGCTGTCCAATTTCGGGGATGCGAGCCATGGGGTCCTCTATGTCGACAAAACTGTACAGGCTGTGGCTAAAGGTGGATTGGAGGTCGTCTTCTAGGCGAACTAGAAGCTCGAGCTCATCGCGCAATAGTTGCACCTTGCTCCCTGGATGATAGGGCGCGCGGGGCAGCAATAGCCCGGCCGCTTGGCCAGTTTTGGGAATGGCGGGCAAGAGCAAGGCAAACGAAAAGATTTCGCGGTGGATGTCTCCCTTGCTGGGTATGTGGCGCACACCGAAACAAATGGCATTAGGGCTGAGCACTTCAACCCCAAAAACGATGGCCTCTTGATCACTGCGAATCCAGCGGATACAACCCACCACAAACATATCATCTTCGTGCTCGCGAATGGCTAGGAGGTCGCCGTTTTTGATGGCCTTGCTGAGTGGTAGGGGGATGCTTAGGCAAAAGCCTCTTGCGCTGTGCTCAAGCGTCTCTGCTCGAGTAAATGATTGGGTGATATCCGCAACGCCCTTGCTGTCTAGGCTGGCGCGACGAATTTCATCGACAATATGCATTGAAGCGACTTCCGCGTGGGCATTGGTGTGAGCATGCCCCTCGATATTCCAGGCATCGATCAGAAACGTCTCGCGTTTGGCTTTCATAAAGAGATTGTTTTCATCTTCGTAAAGCGCGGTTTGGCGATTTAAGTGGCGGGTCATATCGTCTAGGCTGCGACGATGGCTGAAGGTGTGCCATGTGTCAACCAAACCTATGGCGATATCAACGTGACCGTGACTTTTGTGTCTCGGCATACTGCGAGTGATGTCGCCATTGAGTGCACGTTGCACGCGTTCTTTCAAGCGAGGGGTGAGCGAAACATCGTCGTTTGTGGTGGCGAGTTCGTCGAGCAGGGCGAGGTCCTCAATGGCGAACAATTGCTCCTTGTCAGACGCATTGAACACCCTTAATGGGGGGAGGTCGCTATCGAGATTAACCTTGTAGATACTGTCATGGGCACTTTTTTTGAGTTCGATTAGCACTGCAAATTTTTGCAGCCATTGCCACAGTTGCATAATTTCTAGTTGATTGAGCTGGTTGCAGTTGCTGACTCTGAGTACACAAAGGGAAGTGTAGACATCTGTCATGCAGCTGATGGGGCGCTCGTGGTTGCTGGAGTCATTCACTCTGGTTTCATGGATTCCTCGGCGCAGAGCTAGGGCGAATCGGTGGTGAAATGCATGCCATTGACCAGGGCTGTCGGCGCGATAGAGAAGAATATTCTGTAGCAATATTTGTTGCTGGCACAGCAAGCTTCTGTGTAGGCATGTCAGCGCTTCTTTACTGGGTTTGATTAAAATACCGTCGATGGATTCTCCCAGGATGCCGCGGTCACGCTGTGTGACCGAAAAGTACGCGTCACCCAGCAACTGCCAGAGTGTGGCTGTCTGGTCTGCAGCGCGACGTGCGGCGAGTGGAAGATCGATGGATTGGTGTAAAAACAGATTGGCCAAGCGCGTGGTGTGACGGTGTATCGCTGGGCGCAATTCATCGAGTAGCGAGACGGCCACGCTTGCGCGCAGTGTATCCAATTTTTCAATATCTCGGCAGGCGTTACTCAGGGCGCTGAAATAATTGTCGGCGTCGGTGGGGTGCTGTTGTTCTAGCCAGTGTTTTAATGACGCTAAATCGGTCTCACCAAAACAACATGGGGCGTTTTCATTGGCGTGGTGCATACCCGACGGATCTCCATCTTCATACTCAAGTCAATTGAGTATAGAAGACCCACGGAGAGCTGCCAGATTAGACCGTTAACTTGTGTGCGGCACCCGCTTGAGTGAAGACAAATCTTGGCACTAAGTAGCCGGGTAGTGCTGTGAGTAGTTCCGCGGCGAGCGATCTAGCGCGTTCCCGAGATACATCGAAATGCGCCGCGCCGGCCACCTTGTCTAGTGCATGCATGTAGTAGGGTAATACGCCTTGGCTGAACAGCGCTTTGCTCAAGGCAATTAAGCAGTCAGCGTCGTCGTTAATGCCAGCCAGTAGTACCCCTTGGTTGAGTAATGTGACACCGTGCGAGGTAAGTCTTTGAAAGGCTTGCCGTGTGTATTCATCGAGCTCATTGGGGTGATTGGCGTGAACCACAAAGGCGATGTCAAAACGGTGGGTATCCATCCAAGCCAAGGTGTCGTCAGTAATTCGCTGTGGGATCACGACCGGAAGTCGGCTGTGAATCCGCAGGCGTTTAACGTGCTTGATCTCGGCAAGCTGTGCCACCAGCCTAGCCAGGTATTTGTCGCTGGCGGCCAGTGGGTCGCCGCCGCTCAGAATGACTTCGTCGATATCTGGGCGCGTCGAAATATAGTCGAGAGATTGTTGCCATTCCACCAGGCTCGGGTTGTTGTCGCCGTAGGGAAAGTGGCGGCGGAAGCAGTAACGGCAGTTGATCGCACACGCGCCGCTGGTGATGAGAAGGACGCGACCTTGGTATTTGTGGACAATACCCGGTAAGGGATTGCTGGCATTTTCCTGCAGAGGGTCCGCACTAAAACCATCGACCAAATTCATCTCGGCGCCGAGTGGCAGTACTTGCCTCAGCAATGGATCGTTGGGATCGCCGCTGCGCATTTTCGCCACATAGCTTGCTGGCACGCGAAGTGGGAAGTCAGCCGCTGCTTTTTGGCTGACATCGAGGGCGTTTTTATCCAGTTGCAGAGCGGCTAAAAGCTCATCGCTGCTATCGAAAGCATTGGCCAGTAGGTTTTGCCAACTTTGGCTCTGCCATATCGGTGCAATATTGGGTATGATGGGCATCTTTTTCATTGTGCTAAAGGCTGCGAGGAAACAATGGCCAATTATTCTACCAACGAATTCAAACCAGGTCTTAAAGTTTTGCTAGATGGTGAACCCTGTTCGATCCTTGAGAACGAATATGTAAAACCGGGCAAAGGCCAGGCCTTCAACCGTGTTAGACTGCGCAACCTTAACACAGGTCGCACCTGGGAGCGTACCTTCCGCTCTGGTGAGAGCCTAGAGGGTGCCGACGTGATGGACGTCGATATGGAGTACTTGTACACCGACGGTGAGTTTTACTACTTCATGGAGCCCGCGACCTTTGAACAGCACCAAGCCGATACTAAGGCCGTTGGCGAGACTGTCAAATGGTTAAAGGAGCAAGACGTTTGCACCGTGACCTTGTTTAATGGCGCACCGTTGAGCATTACACCACCTAACTTTGTTGAATTGGAAATCGTGGAAACCGATCCAGGTGTTCGTGGTGATACTGCCACAGGCGGTACCAAGCCGGCGCGTTTGACGACCGGCGCGGTTGTTCGCGTACCATTGTTTATTGATCAGGGCGAAGTGATTCGCTGCGATACTCGCTCGGGCGAATACGTCAGCCGAGTCAAGCAATCCTAATGCACTGGCAGCCTAGCGCATCGCTTTCGGCGCTGCGCGCCAGAGCTGCCATACTGCAGCGCATCCGCGCATTTTTTGCGACGCGCGATGTGCTTGAGGTCGAGGTACCCTGCCTCGACCTTTTCCCCAACACCGACCCCAATATGATGACCGTCGAGGCCAGTTGTGACGGGCGTCCTCACTTTTTACAAACCTCCCCTGAATACGCCATGAAGCGCTTGTTGGCGAGAGATGGGGTGTCTATTTACTCGCTGGGTAAGGCCTTTCGCGATGCGGAGATCGGTGAGCAACACAATCCTGAGTTCACCATGTTGGAATGGTATCGAGTGGGCTTTGATTGGCGTGATCTCATGCAGGAGGTCGCCGATCTTTGCTCGCTTTGTAGTGACGGATGGGTGGTGCTCGCGCCCCCACAGTTCGATAGCTATGCCGAGTTGTTCGCGCGCTTTGTGTCGCTCGACCCACATCGTGCTGAATTGTCTGAATTACAGCAAGCTTGCCAACAATACACAGACCTCGGCGGCGTCGAGCTAACGCGACAGGAGTGTTTGGATCTGCTCTTCAGTTACGCGATTGAGCCGCATTTGAGCGATACGTGCCTACAATTTGTCTACGACTATCCGGCCTGTATGGCGGCCTTGGCGCGCGTGGAGACAGGTGAAGGTGGCTGTGCTGTAACGCGGCGTTTTGAGTTGTACTACCGGGGTGTTGAGTTGGCTAATGGCTACCAGGAGCTGACCGATGCTGAAGAGCAGGCGCAGCGCTTTGCCGCCGACGAAGCCCGTCGCGCCGCTGAAGGCAAGGCGCACTATCGAGGAGACCCACGTTTGGTGGCTGCCTTAGCGCACGGCATGCCGGAGTGCGCGGGTGTCGCATTGGGGGTGGACCGCTTGGTGATGGCCTTGCTAGGCGAGAAAGCATTGAGCGCAGTACAGGCGTTTCCACTACACCGCGCATCACAGATTTAGTTGGCGATTTGCTCACCCATG
>JBEAQQ010000205.1:0-10136 GCA_041163785.1 Pseudomonadota bacterium
TTCACCCTTCAAATAGGCGACCCGAACACTATTGCCCACCTTACCGGCATCGATACCGTGGCAGACTTCAGGCGTAAAGATATTGCCGCCGGCGGTCAAGGCGCACCTTTAGTCCCCGCGTTTCACCAAGCAATGTTTAATCAAAATAGAGACTGCGCACTACTAAATATCGGCGGTATGGCAAATGTCAGCTTACTCGCCGAGCCGCTACTAGGTTTCGACACCGGCCCCGGCAACGTTTTAATTGACCAATATTGTCGTGACTATTTCGGCACAGACTATGATGACGAAGGGCACATTGCCGCTTCCGGCAAAATCCGCCCCGACCTTTTGGGCCTACTGCAAAGACACCCCTTCTTTTTATTATCTACTCCCAAGAGCTGCGGCAGGGAAAACTTCAACAAAGCCTGGGTTGAAGAGTCACTAAGCACCCTTGATACCCCCGTATCACCCAAGGATTTGATCGCCACATTGACGGAATTATCGGCCTCGAGCATCAGCCAAGCATTGCACAACAGCCAGCGGGTCATTTCAGAGATTGTGGTCTGCGGCGGCGGGGCATTTAATCGCTACCTTTGCGATCGCATCGCTGCGCTAAGTGGGATGAACGTGACCACCAGCGACACCTATGGTATTGCACCTCAGTGGATGGAGGCCATTGCCTTTGCATGGTTTGGTATGCGAACGACGAAAAGATTACACAGCAACTGCCCAAGCGTCACCGGCGCCAGCAAAGAAGTCGTGCTGGGCGCCGTCTACTGTGGCAACTAGATCAGATTGAAAATGAAGAACCGCAACCGCAGGTAGTTTCTGCATTGGGGTTATTGACGATAAAGCGTGACCCTTCCAAGCCCTCGGTGTAATCCACCTCGGCACCAGCGAGATACTGAATACTCATAGCATCGACCAACAAACCCACACCATCCGTTTCAATCAAGGTGTCGTCGTCAGCAATAAGCTCGTCGAAGGTAAACCCATATTGAAAACCTGCACAACCACCACCCGTAACAAAAACGCGTAGGCGCAACTCATCGTTTTCCTCTTCTTCCTTTAATGCGCGCACCTTCGCCGCCGCACGCTGCGTAAACTGCATAGTCATAGGATCAAAAGTCATGGCGTCAGACATAGTGGCTCTCGCAATTAAACAAGGCGGCGATTTTCGCAAAAACCAAGCATTACAGTCAAGTATTACTCAGCAAAAGACTCTGCAGTCTCAGCTTCAATTTGGCGCAGCTGGCCAGTCAACGTAGCCCCTTTAACCATCTCCATCGTGCGGTAGTAAATCGTGCCCTCGATTTTTGCCTTTGAAGCCAGCTCTAGGTGCTCGCTGGCGAAGACATTACCCTCGACGAAGCCATTGATAATAATATTCGGCACGCGAATCTCACCCCGCACCACACCGCCCTCAGCGACACGCAAACTGGCACCATCACCATCAGCAGAACCAATATTTCCAATCAATTCACCCTCAATTTCCATGTGATCTGAAAACTCAATATCACCCTGAACTCGAGTACCCTTCGAAATCAAACTCGTCATCTGTCCACCACTGCTTTTAGCACCAAACATAACCCACCATCATTATTCTGTCAGCGAATCCCATGAGAACTGCGCATTCACCTCCACAGACTCATTGCCATTCATTTTTACAACAATATACAGCGTTTTTGGCACAAAACCCCTCGGCATAACAACGCTGTCAGAAATGTTTTGAAAGTACTTAAAGCGCAATTTAAGCGTCCCTCCACTGGCGAAATCACTGCCTGCCAATTCTGAATCAACGCCCGTTCCTTTGTCATCGTATTGCACCCCGGCTAAGCGCCAACGCAATACGCCCTTCACTAGGGTATGGTTTAAGGACAACTGCTGCACGACAGCAGACACATCGTACTCACCCTCAGCGGCGCCCGCCCGTACCTCCACACCACGAAAACTGATATTGCCATTCATTTCAGGGTCCATCAGGCCTTTATAAAAGGCAATCTGCTCCGCAAGATCGGCATTTTCTTGCTCTAGGTGGACAATGGTCTGACGTAATTCTTCGCTAGCGCGACGTCCTAATTCCACATTAAGTTCGTGCGTCGTTAACTGTCGACTCGTCAACGCGTACTCTCGCTCTAACTTGGCAATGGTCTCTTTTTGTTGCACGTTGGTTGCCTCAAGGGTCTCTCTCCATTGCTCAGAATGCAGCCCCCCCAACCAATAGGCGAGAACAATCGAGCCGACAAGAAGAAGCGCAAAAACACCCCAGCCTGCATAACGCAGACCGGGGACATAGCGAACAACCTCGCTTTTGTAAGGCTGGCTTCCTGGCTGAGACATAGCCTAGGGAATCAAGCCCAAGCCCTTGAGGCCATCGTTTTCGTCAAAGCCAAACATAATGTTCATGATTTGCACCGCTTGCCCGGACGCACCCTTCACTAGGTTATCGATCACCGACAAAACAACCACGGTATTGCGACCCTGCGGTCGATGCACAGCAATACGACAGGTGTTTGCCCCTTTCACGCTTCGTGTTTGCGGATGCGAGCCGGCCGGCATAACATCCACAAAACGCTCATCACGATAGGTCTCTTCAAACAACGCCTGTAAATCACACTGATCAACGTTTAATTCGGCATAAAGCGTTGCATGGATACCGCGGATCATCGGCAACAAATGTGGCACAAAGGTCAGATTAACATCGCTCGACGTCATGCCTGCCAAGCCCTGCTCAATCTCAGGCAAATGGCGGTGACCAGGCACACCATAGGCCTTGAAACTGTCCGCCACCTCAGCGTACAAATTATCTATCTTACCTTGGCGCCCCGCGCCGCTGACACCCGACGCGGCATTGGCGATCAATCTCGAAGGATCGACAAGACCCGCCCGCAACAGAGGCATGAAGCCCAACTGCACCGCCGTTGGATAACACCCCGGCGCGGCAACCACTTGCGCAGTAGCAATGGCAGAACGATTCACCTCTGGCAAACCATACACCGCCCGCGCAACAATCTCCGGACAGGTGTGTGGCATGCCATACCACTTAGCCCACAACTCAGTATCTTTAATGCGAAAATCTGCCGACAAATCAATCACGCGCACGCCGCGGGCAGCCAGCTCTGGCATCATCGCCATCGCCACCCCATGGGGAGTAGCAAAAAAGACCACATCACACTGACTCAGCACCTCCACACTGGGCTCTGAGTAACACAGGGCATCGTAGACGCCACGCAAATTCGGAAACAATTCGGCGACACTCATCCCAGCTTCTGAGCGCGAGGTAATGGCGACCACCTGCGCTTGTGAATGCCCCGCTAAAAGGCGCAACAACTCCACACCGGTATAACCCGTACCACCTACAATACCTACTTTGATCATGATTCTTACAAAGCTCAACAATGAATAAAGCAACTATGATAAGCTGCTATCGCATAAATCTAAAGCCACAAACCACTTTACCTTTCGGGGCACTGACAACACCGCCATGCTAAACCGCCTTCGCGACCGATTAGAAAACTCCGAGCGAACACTCCACTACGCGACGCTTGGCATTATTTCTGGCCTACTCGTTGGACTAGTCATTCTCGCGTTTAGAATGGCGTTTGAAATACCCCAAAACGCCCTGTTACCCAGCGGCATGCTCGATGACTATGAGAGCCTCCTACCATGGCAACGACTACTCCTCGCAACAAGTAGCGGCGCACTGCTCGGCCTCTTGCTTTGGGCGACCAACAATACCTCGACAAGAACAGGTCTAGTTCACGTGGTCGACCGCGTCCACAATCACCACAGCGTGATGCCTATGCGAAATGCTTTAGTACAATTTTTTGGTGGTGCCATTGCTATCGCCGGCGGGCAATCGGCAGGTAGAGAAGGCCCCGCCGTCCATCTAGGTGCTGCCATCAATAGCTGGCTATGCCGCTGGTTAAGACTCCCCAACAATAGCTTGCGGATCATTGTTGGCAGCGGCATCGCCGCGGCCATCGCCGCCTCCTTTAATACCCCCATCGCAGGCGTGATTTTCGCGATGGAAGTCGTACTGATGGAATACAGCGTGGCCGGCTTCATCCCTGTGATTGCGGCCGCCGTCACCGGCACCATCATTACACACACCACCCTAGGCTCCGCCCCCTCGCTCGCGCTTGACAACATCAGCCTCGGCAGCTTGGTGGAACTACCCCTCATGGCCACACTAGGCATCGCCTGTGGATTTATCGCAGGCCTGTTTATTGCGCTGCAAAAACGTGTCACACGCCTACATTACCTACCCGTCATGATCAGAATGACCGCCGCGGGTCTCATCACAGGCTTAATAGCGCTATCTATTCCCGAGGTCATGGGTTTGGGTTACGACAGCATCCAAAACGCCATGGCTGGGGAGATGGGGCTCATTGCCCTTGCCGCCCTAATCGCCGCCAAGTTATTAGCTACCTCGATCAGTTGCGGTCTAGGCATGCCAGTAGGCTTCATTGGCCCTACCTTTGTCATCGGCGCCTGCCTTGGCGCGATATTTGGCATTTTCGCTAGCTTGGTTGATCCAAACCTCGCGTCCCCGATTGGTTTTTACGCCCTTCTCGGCATCGGCGCCTCGATGGCTGCCATCCTTAACGCCCCCTTGGCGGCTATTATCGCCGTCATCGAACTAACGCAAAGTACGCAAATGATCTTGCCGACTATGCTGACCGTTATCACCGCCAATGTCATCAATAGCGATGTTCTTCGCCAACCTTCACTTGTTAGCATGATGCTGGCAACCGTGGGCAGCCGCCACCAAATGTCCCCACTGCGCAATATTTTGCAGCGCGCCGTGGTGAACAGTCATATGGCAAAGAAGGTGTCCCTACTACCCGAAACCATGAAACCCTCGACACTGAACGCCTTGCTGCAAGAAGATGTCAGCATTATGACATGCAAGGTGGACCACCAATGGTATGTTTTCGAGCGCAGCCAAATCGAACTGGATCCAGCGTTAGATCCGGAGGTTGAACTCGCCACACTGTCGATCGTTAAGTCGCCCCAGCTAGCGCATATCATCAACAGCAATGCCACGCTATTGGAGGCCCACCAAACCATGCGCCAACACAATCGCGATCACTTGGTTGTCTTCAATAACGTCTACCCTCAACCCGTGGGCATTTTGAGCCGTAAAATACTCAATGATGTGATAGAGGTAGACCACGGCCTCGACCAATAGACAAGCACAGCCTCGCTAATGCAGGTATAATCGTGTCGCTTAATTAAGGGGATCACCATGTTGTGGATTAAAGCCTTCCATATCATTTTCGTCGTGTGCTGGTTTGCCGGCTTATTTTATTTACCGCGCCTGTTCGTCAACCATGCAATGACTAGTGACCCCAATACCATTGCCACACTCAAAGTGATGGAGCGCAAACTCTATCGTTTTACCACCGGTCTAGCGCTGTTTGCTATTGGCCTAGGCAGCTACCTCGCCATTAACTACTGGGACGCCTACCGTCATCAACAATGGCTTCACGTCAAATTGGGGCTCGTCTTGGTGCTTATTGCCTACCATCTCAGTTGCGGCTTTTACACCAAGGTCTTTGCTGAAGACCGTAACACGCGCGGCCACAAATACTTTCGTGTTTACAACGAAATTCCCGTTTTCTTACTTTTTGCCATCGTCATTCTGGCGGTGGTTAGACCGTTTTAAGGACTTATCATGGATCTGTTTAGCGAAGCCCAACTCTATATTCCTGGCGGCGTAAACTCGCCAGTTCGCGCGTTTAAAGCTGTGGGTGGCACCCCAGTTTTCTTCAAGCGCGGCGAAGGCGCCTACCTCTACGACCACGATGACAAACAGTACATTGACTACGTACTTTCTTGGGGCCCGATGCTGCGCGGCCACTGCTATCCGCCTGTGGTAGAGGCTGTCCGCGACCAAGTCACCCGCGGCCTCAGTTTCGGCGCACCCACCGGCCTAGAGACTGCCATGGCGAAACGCCTGTGTGAAATGATGCCCAACATGGATCTTGTGCGCATGGTGAACTCAGGCACCGAAGCTACCATGAGCGCCATTCGTTTAGCGCGCGGCTACACCAACCGCGAAACCATCATAAAATTTGAAGGCTGCTACCACGGCCACAGCGACTCTCTGCTGGTAAAAGCGGGCTCTGGCGCCTTGACCTTTGGCGTCCCTAGCTCCCCTGGCGTCCCCGCGGCCCTGGCTGAGAAGACCGTTACCCTGACTTACAACGATATAGAAGGTGTACGCCAAGCCATGGCAGACATTGGCGAACAGGTCGCGGGCATCATTCTCGAACCCGTCGTAGGCAATATGAGCTGCATACCCCCCGTACCAGGCTTCTTGGAGACACTTCGAGAGGTGTGCGACCAGTACGGCGCGCTGCTCATTGTCGACGAGGTGATGACAGGCTTCCGCGTTTCAAAAACAGGCGCGCAGGGTTACTACAACCTTGAGGCCGACCTGACCTGCCTAGGCAAGGTTATTGGTGGCGGCATGCCTTGCGCCGCCTTTGGCGGCAAACGCGCCATCATGGAGCACCTATCACCCCTTGGCCCCGTCTACCAAGCGGGCACACTGTCTGGCAACCCCGTCGCCATGGCGGCCGGCCTCGCGATGATGGATGCGGTTGAAGAAGAAGGCCTCTACGAGATGCTGACGCGAGCAACCACTCGCCTAGTTGAAGGCATGCAAGGCATTGCTGACGACTGCGGCATTCCCTTCACGACCAACCACGTTGGCAGTATGTTCGGTTTCTTTTTCACCGAAGCAGACAAAGTGCAGAATTACCAACAGGTCATGGCGTGCAACAAAGATCACTACAACAAATTCTTCCACGGCATGTTGAATGAAGGGGTGTATTTGGCACCTGCCTCATACGAAGCCGGCTTCACGTCGTCTTGCCACACTGACGATGTCATTGACGCCACCCTCGAGCGCGCCCAGCGGGTCATGAAAACGCTCTAATCAGCCAGATGCATTGATAGGCATGCAATAAGCTCATCGAGCATCATCAGCGACATCCCCCACACCTTGAACTGCTTATAGTAATAGCAGGGCAAGGTGTAGTTCACTCCGCCGTAGTTCATTTCGAACGTCTCTCGATTTCCTGGCAACATAAAATGCCGCAGCGGGATCCACACATAGTCCGCCACTTCATAGTTCGGCGTAATGGTCATGTCGCTGTGCGCAAACATCACAAAAGGTGTGACGACCATCGGCTGTAATCGCCCCTTGCCCGTCGCATGGATATCCGACAAGCGCAGCGGATGATCAGCTACCGCCTCGATATCAAATCCCATTTCTTCGCGAACTTCACGCACCGCCGTAGCAAAAATACTCGCATCACCAAGGTCTTGCCTCCCGCCAGGGAAGGCCATATGCCCCGACCAGGGGTCACCTTTACGCTCCGCGCGCTTCATCATCAACACCTCAGCGCCTTTGCTACCTTCGCGAAACAACAGCACCACAGACGAGCGCTTTAACGCGCGTCTTGCAGGGTGTCGCTTGGCCACAACATGCGCCAGCGCGGCTTGAATACTCTTTAGTGTAGGCATGAATCTCCCCTATCAGACCCACAGCTTACACTATTGCTGCGCAACAAGTATGACAACTGTATGCTCTTATCAAATAAATGCGGGTAACAAGTAGGTGGCAGTCATCCCCACGGCTGTTAGAATGACCAAAAACAAATACGGAAACACACCATGAAAGATTTTCTCATTGCACCATCCATCCTGTCCGCTGACTTTGCCAAACTGGGCAGTGAAGTTGAAGAAGTACTCGAACTGGGTGCCGACGTCGTTCATTTCGACGTTATGGATAATCATTACGTTCCAAATTTAACCGTAGGTCCCATGGTGTGCAAAGCTCTGCGTGACTTCGGCATAACCGCCCCCATCGATGTCCACTTAATGGTCAGCCCGGTAGACGCACTGATTGAACAATTCGCCAAAGCCGGCGCCACCTACATCACTTTTCACCCAGAAGCCTCTCAGCACGTAGATCGCTCACTGCAACTGATCAAAGACCTCGGCTGCAAGGCAGGCCTAGTTTTCAATCCTGCGACAGGCTTAGACGCCGCCAAATACGTTATGGACAAGCTCGATATGATCTTGCTGATGTCGGTCAACCCCGGCTTCGGAGGGCAAGCCTTCATTCCTAACACCCTCAACAAGCTCCGCGAAACTCGCCAACTGATTGATGACAGCGGTTTAGATATCCGCCTAGAAATAGACGGCGGGGTCAAAGTCGACAATATTGCCGAGATCGCCGCGGCAGGCGCCGACACCTTTGTCGCGGGATCGGCGATCTTCAACGCCCCCTCGCGCGCGGGCGCAATTGCCGATATGCGCCGCGAACTAGCCAGTGTAAATCGCGGCTAAGGCTTTCTGTTGAGCGGCTCAGCAGTTACAATGCCGCTCAACATATGAACAACCAGGAATCTCTCGTGTCAGCGTCCGTCAATACTCCCAAAAGCCAGGACTTGCGATGGCGTCGCTCGCTGTAAAACGCCGCTGCACCAACGACTGAACACACTTTGAGATAGACATTATGACACCCGAAATTTTTGCCGAATTAGCCGCCCAAGGCTACAACCGTATTCCGGTCACTCGCACCGTTCTCGCTGACCTTGATACGCCACTATCGAGCTACGTTAAACTTGCGCGCGGCCCCTACTCCTATTTATTTGAATCCGTGCAAGGCGGCGAAAAGTGGGGACGCTACTCCATTATTGGCCTGCCCTGTCGCACTGTCATGACCGCGCGCGGCAATATGGTGAACGTCAGTATCGACGGCGCTATTACCGAGCAGTACGAATACACCAACCCCTATCATTTTGTCGAAAAGTTCAAAGCGCGTTACCGCGTCCCCGAACTGGAGGGGCTGCCCCGTTTCCACGGCGGACTAGTGGGCTATTTCGGCTACGACACAGTGAGATATGTAGAACCACGCTTGGCGCATAGTACGCCCAAAGACGACATCGGCAACCCCGACATTCTGCTCATGGTGTCTGAAGATGTGCTCGTATTTGACAACCTGATGGGTACCTTGTCGATTGTTTGCCACGCCGATACCGCCGAGCCCGATGCGCTCGCTACGGCACACGCGCGCATCGATGCGCTCGCCGCCAAACTGGAAGATATTTCACCCACACTGCCAAGCCTCAATTTGAACGGCGGCGATTCGGGCATTACCGAAGCCGACTTTACTTCACAAATGGGCCAAGCGGCGTTTGAAGCCTCGGTCGAAAAAATTCGCGACTACGTACTCGCAGGCGATGCCATGCAAGTTGTTCCCTCGCAGCGTCTCAGCGTGCCATTCAGCACTGATCCTATTCACTTATATCGCGCGCTGCGCCATCTCAATCCGTCGCCGCACATGTACTTTTTAGATTTGGATGATTTCCAAATTGTTGGCTCATCACCGGAGATACTGGCGCGGGTAGAAGACGATATCGTCACTATCCGCCCCATTGCTGGCACGCGCCCGCGTGGCACCACCACCGCTGAAGATATCGCTCTCGAGAAAGAATTGCTGGCCGACCCCAAAGAAATCGCCGAGCACCTCATGCTGATCGATTTAGGTCGTAATGATGTCGGGCGTGTAGCGGAAACTGGCACCGTTGAAGTCACCGAGAACATGGTGGTCGAACGCTACTCCCACGTAATGCATATCGTATCCAACGTTCAGGGCAAGCTTGATCCATCACTGACAGCCCTCGATGTGTTACAAGCCTCTTTGCCCACGGGAACACTAAGCGGAGCGCCAAAAATTCGCGCCATGGAAATTATTGACGAGGTTGAAACCGTCAAACGCGGTATTTACGGCGGCGCTGTTGGTTACATCTCGTGGCAGGGCAATACCGACAACGCCATCGCTATTCGCACCGCCGTTATCAAGAACGACACCCTATACGTTCAAGCCGGCGCTGGGGTGGTTGCCGACTCGGTGCCAACCATGGAATGGCAAGAAACGATGAATAAAGCGCGCGCAATTATGCGCGCGGCGGCACTTGCCACCAGAACTGCTTGACATACTCGGCGGGATAAGGAATAATTCCCGCCCTTAAATTTCGGCACTGAAATTGGCCGTTTTACAACAGTTAAACCTAGAGGATGACAACGTGGCGAATTCACCACAAGCTAAAAAAAGAGCAAAACAGGCTGAA
>JBEAQQ010000206.1:0-39181 GCA_041163785.1 Pseudomonadota bacterium
ATCAAGTAAGCACTTGACGGCACCTTCTAAAACCCGGCATTGTCCGGGTTTTTTTATGGTTGAAAAAAGGTCGCAGTATGCCTGAACTTCCCGAAGTCGAAACCACCGTGCAGGGGGTCGCTCCCCACGTGAGTCAACAAACCGTGACGGGTGTCGAGGTGCGCAACCCCAACTTGCGTTGGCCGGTGCCCGCTGATCTGGCGGAGGTGTTGTGCGGACAGGTCATTCAGGGTGTGAGCCGTCGCGCCAAGTATCTGTTGTTTCACGTGGCTGGAGGGCACATGCTGGTGCACTTGGGCATGTCAGGCAGTCTGCGTGTAACCTCGCCGGAAACGCCGCTTAAAAAGCACGACCACGTGATCATTACCCTGAGCAATGGCAAGCAAATGCGCTACCACGACCCGCGCCGCTTTGGCTGCGTGCTGTGGACAAGCTCGGCTATCGACGACCACGAACTGATTAACCATTTGGGCCCTGAGCCTTTAAGCGACGCGTTTGACGCCGAGTATTTGTTTCGACTATCTCGCGGCCGCAAGCTGGCCATCAAGTTGTTCATCATGGACAGCAAGGTGGTGGTGGGCGTAGGTAATATTTACGCTAACGAGGCGCTGTTTAGCGCGGGCATCAACCCCAACAAAGCGGCGGGAAAGCTCACCCGCAAGCAGTATGACGCGCTAGTACTGGAAATTAAAAAGGTGTTGGCGGCGGCCATTCAGCAGGGCGGTACTACTTTGCGAGATTTTGTGAACAGCGATGGTCAACCGGGGTATTTCAAGCAGACCTTGGCGGTGTATGGCCGAGGTGGTCAAGCCTGCGTGAGCTGTGGTGAGGTATTAAAAGAGATTCGTTTGGGGCAGCGTTCGACGGTGTTCTGTCGCCGCTGCCAGCGCTAAAGCGGCGTTATTCAGCGACGTGGCCAGTGAGGCGGAAGTATTTTTCGCGCAGCTCTTCGTCGGTTTCTATGTTGTTTTCATCAACGGGGATGCAGTCGATAGGGCAAACTTGCACACACTGCGGCTCGTCGAAGTGACCCACGCACTCGGTGCACTTGTTGGGGTCGATTTCATAAATTTCTTCGCCCTGGAAAATGGCCTCATTGGGGCACTCGGGCTCGCAAACGTCGCAGTTAATGCACTCGTCGGTAATCTTTAACGACATTAATTATCTCCAAATTTTGCACGCAGGGCTTCACTGACCAAGGGGTGGACGAAATTGGTGACGTCCCCGTTGAGCGAAGCGATTTCTCTTACCAAACTCGAAGATATATACGACAAATGATCCGCCGGGGTCATAAAGACGGTTTCAAAATTTGGGTCGAGGGCTCGGTTCATGTTGGCGAGCTGGAATTCGTATTCAAAGTCAGACACCGCACGCAAGCCGCGAATGACGGTGGTGGAGCCGTGGTCGCGGATGAAATCGGTCAGCAGGTAGTCAAAACCCACAATCTCGATATTGTCCAAGTGCGCCAGGGATGTCTCGCACAATTCGATACGTTCTTGCAGGGTAAACAGCGGTTGCTTCTTCTTGCTGCTAGCGACGGCCAACACCACTTTGTCGAATAGCTTGGCGGCACGCTCGACAAGGTCGACGTGGCCATTCGTAATGGGGTCAAAGGTACCGGGGTAGACGACTGTTTTCATAGCTCAGCTCACTTTTGCGGGCGCATAGTATACAAATTGATCAATTGCCTCAACCATCTTTCGATACGTCGCGGCGATACAGCGTGTAAACGACCTGTCCGGCCGATTTCTCTCGATAGGCCTGCCAGTGTTCGTGCACCTCGGGGATGGGTAGACGGCGGTCGGCCTCAACGTAAATCCACGCCTGCTCGGCAAGCCAGTTGCCTTGCTCTAATAAAGCGGCGCAGGGGCCAGCGAGTTCGGCGCTAAATGGCGGGTCGATGAAGACGATATCAAAGGGAGCCCAAGGGTTGCCGCGAGCCAGCAGCGCGAGGGTGTCGTCGCTGTAAACTTTGAGGCTTTGGGTGCCCAGTGTGGCACCGTGGTGGCGAATGGTTTGTGCCGCGCGTTTGTCCAGTTCAATCGCGTAGGCCTCGGTCGCCCCTCGAGATAGCGCTTCTAGTGACAGCGCACCACTGCCGGCAAACAGGTCCAAACAGCGTGCTTCGGCGGTATAGCCCATTAGCCAGTTGAACAGTGTCTCGCGGATGCGATCCCCCGTAGGCCTTAGGCCATCGACGTCGGGGAAGGTCAGCACGCGCCCACGCCACTGGCCGCCGATAATGCGGAGTCGGCCGGTGTCTTGGTGATTTTTATTGGCGGGTCGCTTTGCTCGCATGCCATCCTCAATTGCGTTGTGAATGTGGTAGCATACCGCACTTGCGAGCTACACTCATGTGCAATCATCGATTCACTGCCATCGAATTGCCACCACAGGTTCAAGACATGATATTTTTTTGGAAGAAAAAGTCCGCCGATGCCGAGCAGCGAGAGCGCGAAACAGAAGTGGAATTGTTGCGTAGCGACGGGTTGCTAGACGAGGAGATCGAGCAAACCCTGCGCGACGAAGATACGCCCGACCACGAGGTGCGTGAGGCCGAGGCCATTGAAAAAATTGACGACAGTTTATTGGGCAGGCTCAAGCGCGGGCTGAGTAAAACCAGTGCCCTACTGGGTGGCGGCATCAGCGACTTGTTGCTGGGCAAGAAAGCCATCGACGATGACTTGTTGGAAGAGCTAGAGACGCAATTGTTGGTGGCGGATATCGGTATCGATGCCACTCAGAGTATTATCAAACAACTGACCGAGCGCGTGGCGCGTAAACAACTCGCCGACAGCGATGCGTTAATGCAGGCACTGAAAGAGATCCTTACCGAAATGCTCGCCGAGGTGGAGCAGCCCCTGGAAATTCCCGAGCAACAGGGTCCTTTTGTGATTTTGATGGTAGGTATTAATGGCGCCGGTAAAACCACTACTATTGGTAAAATGGCGCGACGCTTCCAGGCCGAGGGTAAATCGGTGATGCTGGCGGCGGGTGATACCTTCCGTGCGGCGGCGGTGGAGCAGCTACAGGAGTGGGGGCGTCGCAACGAAGTGCCGGTAGTGGCACAGCACACCGGTGCCGACAGCGCCTCGGTATTGTTTGACGCCCTGCAGGCCGCGCAAGCGCGCGGGGTTGATGTGCTCATCGCCGATACCGCGGGCCGTTTGCACAATAAAGACAACCTGATGGAAGAATTGAAAAAATGCGTGCGGGTGATGAAAAAGCTCGATGCGGATGCCCCTCACGAAGTGATGTTGGTGCTCGATTCGGGCACGGGTCAGAACGCCTTGGCGCAAGCTAAGCACTTCCGCGACGCGGTGGGCGTGAGCGGTATTACCCTCACCAAAATGGACGGCACGGCCAAAGGCGGTATGATTTGCTCGGTGTCTAGCCAGTTGGGGCTGCCCGTGCGATTCATTGGTATTGGCGAGAAGGCAGTGGACTTGCGTCCCTTCCACGCGAAAGATTTTGTCGAGGCGTTGTTCGGTTAAGCCATGATTGAATTTCAACAGGTTAGCAAGCGATACCCCTGCGGGCACGAAGCACTCAACAATGTGAGCTTCTGTATGGCGGCGCGCGAAATGGCGTTCTTAACCGGCCATTCGGGCGCGGGGAAGTCGACCCTATTGAAATTGATCATGTTGATGGAGCAGCCGTCGCAGGGGCAGGTACTCATCGGCGGTAAATCGCTGCAGAGCATGGGGCGCGGAGGTATTCCTCTGTTGCGTCGCCGCATCGGCGTGGTATTCCAAAACCACCATTTATTGTTCGACCGCAGTGTCTACGACAACGTCGCCCTGCCGCTGCATATTTGCGGTGTTGACCACCGAGAAATTGGCCGCCGCGTGCGCGCCGCGCTCGACAAGGTGGGCTTGCTCGACAAAGAAAAAGCCATGCCCATCACCCTATCTGGGGGTGAGCAGCAGCGGGTGGGTATTGCCCGTGCGGTGGTGAATAAACCGGCGCTGCTCCTGGCCGACGAGCCCACCGGCAACCTCGACCCCGAGCTGTCGGCGGAGATCATGCAGTTATTCCGCGACTTCAATCAGGTCGGCGTGACCGTATTGATCGCTTCGCACGATATTGCCCTGATTGAGTCGATGAACTGTCGCCGCTTGGTGTTAGACCACGGTAGCCTGCACGAGGGCACACGCTAATGAATGCCTCGAAGGGCGCGGTGCAGTCGCGGGTGACCTGGCGTCACCGTTTTAATGCTTACAAGCTCGATCACAAGCGGGTGGCCAAGGACAGTTGGCAGCGATTGTTTAGCACACCGTTTGCCACCGTGATGGCGTGGTTGGTGATCGCCATTGCGCTGAGTTTGCCCACGGGCTTGAGCATCGGCATCGATAATTTGAAAGCGTTGGGCGAGCATTGGGACGGCGGTGTGTCGGCGTCCTTGTTCTTGGACGAGCGCATCGACGACCGCCGCGCGGCGCAATTGGTGGAGACCTTACGCGACCGCGATGACGTTGCGGCGGTGGAATATATTTCGCGCGCCGAGGCCCTGGCGGAGTTCGAGCGCGTGTCTGGCCTAGACAATGTGTTGAGCTACCTCGACGACAACCCCTTGCCGTCGGTGTTGGTGGTCACCCCCGCCGACATCAACATGACCTCGGCCGCCAGCGAACGCTTCCTTGATACCATGGCGAGCATTCCCGGGGTGGCCAGCGTTCAGCTCGATATGCAGTGGGTGAACCGGCTGCAGCAAATGCTGCGCTTGTTTGATCGCTTTGCCAGTGTGTTGGCGGTATTGCTTGGGCTCGGCGTGGTATTGGTGATTGGCAATACGGTGCGCATGACCATCGAGCAGCGCCGCGATGAAATTGTGGTGGCCAAGCTGGTGGGTGCCTCAGACAGTTATGTGCAGCGCCCCTTTTTATACACCGGTGCCTGGTATGGCCTAGGTGGCGGCCTGCTGGCTTGCTTGATCGTTTGGCTCGGCTCTGCCTGGCTGTCTGGCCCGTTGGAGGCCCTGGCGGACGCTTACCAAGCGCGCTTTTACGCCCAGGGTTTAGGCTTTTTACAGGCGCTGGGGGTGTGCTTGGTGGGTGTTATCATGGGCCTTTTGGGCAGCGCCCTCGCGGTGTTTAAACACCTACGGGATATTGAGCCAAATTAAGTTTCAGGCGGTTTTTGGTACAGTTTGCCTTGAAATATGAACTTTTCACCCGCATATTGTCATACATAGTGGCATTGGCAGACGTATAATGTCTTGCTATTATTAGTCGGCTAGACCCTTGGGGTCAGCGACAATACACGTTGGAGAAGTAATGAGCACAAGCTTACAAACCTATGCAAACTTGAGTCCCGGGGCGAACCTCGCGGCTTATACGCAGACTGTGTCTGCGATTCCGCTGCTGAGCGCAGAGGAAGAGTTAGCCCTGGCCGAAGAGCTGTACTACCAAGACAATCTGGATGCAGCACGACAGTTGGTTATGTCGCACCTGCGTTTTGTGGTGCACATTGCAAAATCATATTCTGGGTACGGTCTGGCGGAAGCCGACTTGATCCAAGAGGGCAACGTCGGTCTGATGAAGGCTGTAAAACGTTTCAACCCTGAAAAAGGCGTGCGTCTGGTGTCGTTTGCTGTGCACTGGATCAAAGCCGAAATCCATGAGTTCGTGCTGCGTAACTGGCGCATCGTAAAAGTGGCTACCACCAAGGCTCAGCGCAAATTGTTCTTCAACTTGCGCTCTAGCAAGCAGCGTTTGGCTTGGTTGTCACAGGATGAAGCTCAGCGTATTGCCGACGACCTCGGTGTCGATGTGCGCGACGTTCAACAGATGGAAAATCGCCTGACCTCGGTCGACGCCGCCTTCGACGGCTATGGCGATGACAGCGACGACAATGATTACGTGGCGCCCGCTAACTATCTGGAAGACAACAGCCACAACCCCGCGATGGTGTTGGAAAATGCCGACTGGGAAGAAAACACCCTGCAGAGTTTGCACGGCGCCTTGGCCTCGTTGGACGAGCGCAGTCGCGATATCATCGCCAAGCGTTGGCTGAACGAAGACAAGAGCACCCTGCACGACTTAGCGGCAGAATACGGGGTGTCGGCTGAGCGCATCCGCCAGCTTGAAGCAAACGCTATGAAAAAGGTACGCGCCGTTCTAGAAGCCTAGATCGGGTCGTGCTGACACGAACCGCCCCTGCTCGTCAGTGGCGGTTTTTTTATTTGAGAGATCGATGCAAAAATTCTTTTTGGTCATGGCGACCCTCTACGGTGGCAGCGCCGTCGGTTTGGGCGCCTT
Source organism: Pseudomonadota bacterium (assembly GCA_041163785.1). Taxonomy (GTDB): domain Bacteria; phylum Pseudomonadota; class Gammaproteobacteria; order Pseudomonadales; family JAHEIH01; genus JAHEIH01. The sequence goes on from JBEAQQ010000206.1 coordinate 6,261, forward strand.
TGCCTCGCACGGTTTGCGAGGACAGTTGAGTGAACGCCTGTTGAATGTGTTTCAGATGGGTGTGCAATACCAGATGTACCACGCTCTTGCCCTACTGGCCGTTGGTATCATGGCGCGCTTTTGGCCTTCTAAGGGTCTCAAGCTAGCCGGTCTACTGTTTATTGCTGGCGTACTGTGTTTTTCGGGTAGCTTGTACGGCCTTGCGCTGGGTGGCCCTCGCATTCTTGGTCCCGTCACCCCGCTCGGTGGCCTGTTTTTTATTGGCGGTTGGATTGCCTTTGCCGTCGCCTGTTGGAGATTACCGTCCGCATGAGTGACGATTTTACAATCACGACGGAATACCGTCCCGAGTACAAAAAGAAGTCGATTCGCACCTTTGTGATTCGCAGCGGTCGCATGACGGAATCCCAGGCGAAAGCCTTTGATACCTATTGGAAGCAGGTCGGCCTGAGTCTCTTCGATGGCCCTATCGATCCACCGGCCTTGTTTGGCCGCCAGGCGCCACTCGTCATCGAAATTGGTTTCGGTATGGGTGACTCTCTGGTCGACATGGCGGCGGCTGACCCCGACAGTGATTTCATCGGTATTGAAGTGCACCCACCGGGCGTGGGCCGTTTGATCAACCGCGTGGGTACCGAGGGCGTCAACAACCTTAAAACCTATATGGCGGATGCGAACGACGTATTGGAAGATTGCATTGCCGACGGCAGTGTGGCGCGCGTGCAACTGTATTTCCCCGACCCTTGGCACAAGAAAAAGCACCACAAGCGCCGCATTGTGCAACCTGAATTTGTGGCGCAGTTGGTGCGCAAGTTACAGCCCGGCGGCAAAATCCACATGGCCACCGACTGGGCGCATTATGCCGAGCAAATGCTGGAAGTGCTGTCCGCCAATACGGATATCAGCAACGATAGCCCCGCGGGCGATTACGTTGCCAAGCCCGCCTGGCGCCCGCACACTAAGTTTGAAGCGCGGGGTGAGCGCTTGGGGCACGGCGTGTGGGATCTACTGTTCACCAAATTGGGCTAGGGCAAGAAAGAGTTAAATCTGGTTTTTCTGCAAATTCGTATTGCCGAAAACCTACGACACAGTAAAATAACGCTAAACACCCACGAAGGGTAAGTGATTAACCACGAGGAAAAACCATGAGCAACATTCCGACAGAATTACGTTACGCATCATCACACGAATGGGCACGTCTGGAAGACGACGGCAGCGTGGTTGTCGGTATTACCGATCACGCGCAAGAAGCCTTGGGTGACGTGGTATTTGTTGAGTTGCCAGAAGTGGGCGCCACCGTGGCCATGGGTGCCGAGTGTGCCGTGGTAGAGTCTGTGAAAGCCGCGTCTGATATCTACGCGCCGATCTCAGGTGAGATTGTGGAAGTCAACGAAGCGCTTGAAGATGCCCCCGAGACAATCAACAGCGATTCGTACGGCGATGGCTGGATGTTCCGCATTCAACCCGACAACGAAGAGCAGTTAGACGATTTGCTCGACGCAGAAGGCTACGCCGCCGAACTCGACGAGTAATATCACTCGCGCACGACGTATACAGCCAGTCGCTTAGGCGGCTGGCTTTTTTATTTTTAGGAACACCCTATGTCATTTCAAATCCTCTACCTCAAAAAACAATCTGACCGTCGCTTGCGCCAAGGCCACCAGTGGATCTTCAGCAATGAGGTAGATGTAACGCGCTCGCCGTTAAAGATGTTTAGCGCGGGTCAGCAAGTGGTGGTGGAAAATGCAGAAGGTCGTTTTGTGGCTTACGCCTGCATGAGCCCGAGCAATTTGATATGCGCGCGCCTGGTGAGTCGAGACAAACAGCACCCCTTGGACAAGTCGTTGCTGGTGCACCGCATCAACGTCGCACTGAGCTTGCGCCAACGCTGCTTCGACCAGCCCTATTATCGATTGGTGTACGGCGACTCGGATTTTCTGCCGGGGTTGGTGATCGATCGCTTCGGTGACGTGTGCGTGGTGCAAATTTCTAACGCGGCCATGGACGCCATGCTCGAGGATATTTTGGCGGCGTTGATCAAAGTAGTGAAACCCAGCGGTGTGCTGCTGAAAAATGACAGCGTGGCCCGTGCCGACGAAGGCCTTGAAGAGGATATTCGCGTTATCCACGGTGACGTGGCGGCGTCGGTGCCATTGATCGAAAACGGCGTGTCTTTCATGGCGCCGGTATGGAAGGGGCAAAAGACGGGTTGGTTCTACGACCACCGCGAAAACCGTGCTCGCCTGCAGCAGCTCTCTAAGGGTCAACGCGTATTGGATGTGTTTAGCTACGTGGGTGGTTGGGGTGTGCAAGCCGCGGCCGCCGGGGCTAGCGAAGTCTTCTGTGTCGACCGTTCTGAGCAGGCCTTGGAGTGGGTGCACGAGAATGCCACGCTAAACGGTGTGGAAGACCGCGTCGCCACGTTGCAGGGTAATGCTGTGGACGCCATGCAACAATTGCGCGATGCGGGTGAGCGCTTTGACATTGTGGTGGTGGATCCGCCAGCCTTTATCAAAAAGCGCAAGGACAGCGCCAAGGGCGAACAGGCCTACCACCGCATAAACCAGTTGGCGTTGCGCCTGCTGAACAAGGACGGTCTGTTGGTCAGCGCGTCGTGTTCGATGCATTTGTCGCGTGCCCAATTAACCGATGTCGTCCGCGCCGGTGGGCGGCATATCGACCGCAACATTCAGGTGTTTGCCAGTGGCGGCCAAGGCGCCGATCACCCGGTACACCCCGCGATTCCTGAAACGGATTATTTGAAAGCCCTGTTCTGTCGGGTTTGCCCGGTGTAAACCACGCCTTAGCCCCTGCCTCAAGCCATTTGGGGAGGTGGCGCCACTGTCGACTTCGCTCGCTTGCTCGCCTATACTGATCGGCCGAGTTTGTTTTAACACGCCTGTCTGAAGGGATGCGCATGACAAGAAACATGAACGAAAATTTGATCGATCGGCAGGGCTATCGCGCCAATGTCGGGATCGTTGTGGCCGACGGCCTCGGCCGCGTGCTGTGGGCGCGCCGTTGTGGCCAGGATGCTTGGCAGTTCCCCCAGGGGGGGATTCACGCGGGAGAAACGCCTGAAGAAGCCATGTATCGCGAGCTGGATGAAGAAATTGGTTTGCAGCCAGAAGACGTCACTCTGGTCGCCCAGACCCAGGGTTGGTTGCGCTACAAGCTGCCCGAGGGATTGATTCGTAAACACTCTAAGCCGCTGTGTATCGGCCAGAAACAAAAGTGGTTTTTGTTGCAAATGCTTGGCGACGATGAGCGAGTGGTACTTAATAACGGTGAGTGCAAACCTGAGTTTGATCACTGGCAGTGGGTAAGTTACTGGTATCCCCTCGGTCAAGTGGTAGCCTTCAAGCGCGATGTTTATCGCCGTGCCATGCGTGAGCTTTCGCCCAACCACGCCCGGATCGTTCGCGCGGGTTAAGCCATGCTGACTTCACTGCGTCGGATTGTTCAAGAGGTTAACTCGGTAAAAAATTACGCCGAGGCCCTCAAGCTCATCGTCGATCGTGTCGCCGATGAGATGAACACCGATGTCTGTACCATTTATATGTGGGACGACAGCACTCAGCGCTTTGTTTTTGCGGCCACGCGCGGCCTAAATCAAGACCTCTGCGGCAAGGTCAGTCTGTCGCGCGATGAGGGTTTGGTCGGTTTAGTGGGTATGCGCGAAGAACCCCTTAACCTAGAGCGAGCCGATGCTCACCCGCGCTTCCATTTCATGGCCGGTATCGGTGAAGAACTCTACAACGCCTTCCTGGGTGTGCCCATCATTCACCAGCGCCGTGTGCTGGGTGTGTTGGTCGTACAGCAGGCGGCGCGCCGTCGCTTTGACGAAGCGGAAGAAGCGTTTTTGGTAACTCTGTCGGCCCAGTTGGCGGGGGTGATTGCCCACGCCGAGGCCAGTGGTGCACTGCACGACGTCGATAATCGACAAGAGTTAGGGCAGCGCCCCAACGCAAAATTTCAAGGTATTGGCGCGGTGCGGGGCACGGCGATTGGTACCGCGGTGGTGGCGTCGCCGCAGGCCAATTTAGAGGCCGTCCCCAGCCGCCTCGCTGATGATATCCCTAAAGAAATCGAACACTACAACCGCGCCATCGATGCGGTGCGCATGGATATTTGGCGGCTGCGTGAAAAACTCAGCGGCCGTTTGCGCCCTGAGGAGCGCGCGCTGTTTGACGTTTACTTGGGCATGTTGAACGACAACGCTTTGGGTAACGAAGTTATCGAGCGCATTCGTGCCGGCGAGTGGGCCCAAGGGGCGCTTTCACAGGTGATTCTTGAGCACGTGCAGACCTTCGAAATGATGGAGGACGCCTACCTGCGCGAGCGCGCGGTCGATGTGAAAGATTTGGGGCGTCGCGTGCTGTCGTACATGCAGAACGCCAATCAAGGTGAGCAGGAATACCCCGATAACACCATCTTGGTGGGCGAGGAGCTGACGGCGTCCATGCTGGGCGAAGTGCCCAAAGATAAATTGATAGGTCTGATTTCGGTGCAGGGTTCGGGCAACTCGCACGTGGCGATTATGGCGCGGGCGATGGGTATTCCCACCGTCATGGGTGCCATGGATTTGCCCTATGCGCGCCTTGAGGGCCGCCAGTTAATTTTGGATGGTTACGCCGGTACCGTGTTCGCTAACCCCGGCGAGGAATTGCTGGAGCACTACTACGAAGTGTTGGAGCAGGAGCGACAAGAGCTCGATGCGCTGTATGACCTGCGCGATTTGCCCTGTGAGATGCTCGATGGCCACCGCATTGAATTGGTGGTGAATACCGGTTTGAATTCCGATGTAGGTCGCTCGCTCGACCACGGTGCCGAGGGGGTCGGTTTGTACCGCACCGAAATGCCCTTCATGATTCGCGAACGCTTCCCCTCCGAAGAGGAACAGCGACGCATCTACCGCGAGCATCTGCAGGCCTTTGCGCCCAACCCAGTGACCATGCGTACCCTCGATATCGGTGGTGACAAGGCCTTGCCCTATTTCCCGATCCAAGAGGAAAACCCGTTTTTGGGTTGGCGCGGTATTCGCGTCACGCTGGATCACCCGGAAATTTTCTTGGTGCAGTGCCGGGCCATGATCCGCGCTAACGAGGGGCTGGGCAACCTCAAAATCATGTTGCCTATGATCAGCCACGTGGCGGAATTGGACGAGGCGCTGGCACTGATCTACCGCTGTTACGACGAGTTGGTTGAAGAGGGTATCGAATCGCCTATGCCTAAAATTGGGGTGATGGTCGAGGTGCCCGCCGCGGTCTACCAAGCTCGTCAGCTGGCGCGCCGCGTTGATTTCCTGTCGGTCGGTAGCAACGACCTAACCCAGTATTTGTTAGCGGTGGATCGCAACAATGCGCGCGTCGCTGATCTTTACCACCAGTACCACCCCGCCGTGCTGCAAGCGCTCGCCAGTATTGCTGCCGACGCAAAGTTTGAAGGCAAGGATTTATCGATCTGTGGCGAGCTGGCGGGTGACCCAGGAGCGTCCATTTTGCTGGCGGCCATGGGCTACAAGAGCCTGTCGATGAGCGCCAACAACTTGCCGCGGGTGAAGTCGGTGTTGCGCCAGGTGAGTATGGAGCAAGCCACAGGGTTGTTGGAGACAGTATTGTTAATGGACAATTCACGCGATGTGCAGCGCTGTGTCGACGGTTTGATTCGCAAGCTCGGCCTGAGCCGGATGTTCCAGAGTTCAGACGCGTAGTTACTGGACATTTTCCCTGCTTGCGTTCGCAATAGTGCCGGTCCGCTGTTAGAATTCTCGCCCTATATTGTTTTTCACGCGCAAGTTAAAAGCCACCAAGAGAACCGCCGCACCTATGCAAGACTTATTCATTTATTTACCCATGGGCGCTCTGGCGGGTTTACAAGCCGGCTTGCTGGGCGTTGGTGGCGGCTTGATCATCGTTCCCGTGTTGCTGTTTACCTTTGCGCTGCAGGGTTTTGAAAGCGATTTTGCTACCCACATGGCGGTCGGTACATCGCTAGCCACTATTTTTGTGACGTCGATTAGTTCGGTCTTGGCCCACCGTAAACACGGTAATATCGACTGGACCATCTTTCAATATTTGGCACCCGGCATTGTGGTAGGTGTGTGGATTGGCGTTCAAACGGCGCTGTCGCTAAGCGGCACCACCCTGCAACTATTGATTGCGAGTTTTGCCATGTTGGTGGCGCTGAAAATGGCGCTGGGTTTCAACCCCAAGCCTGAGCGCAGTATTGCTGGCCCAGCGGGGCTGATGGGCGCGGGTTCTTTGATTGGTTGCGCCTCGTCGATTTTTGGTATCGGCGGTGGCACCCTAACCGTGCCTTTCCTGCGCTGGTCGAATGTGTCGATGCAAAAGGCCGTGGGCATTTCTGCGGCCTGCGGTATGCCGATTGCCCTGGTGGGTGCGGCCACCAATATGTGGGAAGGTATGCACCTTGAGCACCTGCCTGAAGGCGCTGTGGGTTATGTCTATTTGCCGGCGTTTATCGGTATTGTGTCGACCAGTGCTATTTTTGCCAAGCTGGGCGCCAAGCTGGCGTCGAGTATTTCTGAAAAAGCCCTGCAGTGGTCATTTATTGGCTTTTTAGTCTTGGTGAGTTTGTCCTTATTTGCGCGGAATCTTCCCCTATGATTCAGTACCCGATGATCGATCCTGTCGCCGTTAGCCTCGGCCCTGTGGCTATTCACTGGTATGGCCTGATGTATATGTTTGGTTTTGCGGCGGCGTGGCGTCTGTCGTTGCGCAAGGCGCAGCGCGGCGGCCCGGTTCAGGCGGGACAGGTAGAAGACCTCATTTTTTACGGCGCCATGGGCGTGGTTCTCGGTGGTCGCTTTGGCTACGTGATTTTTTATAATTTTGGCCGTTTCCTGGAAGATCCGCTGTGGCTTTTGCGCATTTGGGAGGGCGGCATGTCCTTTCACGGCGGTTTACTCGGTGTCATTGTGGCCTTGGCGCTGTTTGCTAGGCAGCGCAAATTAGACCCTTTTGCGGTGTATGATTTTATTGCGCCAGTGGTACCTATTGGTCTGGGTTTGGGGCGTTTGGGCAACTTCATTGGTCAGGAATTGTGGGGCCGTGCCAGCGATGTGCCGTGGGCGATGGTGTTCCCCAACGATCCCTTGCAGCTTGCGCGCCACCCCTCTCAGCTCTATCAAGCGCTGTTGGAGGGCTTGTGTCTGTTCTTAATGCTGCATATCTACTCGCGCAAGCCCCGTCCCGCACCGGCGGTGGGCGGATTATTCTTGGCGGGTTATGCTGTGTTCCGTTTCACAGTAGAATTTGTGCGAGAGCCTGACGGTCACATTGGTTTCGACGCCTTTGGCTGGATGACCCGTGGGCAGATTTTGTGTATTCCGATGTTGCTTGTCGGTGTTGGTCTCATGGTTTGGGCCCACCGTCGACCATCACACTGAGATAACCATCAATGAAACAGTATTTGGCGCTGTGCCAGCGCATTATTGATAGTGGTACTTGGATTGAAAACGTGCGCACGGGTATCCGCTGCTTGACCGTGATCAATGCTGACCTTGAGTACAATGTGGGCGACAACGAGTTCCCGTTGATTACCACCCGTAAGAGTTTCTATAAAGCCGCGATTGCTGAGTTGTTGGGCTATTTGCGCGGTTATGACAGCGCCGCTCAGTTTCGCGATATCGGCTGTAACACTTGGAATGCCAACGCCAACGAAAATACTGCCTGGTTGAATAGCCCGCACCGCAAGGGTGAAGACGACATGGGGCGCGTCTACGGTGTGCAGGGTCGCGAATGGCGCAAGCACGATGGGAGTTCGCTGGACCAGTTGCGCAAAATTGTCGACAACCTGTCCAAGGGTATTGACGACCGCGGTGAAATTCTCACCTTCTACAACCCCGGTGAATTTGAACTGGGCTGTCTGCGCCCATGCATGCACACGCACCAGTTTTCGCTGTTGGGTGACACGCTCTATTTAAACAGTTTTCAGCGCAGTTGCGACGTGCCGTTGGGGCTGAATTTTAATCAGATCCAGTGCTTTGTCTTGCTCGCCTTGATGGCGCAGATCACCGGTTATAAGGCAGGTGTGGCCTACCACAAGATTGTGAATGCCCACATCTATGAAAACCAAGTTGATCTTATGCGCGATGTGCAACTGCAGCGCGAACCGTTTGCGCCGCCTCGCTTGACCATCAACCCCGCCATTAAATCTCTAGAAGATATCGAAACGTGGGTGACCACCGATGATTTCACAGTGGAGGGGTATCAGTGCCACGACCCCATTAAATATCCCTTCGCGGTATAACGCATTACGGTATAGCTATGTCTGATTTTACTCTCTCCGCCATCGTGGCCATGGCGCAAAATCGCGTCATCGGCATTAATAACAGTCTGCCATGGTATCTGCCGAACGACTTGAAATACTTTAAGGCGGTGACGATGGGTAAGCCGGTGATTATGGGTCGCAAGACCTTCGAGTCGATTGGCAAACCCCTGCCGGGCCGTCCCAATATTGTGATCAGCACCAATCCGGATTACAGCGCGGAGGGCGTGAGTGTCGTTGCTAGTGTGGAGGCCGCCCGCGAGCTCGCCAGAAATATTGTGGCAATTAATGGTGGCAGCGAAGCGATGGTGATTGGTGGAGAGCAAATCTATCGCTTGTTCATGGGCAGTTTAGATCGCTTGTACTTGACCGAGGTGATGGCCGAAGTGCATGGCGATGCGTGGTTCCCCGAGTTTGATGAGACCCAGTGGCTAGAATCGTCATGCCATGAGTACCCCGCCGAGGGCCCTAATCCTTACGACTACCGAATACGTATTCTTGATAAAAAATAGTGTTACCCCGGCCCAAAAGTGTTACCGAAAACATTGTTAGGGTAACACTTGGGGGTCATATTTTACTTAATTGTAGAAAAAGTTACGTTCGTTACAATTCTTCCTTGATTAAACCGGTTGCGAATTCATAGAATCGACGTTCGTTGATTTTGGCGGGGTTCGTGTATGCGCATTCCGCTGTCAATATTGATGATGGTAACCGCCACCCGGCGGATAATAACTAACGCTCCGATAGGAAAGTTAATTCTCATGAAAACGCATCGTTTAAATAAGGTCTTTTTGGCATGTGCTGCTACTAGCGCACTGCTTGCGACCGCAGCAAACGTCCAAGCTAACAGCTTGGAAGCTGTATTGAAGGTTGGCCAAGATCGCCACACCGCCGCTAAGCAATCACAAGTAAAAGTTGACCGTTTGGCTGACGAAACTCGTGACCTGCTCACAGATTACAAAACTGTCATGAAAGAAGTTGACGGTCTCCGTGTCTACAACGACCGCCTAGAGCGCACGTTGAAGAAGCAAGAGCAACGCCTTGCTAACCTGGAGAAGTCGATTTCAGAAGTGACTGTTATCCAGCGTCAAGTTGACCCTCTGTTGGTTAAGATGATGGACGGCCTCGAGCAGTTCATTTCTCTGGATATTCCTTTCGACCACGAGCGTCGTATGGACAACCTCGACATTCTGCGCAGCAGCATGGAGCGTTCGGATCTGACTACCGCTGAGAAATTCCGCCAGGTATTGGAAGCGTACAAGATCGAAAACGAATACGGCCGCATGTTGTCAACCGCTGAAACAACGATCGAAATCGATGGTGTTGAGCGCAACGTGACTACGCTGCAAGTGGGTCGTGTAGCACTTGTTTACCAAACAGCAGACAAAACAATGACAGGTATGTGGAATCAAAACAGCCGTCAGTGGGAAGCACTGGACGACGGTGAATACCAATCAGCTGTTGATAAAGCTATCAAAATCGCTAAGAAAGAAGCGGTTTATGATCTGTTGAAATTGCCTGTACTTCCACCGGAGGCTAAGTAATGAAAATGAATATTGCTAAGTCCATCGTTCTAGCCGGTGGCGTAATGTTGGCAGCCTCTGGCGCCTTCGCTCAAGAAAGCAACGCTCGCTCACTCGACGAGCTGTTGGGTTTTGTTAAGCAAGGTCAAACCAACGAAGCTAAAGAAAACGCTGCACGTGAAGCGCGTTTCCGCGCTGATAAAGCAGCACAAGCTAAAATGTTGCAAGAAGCGAAAGACGAGCGCGCTCGTCAAGAGCGTCGTTCAGCACAACTTGAAAAGCAATTTGAAGAAAACGAAAAGCGCTTGGCCGCTACTCAAAAACGTCTGCGTGACGCGATGGGTTCGTTGCAAGAATTGTTTGGTCACATTACTTCAACCGCGGGTGATGCTCGCTCTAACTTTGAAGGTTCGTTGACCAGTGCTCAATTTAAAGGCCGTGAAGACTTCTTGTCTGCATTGGTTGACAAAATGAGCGGCGGTGAGCAATTGCCAAGCATCGAAGAAATCGAGCGCGTATGGTACTTGTTGCTGCAAGAAATGATCGAATCAGGCCGTGTTGTTTCTTTCGACGCGACTATCGAAAAGCCAAACGGCGACAAAGTGGACAGCACCGTAACTCGCGTTGGTTTGTTCAACATTGTGTCTGCTGAAGGTAACTACCTGCAGTTCGTGCCTGAGACAGGTTCACTGTCTGAGTTGGCGCGACAGCCTGATGTCACTGGTGAAGCAGCAGCGTTGACAACGGCTACTTCAGTATCGCCTTTCTACGTGGATCCTACCGGTGCAACTGGCGGTTCATTCTTGGCAGCGTTGATTAACAGCCCTGACCTGGAAGAGCGTTGGCACCAAGGTGGCTACGTTGGCTACGTTATTACAGCCGTAGGTGTTGTTGCGATGTTGATCGCCTTCCTGCGCTTGTTCGTACTGGCTGGCATGAGCTCTAAAGTGAAAGCACAGTTGAAATCTTCTAAAGCTAATACTGACAACCCACTGGGTCGCGTGTTAAAAGTTCACGAAGACAATCCTTCTATGGATACCGAAACGCTTGAGTTGAAACTGAGCGAAGCGATCTTGAAAGAAACACCTGCGATCGAGAAGAACTTGACGCTGTTGAAGATCATCGCTGCTGTTGCTCCTCTGTTGGGTCTGTTGGGTACCGTAACCGGTATGATCGTGACCTTCCAAGCGATTACTATCTTCGGTGCGGGTGATCCAAAAGCGATGGCTGGCGGTATTTCTGGTGCTCTGGTAACCACAGTATTGGGTCTGATCGTTGCTATCCCAACCGTTCTGATGCATACCATCGTTAACGGTAAGGCGAAAGAGATCATTCACATTCTGGAAGAGCAAACTACCGGTATTATTGCTGAGCACACTGAAGCTAGCATAAAGGGTTAATACGATGGATGAAGTCATCAAAGCGCTACTTTCATTTATGGATAAGGGTGGTCCAGTCCTCTGGGCCATCGCAGCTTTGACTCTGATTCTATGGACCTTAGTACTTGAGCGTATTTGGTATTACAAGACGACCTATAAAGAAGACAAAGCCGAGATTCTCCGCGTGTGGGAATCTCGCTCTGAAAGGAAGTCTTGGAATGCACACCAGGTGAGAGAAAAACTAATCTCTGGCATGAACATCAAGATCAATGAGCATCTTGCGTTCATCCAGGCGTTGGTGGCTCTCGCCCCCCTATTCGGCCTTTTGGGTACCGTGTGGGGTATGATTGAAGTGTTTAACATCATGGCGGTTACCGGTGGCGGTGACGCGAAGTCAATGGCAGGCGGTGTGTCTAAAGCGACCATCCCAACCATGGCGGGCATGGTGGCAGCACTTTCTGGGGTGTTCTCTAATACCTACGTAACAAGTATTGCGTCTAGGGAGTCTGAGTTGTTAGCTGATAGTTTAACAACCGATCACTAAGAGAGCTTTTCATGAAAAGAAAACGTAATTCAGATGATCAAGGTGGGCAAATCGACTTAACGCCGATGCTCGACGTTGTATTCATCATGTTGATTTTCTTCATCGTAACAGCTTCTTTTGTGAAGCTTCCGAAAGCTGACTACGCGCTGGCTGGTGCAGTGACATCTGAGGCTAAAAAGCCAAAGATTATCGTTGCAGTGACCGAGACCAATGACTTTGTCTATGGCGACAAAACCATTGAGGCTCGCAACCTGAAACGCGAACTGCAAAAGATCTTCGCGGATGCGGGTTCTGCCGCAGAGCTTTCTATGCGGATGGACGCAAAATCCAACGCTGAGAGTTGGAATATTCTCTTTAAGGCCGCTACTGAGGCGGGTATCCCTAAAGAAAATATCTATCTCTCGATTGATTCGGAACAGGCAAATTAAGTTATGAAATCATCAAAACTTCTACTGTCCGGTGTTGTAGGTATTGGTATTACAGTAGGTCTTTTTTACCTGATGTACGCCCTGGTACTGACCGATGAGGTCAAGCTGGACGATCTTGGCAATGACAAAATTGCTGACATCGTGATGCCCGAACCCGAGATTGATGTGCGTGTTGCAGAACTTAAACCTGAACAGCCTGAAGAGCCCGAGGAACCACCACCACCGATGCAAACGCCTGATGTTGAAGTCGTTGACGTCGATATGGCCTTGAACATGGCAGCCCCTGCGGCTGCTGGTGTAAAAATTGGTCTTGGCGGCGGTTTGGGTGCCTCTGACGGCGAATATCTGCCCATCGTAAAGGTTGCTCCTATCTACCCACGTCGTGCGACATCGCGTGGTATTGAGGGCTACTGTATTGTTGAGTACACGGTAACCACTAATGGTTCTATCCGTGACCCACAAGCAGTTGACTGCCAGCCCGCCGGTATATTTGAAAGCGCGTCTATCAAGGCGTCACTTAAGTTCAAATATAAGCCGCGCGTTGTTGACGGTGAAGCAATTGAAGTGGCAGGTGTTCAAAACAAGTTCACCTACACTCTGGAAAAATAAATCGCGGTGGGTTTCGACCCACCCCGGTTACGCTTAAGGTATAGATAAGATCATGTCTATGAAATTAAAAACAACAGCGTTTACCTTAGTGGCAGCGACTGGCTTAAGTGCTTTTATGGCTGTAGCGCCGGTTGTTGGCAAGGCTTTCGGTGTTCAAGCGGGTGTGGCTTTTGCTCAAGAACAACAGCAAAAGAAACAGCAAGAAACTCGCAAGACCCCAGCGTTGCGCAACAAGGTCTATGAAAAACTGCAAGCCGTTCAACAGGCCGCAGAAGCGCAGGATATGAAGTTAGCAAAGCAGCTGCTTGATGACATGCGCAATGCCGGTGGTAAAAACGAGCTGAACAGCTACGAGTTGGCCAACATGTGGAACATGTATGCCTACGTCTACTATTCAGAAGAGAATTACCCTAAAGCTATTGAGGCGTACAACAACCTGATTGCTCAGCCAGATATTCCTGTGCAGTTGGAAGTGAACACCAAGTACTCAATCGCCCAGTTGTACTTCGTTACCGAAGATTACAAAAACGCTGTGCGCATGCTGAAAGAGTGGTTCGCGGTAGCGGATAACCCCAACCCAGATGCTTACATGCTGTTGGCGCAAGGTTACTATCAGCTGAAGCAGTGGGACGATGCGATCAAGTCTGTTGAGACCGGTTTGGCGAAAAACGCTGAAAAGGGCAAGGATCCCAAAGAGCCTTGGTTGCTTCTGGCGCGTGTCCTGTACTTCGAAAAAGGCAATATCCCCGCTATGGTCAACGTACTTGAGACCTTGGTGAAACTCTACCCCAAAGGTGAGTATTGGATTCAGTTGTCGATGATGTACGGCGAACAGAAGAAAGACTTGCTGCAAATGGTGACCATGGAAACCGCTTACGTCCAAGGCATGTTGACGCGTGAGAGTGAGCTGCTGCAGATGGCAGGTTTGTATGCAGGTAATGATGTGCCTTACAAAGCCGCTCAGGTGATGGAAAAGGGTATCAAAGCCGGAATTATCAAAGAAACTTCGAAGAACATGGAGTACTTCGGTAACTTCTTGGCCTCTTCGCAGGAAATCAAAAAGTCAGTTGAGCCTCTCAAGAAAGCTGCTGAGCTTGCAAAAAAAGGTGATGCTGCTTCTCGACTAGCCAACGTTTATATCAGCTTGGACCGTTTTAAAGAAGCGGAAGAAGCGGCTAAGTTGGCCCTTAAAAAGGGTGACTTGCGCTCTGAAGAAAACACGCTGTTGGTATTGGGCCAAGCCCAGTTCTACCAGGAAAACTACTCAGAAGCCAAGAAAACCTTTAACAAGGCGCTGAAGTTCAAGAAGACCGAGAAGTTCGCTAAACAATGGATTCAGTACCTGAATTCAGAGTTGAAGCGTATCGAGTCGCTTGAAAAAGACTAGGCAGTAACGTTGCCAAACAAAAAGGCTCCCTAGGGAGCCTTTTTTTTCGCCCGTGATGGACGTATTTACAATGTAAGAAAATATTTTGGGCATAGCCGTAAAAGACCTTCCTCGCAGAGGAAGGCAATTCACCATTAACTAGCTTATAGCTTGCTAATATCCCTAACCGCACCGGTGTCTGCACTGGTCACGAGCTTGGCGTAGGCTTTTAGCGCTGTAGACACTTTGCGAGGACGGGCTTTGACGGGTTGCCATGCGGCGTCGCCCTTGGCTTCCATGGCGGCGCGGCGCGCCGCAAGCTCGGCATCACTCAACGCAACATTAATACTGCGGTTGGGGATGTCGATCTTGATGATATCGCCACTCTCAACCAGACCAATGGCACCGCCAGCGGCGGCTTCGGGTGACGCGTGACCAATCGAAAGACCAGATGTACCGCCCGAAAAGCGACCGTCGGTCAGCAGAGCGCAAGCCTTGCCGAGGCCCTTAGACTTTAGGTACGACGTGGGGTAGAGCATTTCTTGCATACCGGGGCCACCTTTGGGGCCTTCGTAGCGCACAATCACAACCTCACCGGGCTTGACGCGGTCGTTGAGGATGTTGTCGACCGCTTCTTCCTGGCTTTCCACCACGTGGGCAGGGCCCTCAAAGACTAAGTTGTCCTCGTCAACGCCAGAGGTTTTCACCACGCAGCCATCGACGGCAATGTTGCCTGTCAGGACAGCGAGGCCGCCTTCAAGAGAGAACGCGTGATCGATCGAGCGAATACAGCCATTTTCACGGTCGGCATCTAGGCTGCTGTAACGCGTGCTTTGGCTAAAGGCGGTCTGGGTGGGAATGCCCGCCGGACCAGCCTTGTAGAACTCTTTCACCGCGTCGTGTTCGGTTTCCATGATGTCCCACAATTGCAGCGCTGCGCCCATGGTCGAGCTGTGGACCGTCGGTACGTCGACGTGGAGTAGGCCAGCGCGGGCGAGCTCGGCCAAAATACCCATCACGCCGCCGGCGCGGTGTACATCTTCCATGTGGTATTTCTGCGTGTTGGGCGCCACCTTACACAGCTGGGGCACTTCGCGGGACAAACGATCGATGTCGGCCATGGTGAAGGGTACTTCGCCCTCTTGCGCGGCGGCCAACAGGTGCAAAATGGTGTTGGTAGAGCCGCCCATTGCGATATCTAGCATCATGGCGTTTTCGAAGGCTTTGAAACTAGCGACCATGCGTGGCAACACTTTGGCATTGTTGTTCTCGTAGAAATCCTTGGTGATTTCTACGATACGCGCGCCGGCTTCTAGGAACAGTTTCTCGCGGTCGGCGTGGGTCGCCAACATCGAGCCGTTGCCGGGCAGTGACAGGCCCAGCGCTTCGGTCAAACAGTTCATCGAGTTGGCGGTAAACATACCCGAACAGCTGCCACAGGTGGGGCAGGCTGAGCGCTCGTATTCTTCCACCAATTCATCGCTGGCGTTGCTGTCCGCGGCGATCACCATGGCGTCGACGAGGTCTAAACCGTGGTCGGCTAACTTAGTTTTACCGGCCTCCATCGGGCCGCCAGACACGAAGATCACGGGGATGTTCAAACGCAGCGCTGCCATCAACATGCCGGGGGTGATCTTGTCGCAGTTAGAGATGCACACCAGGGCGTCAGCACAGTGGGCGTTAACCATATACTCCACCGAGTCGGCAATAATGTCGCGCGAGGGTAGGCTGTAGAGCATGCCGTCATGGCCCATGGCGATACCGTCGTCGACGGCGATAGTGTTAAATTCTTTTGCAACACCACCGTGCTTTTCGATTTCACGCGCCACGAGTTGGCCCATGTCTTTCAGGTGAACGTGGCCAGGCACGAACTGGGTGAAAGAGTTGGCAACGGCGATGATGGGTTTGGAAAAGTCATCGTCTTTCATGCCGGTGGCGCGCCAAAGGGCGCGAGCACCTGCCATGTTGCGGCCGGCGGTAGACGTATGCGAGCGATATTGAGGCATGGGGTATCTCTAAATTAAAGGTGTTTTACAAAAGCTTTTGAATTGCGCTGATAATTATACAGGGCCTGCTTCTGCTGGGGTAGGTTAACGAGATCTTCGGCATTAAAGCCGCGCTCTTGGAACCAGTGCGCGGTGCGCGTGGTTAGTACAAACAAGCGGCTGAAGCCCTCCCGTTTGGCGAGTGCCTCAATGTGGTCGAGCAGGCGTTCGCCACGGCTGTTCTCGCGGTAGTCAGGATGCACAGTGATGCAGGCAAGCTCCGCTTGCTCGGTGCTGTCGTAGCTATACAGTGCGGCACAGCCGACGATGAGGCCGTCGAGCTCGATAACAAAAAATTTATTGATGTCGTTCTCTAGCAATTCGCGCGAGCGTTTTACGAGCACGCCCTGATCTTCAAGCGGCTGCAGCAGCGCTAAGATGCCGGCGATATCATCGAGCTTGGCGGGGCGAAGGGTCTCATAGGGGTCCTGTGACACTAGCGTGCCGCAACCCTCGCGGGTAAACAACTCGCGCAACAGGGCGCCGTCATCGCTGTAGCTAATGATGTGGCTGCGTGGCACACCCGCTTCACAGGCGCCCACCACGGCGTGGCGCAGGCGCTGCTCGGCAATGAAGGATTTTGCCTGCGCGAGGTTACACTGCCGCACCAGGTTGCCCTCTTCGTCGTGCAGACCGTCTTGGCTCGACAGCACGATGAGCTTGTCAGCTTTTAAGGCCACAGCCGTACTGACCGCCAAGTCTTCCAAGTGCAGGTTGAATACTTCACCGGTGCCGGAATAGCCGATGGGTGAAAGCAGGACAATACTGCCGTCGTCGAGCAATTGTTTGATACTGTCGCCGTGAACTTTGCGCACTTCGCCTGTGCGCTCGTGGTCGACGCCGTCGATGACGCCGATGGGTTTGGCCACGACAAAGTTGCCGCCACAGACCTTGAGGCGTGCACCGTGCATGGGTGAATTGGCGATACCCATGGAAAACATCGCTTCAATGTCGGCGCGGATACTGCCCACGGCGTCTTTGACCGCTTGGATGACACCATCGTCAGAAAGGCGCACATTTTTGTGGAAGCGTGAGGTGACGCCCCGCAGGGCCAAGCGCTCTTCAATCTGCGGGCGCGCGCCGTGAATCAGCGCGATTCGCACGCCAAGGCTCTGTAGCAGGACGATGTCGTGCACAATATTGGCAAAGTTGGGGTCGTGCAGTGCGTCGCCACCAAACACCACAACAAAGGTTTTCCCCTTGTGATTATTGATGTAGGGCGCGGCGTTGCGGAACCATTTAACGTAGGATAATTCTGCGCTCACAGGCGTCATACCTTTCATTTATTAGCTAAAAAGTTAATATATGACAATTAGCTAGCAATGCCTACCACCGACGTGGCTATTTTCGGGCGTTTCAGCAACAAAACCATAACAATGAGCGAGATAACCCATGAGCGAATCACGCGCCGCCCTCCAGCGACTGCTGCAAGACTTAGAAAACGACATCATAGGCCAGCCAGAAACCTTGCAAGGCATCCTCATCGCCTTGCTGTGTGGCGGCAATGTCTTGCTTGAGGGCTTGCCCGGTACGGCCAAAACCCGCATGGCGACGCAGCTTGCTCAACGTATCAGCGCCAGTTTCGGGCGCGTGCAGTTTACGCCAGACCTGCTGCCTTCCGATATCACAGGCACCGAGGTGCTCGTAGGCAAGGCTCAACACCAGCAGCTGGAGTTTGAACCCGGCCCTTTATTCCACAATATTGTTCTCGCCGATGAAATCAATCGCGCGCCTGCCAAGGTACAGTCTGCGCTGCTTGAGGCCATGCAAGAACAACAGGTCACCGTCGCCGGTACTAGCTATCCACTACCGCGACCGTTCATGGTGTTGGCGACGCAAAACCCTATCGAGCAAGAGGGCACCTACCCACTACCCGAGGCACAGATCGACCGATTTATGCTCAAATTGTTGGTCGAACGCCCCAACGCGAACCAAGAGTTGGCCATTTTGAAGATGATAAGCCAGCCCAGTGCTGCACTGAATCACGACGGCGCCATTGATTTGGCGACGCTTCAAGCAGCAAGCGCCGAGATTGCACAGGTGACCGTGGTTGAGAACATTCAGCAGTATATCGTGGCCTTGGTCATGGGGACGCGAGAACCGCAGCACTATCCGGCGAGCCGGCTCCCCGAGTGGATTGCCGTTGGCGCGAGCACCCGTGCCACCTTGGCCTTAGAGCACGCTGCGCGCGCCCACGCCTGGTTGGCGGGGAGAGATTATGTCGATCCCGACGATGTCCGCGCCATGCTGCACCCTGTACTTCGCCATCGCATCAGTTTGAGCTATGAAGCCATGGCCAAGGGAATCACGAGCGATGATGTGATCATTGAATTGGCGACCCAGGTGGCGCTTGTTTGATGCCTGGGCACGCCCATGTCGCCATGGAGGACTTGCTAGCGATTCGTGCGCGCTTAAATGTGTGGCGGCACTTGCCGCGCACCAATCTGTTTGAGCATTTTGCCGGGCAGCAGGCCTCTAAGCATCGCGGTCGCGGACTCGACTTTGAAGAGTTGCGTCACTATCGGCAGGGTGATGACGTCAGGCGTATCGATTGGCGAGTCAGCCAGCGCAGTGGTGCGCCGCATATCCGGGTATACAGCGAAGAAAGTGATAGAGCCACCACCGTGCTTCTCGATCAGCGCATGGGAATGTTCTTTGGCAGCCAGTACGATACCAAATCGGCGGCGGCGGCCAAGATGACCGCTTTGATTGGTTGGCGCGATATCCACTGCGGTGACCGCTTTGGGCTGTGTGTTTTTAATGAAGATGACAGGGTGTGGTTAAAGCCTTCGCGGCAGCAATCGAAATTATTGCAGTGCATGCATGCGATGGTGGATTTTAACCAACGCCTGCGGGCGGATAAATCGGTGGCGCAAGCGAGGCCACTGCGCGATCAGTTGCGCCTTGCGCTCGGTGCTGGCGTGGCGGATCAACGCCTCATTCTTATCAGTGATCTCGCCGGGTGGTGTGAGGACTGCCCTGGGTTATTGCAGTTGTTACAGCAACACCACGATGTCTTGGTGGTGTTGGTATACGACCCGCTGGAGCGCGATATAAGCCGCGCAAAAAACAGTGTGTTTGGCAACGAGGTATTCCAGTTGCATATCGATGAGGCGCTGTTGCAGCGCCCCATGGAAGACCCCTATGCGGCACATATCGAACAGCTAGACGCGCTAGGCATTCCGTGTGTTCCTCTCGACGCTAGTCGCGATGCCATCGACGACGTGTTGCGTTACTTTTCGAGGTTACACCTTGGCCGCTAACGCATGGATTGTGGATCCCCCCTTGCCGACACTGCCCAGCTGGGGTTGGCCGCTGCCGATCTGGTGGGTGCTGCTGTTGGCGCTGTTAGTCGGTGCCCTCTGGTGGACGCAGCGGCAGCGGCGAATGGCGCAGTACCGCCAGCCCTGGATGGCGCTTTACGCGGCGGTGCTAACGGCCGCGCAACAGCCCGATCAGCATGCGGCACTCGAGGTCGCTGAACACCTCAAGCGCGTTCATTTAGCCTATGGGAAGCGCGCCGACGTGGCGGGCGTGCGGGTGGGTGCGTCGTTTAGTAGGCTTTGCCATCACCTCGATATATCGCCCTGCGAGGCCACACAGCGTTGGCTCGAAGCGGCGTGTTACCGCGGCGTGAGTGAGATCCCGTCGGGCCTGCAGGACGAATTAAACCGTTTAGCCACCACACTCTATCGGCGGCGCCACGCGGGGTTCGAGCATGCTTGAGTTTGCCTTCCCCTGGGTGTTTGCTTTGCTGCCGTTACCCTTGCTGGTGCGTTGGATCAAGCCTTACCGTCGCTACGTGCCCCACGTGCGAGCGCCGATCTATGATCAATTGGCGAAAGCCCCCGACCACCGACCGCGCACGGCGGCATGGGTGCATCGGCGCACCCCTTTTCAGGCGGGTCTGCTGGGGTTGACGTGGTGCCTAATGCTGTTCGTGCTGGCTAAACCGCTGTGGTTAGACACCCCGCTAGCCATCGAGCAGTCGCGTCGCGATGTGTTGGTGTTGATCGATATTTCAGGCTCGATGGGCGAGACCGATGAGGGCGGAATAACGCGCTTGGCACGCTTAAAAGATGCCTTAAACGACTTTTCAACTCGGCGTGGCAGTGACCGCTTGGGTCTGATTGTGTTTGCTGACAAACCCTACCTTCAGGCTCCGATGACGGCAGACGCCGAGGCATGGCGAACGCTGTTGGCGGCGACCCGGCTTGGTCCCGCAGGTCGCAATACCGCCATCGGCGATGCCATGGGCTTGGGTTTAAAACATCTCGCCGACACCCAAGCCGAGGAGAAAGTCTTGTTGCTGGTGACCGATGGCAGTGACAACCGCAGCTTGGTTCCGCCAAGGGAGGCGGCACTGGTGGCGTCGCAACGCGGTGTAAGAGTATTTACCGTGGCTATTGGGGATGACAGCGCCACCTCGGAGGTGGATGTCGAGACCTTGCGCGCGATAGCCGACCTGACCCGTGGTGAATTTTATGATGCCCGCCAAGCTTCTGCGATGGCTTCGCTGAGTGATGATTTTGCGGCGGCGGTGCCCGTCGAAGAGCATGTCGAGTGGTACTACCCAAGTCGAGATTTATACGCCTACCCTTTGCTACTCATCTATGGGGTGACGCTGGCGACAGCATTGTTTAGCCTGTTCCGGCAGCGACGGGAGGGGCGTCTATGAGCTGGTTGCCGTTGGCCTTTGTGCGCCCAATGTGGCTATTGTTTTGCATACCGCCATTGATCGCGCTTTGGTATTACGCTCGTCTACCCGACAAGCGTGCCCAGGCGCCAGCCATCGTCGAACATCTGCGCGAAGCGTTGACGGTGCGCCGCGCCAGTGGCCGCTGGTTGGCGCCCTTGCCCTTGGCGATGATCGCCTTGTTTGTGACCGGAATCGCCCTATCTGGCCCCAGTTGGCAAAAACAAGACACCCCGTTAAAACAAGATGAAGGCGTCATTATTCTCGCGCTAGACGCCAGTGTCAGTATGCATCAATCCAGCGCGAGTCTGTCGTATTGGGAGCATGGCCTGCTTAAGAGCCGTGATCTACTGGCCGCCCTACCCGCCGTCAAGGTGGGTGTGATCGCCTTCGCGGGCAGTGCCCACTGGGTATTGCCACCGAGTCGGGACAAGGCTCTGCTCGATTACACCCTGGCCGGGTTGACGCGATTACAGATGCCCATTGAGGGCAAGTATTGGCAACGTATTGAGGGGCCGATTGAGCAGTTATCGCTCCCCGTCGCGAGTGTGATCGTATTGAGTGATCGCTTAACGACGAGCGACAATTCTTTGCCATGGCAAATACATTGGTGGCGCGCAGGTGCTCACCATGACGCGGTTGACGGAATTAGCGGCGTGAATCTCAGCGTCGACGATAGCGATATCAAACAATTGCAGCAGTGGGTGCAGCGGGATTTGGCAAAGGCGGCGGGTCAGGGCGAACAATGGCGTGACGATGGCTACTACTTTGTGTTGCCGATGGCCTTGCTTGTGTTGTTGTGGTTCCGCCGCGGTTGGAGCATGGCGTGGAGTATTTTACTGGTCAGCCAATGGGCGCTCTACAGCCCGCCTTCATCGGCTAGTGACGGCGCCGAGGTCATGGGATGGTTTTTTAGCGGCGACCAACGCGGGCGCTACTATGCCGAGCAAGGCGACTACCAGGGCGCAGCGCAGTCCTTTGAAGACCCGCTTTGGCGCGGCCTCAGTTACTACCACAGTGGTCAATATAGCGAGGCGGTGGAAGCGTTGCTGCCCCTAGATACACCCTACGCACGCCTGATGCTGGCGAATGCTTTGGCGCAGCAAAATCAATTGCCGCGTGCGCTCGCCATCCTTTACAGCTTTGATGGTGCTCATCCCTACGCGGATGTGATTGCGCAAAATATCGCGGTCATTGAGCAGCGCCTTGCCGATCAGCGAGAGATGGCGGCGTCGCAGCAGACCGACATGGATGAACAGGCTGAGTTGGAGGCGGTGGCGAGTGATGAAGAGGTCGATGAGACGCTGCTGATCGACAGCGCTCCCAATGAGGTGTTGTCTGGCCGAGATATTATTGAGCAAGAGGCTTTGGCCGAGCGTTGGATGGCGCACATCAACACGGCGGTCGGCGATTATTTAACGGCGGTATTTGCCCTGCAAGCCGTGGATGGGTCAAGCGATGAATAGGCTGATGTTGCTGCTGTGTGTGCTGGCGTGGCCGGCCTTGGCTTGGCAGGTCGACGAGGCCGACCTTAAAGCGCGTTTGGTCATGCAGCAACAACAGGCTTATTTGGGTGAAGAGGTAGCGGTGAGCCTCGAATTGGCTACGCCGCGTTGGTTTACCCGCGCCGCTCGGTTGACCTTGCCTACCCAAGGCGATGCCCTTTGGTTGCAGCGGCAAGTCTTTGCTGACAGCACCCGCGAGCGTATCGATGGCCAGATGTGGACACTGCAGCGTTGGCCGCTGGCGGTTTTCCCGCGTCGCGCCGGCGGGATCAGTTTGCAGCCCATCAGAGTAGACGTAGGCGTCGCAGATGCCGATGGGCAAAGCCAGTTGCGGGCATTTACGCTCGGCGGTTTGGACGTATTAGGTGTTCCTACAGGTGGGGCGGCACTGGTCGCCAGTGACTATCGAGTGGCGGTATTCGTCGCACAGCAAGCTTGGCTGAATCGCCAGGCTTTGCCGCTCAAGGCAGGCCAGTCGCTGAAGGTGAGCTATCACAGCCAAGCTGAAAATAGTCTGGCAATGCTGTTGCCAGAGATGTCGCCAAGCAGCGCCGACGCTGAGGCCGTAGCGATTTACCGCGAGTTACCAACGCTGCAGAATATCACCGAGCGCGGGCAGCGAATAGCCTACCGCGAAGACCATTTTACGGTGGTGGCAAAGCGCGATGTGGCACTTCATTTGACGGTGCCAGACATCGATTGGTTGAATTCCCGAGATGGTTCGCGGCAGCGTCTGTCGGTGCCCGACATAGGCACGGCCGCCGACGTGACAGCTGTACAGTATGTGAGGCAGCCGCTGTTGGAGTGGTTGGCGCTGGCCGTGGTGGTGATGCTGTTGACCGCCATCGGTGTGCTGACTTACACCGCAAGTTCGCCCCTGCAACGTTTCCGAAAGGAACAACAGCGCGCCCTTTGTGCGGCCGTGCGCATTGGCGATTGGGGTGCCTTTGGCAAACATCTTTATACCCTGTACGATAGCTACCCCGAGCACCGCACCGCCTCGTTGGCTACGGCGCTGGATGCCTTGCCAGCGGCCATGGGTGACAGATTGAAAATATTGTTGCGCGCGGCTTTCTCAGGAGAGAGCGCACTCTTAGACGACACCGATGAGGCCACACTTTACCAGCTGTTCAAGCAGTGGGAGCGCGGTCAAACACGACGGCCAGTGGAGGCCCATGAGACGACTTTTCTTCGCTAGCCTACTTTGGTTTAGCGCGTTATCCCAGGCTCAGACCTATGTGGGAATGGAGGTCTGCGCGGACTGTCACCAGCCCCAAGTGGCGGCTTGGCAGCGTTCGCACCACGCCATGGCCATGCAGCCCGCCAATGCCCAGTCGGTACTGGCCCCCTTTGCCGGAGAAGTCTTTACCCAGGGTGCCACCGAGGTGCGTTTCTTTCAGCGCGACGGCCAATTCTTTATCAACACACTCGCCAGCGATGGCGTTCGACAAGACTTCCAGGTGCACTACACCTTTGGTTTTACTCCCTTACAGCAATACTTGGTGGCGACGGATAAAGGGCGTCTACAGGCCTTCGATATTGCTTGGGATAGTCGAGAAAAGTCTGTCGGTGGCCAGCGTTGGTTCCATTTACAACCCGAGGAAAACCCCCAGCCTGGACACCCCTTCTTTTGGCAGGGCGCCTATCAAAATTGGAATTCGCGCTGTGCTGATTGCCATTCGACCGGCGTCGAGGTTGGATTTAACGCCGATAGCGTGAGCTATGACACCCGCTTTGAATCGGTCAATGTGGCTTGTGAGTCCTGCCACGGTCCAGCCGGCGAGCACTTAGCGCGAGCCAAGAAAAATGACTGGCAGTTAGGCAGTGGCTTGATAAATAGTCATGCACCGGCGGCGTTTAGCTACGATGGCAAGGCGGCGATTGCCAAGCCTCAGGGGAGCAGTGACAACAGTGAGATCGACATGTGTGGTGGCTGCCATGCGCGGCGCAGTGTGCTCGATCGCACCGCGGGTAGCGAGGTTGATTTTCACGATCGATTCCGCGTGGCGGGTTTAGACAGCGAGCTGTATTTCGCCAACGGGCAAATTAAAGACGAGGTCTTCGTGCTGGGGTCTTTCTTGCAGAGCAAGATGTATCAAGCCGGTGTCCGTTGTAGTCACTGTCACGACCCGCACAGCGGTAATACCCTGGTGCAAGGGGATGCGCTTTGCGCCCAGTGCCACCAGCCCGCGACCTATGCTACCAAACAACATAGCCGCCACCCCGAGGGCGTCGCGCAGTGCGTAGACTGCCATATGAGCTCGCGGCTATACATGGGGGTGGATTGGCGGCGCGACCACGGTTTCCATCGCCCCACTACCGCTGTGCCCGGCCAAACCAATGCCTGCCAAGGCTGTCATGAGGACGATGCCGAGGTGGAGCAGATGCGTCAGGCATGGTCTGAAAATGCCCCTCATTGGGCGGCGGATTTACAGGCCGCCCGCGATTTCGATCCGCGGGCGGTGCGCGCCCTGAGCCAGTGGATCAAGGATGAAACGCAGGCGCCTTTGGTCAGGGCCAGTATGCTCGAACAATTGGCGGCCACGCCTTCGCAGATGTCGATCGATGCGGCCTTGGCGGTGCTCGACCACCGCGA
The DNA here is from genome assembly GCA_041163785.1 of Pseudomonadota bacterium. Lineage (GTDB taxonomy): Bacteria > Pseudomonadota > Gammaproteobacteria > Pseudomonadales > JAHEIH01 > JAHEIH01. The sequence continues at coordinate 31,244 of JBEAQQ010000206.1, forward strand.
TCCCGTGTTGCGAGCGGCGGCGGTCAGCGTGCTGCAAGCCCTTCCTGCATCGGCGAGATGGCAAGCGCTACAAGGGCGACTCGGGGATGACAGCAAGGTGGTACGGATGGCCTTGGCACTCGCCCTGCAGGGGCTGCCCGAGGCGCAGTTTGGCGACCGACGCGAACGTGTCCAGGCACTGCAGAAGGAGTACGCAGCCATGCTGGAAAACAGCCGTGACATGCCTGCAGCTCAACTGGGGCTGGCCAATATCGCCCTGCAAAAAGGTGACTTGTTGGGCGCTCAGCAACACTTTGAAACGGCCTTAGCGATTGATCCGACCGACATGGCCAGTCTACTGAATTACGCCGATTTCAACCGACAGCTTGGCGCGGAAGAGATGGCGTCTAGCTTGCTACACAAGGCCTTGGCGATCGCACCCGACTCCGCTGTGGTGCAATATGCGCTAGGGATGAGCGAAGTGCGCAGTAAACGCTATGCGTCGGCCATTAACTATCTGCGCGCGGCGGTAGCCACCGATAACGCCATTCCTCACCACCACTATGTGCTAGCTGTAGCTTTGCAAAATCAAGGTAACGTTCGCGCGGCGGTGGATGTATTGGAGGCTGCGCTTGCGCGCTGGCCCTATGACTATGCGCTATTGAGTACGGCGATTAATTTTCAGCTGACCTTGGGGGATCACCCCAGTTTGGTTCACTGGGTAGCGCGGTTGTCAGAAATTGCGCCTAATGCTCCTGAGGTGCATGCCTTTATCTCTCGTCAAAGGCAGTAGTGGGCGACCAAATTTTGGATAATCTGTGTCGCCGGTTTGATGTGTGAAAGGGGAATATGCTCGTCGGGCTGGTGGGCGACGTCAATATTACCGGGCCCCATCACGAGGGTATCGATCCCCATGGCCTGAAAAAATGGCGCTTCGGTGGCAAAATTAACAATGCCCGCGGTTTGCCCTGTCATTGCTTCGGCGGCTTTTACCAACGCACTATCGGCATCTAGCATGAAGGGCTCAACACCGGCCACTAGCGCCTCAAAGCGCAATTGACCGTGGTGCTGCGCCACAATGGGCTGGATCAGCGCTAATATTTCAGCGCGTACCTGGTCGATGGCCATGCCCGGCATCAAGCGGACATCGAAGTGCAATTCGCATTGCCCGCAGATGCGGTTAGGGTTGTCACCGCCGTGAATGTGGCCCAGATTAATGGTGGGGTGGTCGACCTCAAACAAGGGGTCGCGGTAGCGGTTTGCGAGTTGCTCGCGATAGCTGCGCAGGGCTTGAATAACGTCTGCCATGGCGTCGAGGGCGTTGATGCCCAACGCGGGGTTAGAACTGTGGCCGGCGCGACCATAGATGCGGATGGTCTCCATCATGACGCCTTTGTGGGCGCGGATCGGCTTGAGTCCTGTCGGTTCGCCAATGACGGCCGCACGGGGCGAACACATGCTCGATGCCGCCAGTCTGCGGGCACCGTTCATCGAGCTCTCCTCATCGGCGGTGGCCACCACGATCAAGGGGTGTTTGATATCCTTTAAGGCCATGTTGCGGATGGCTTCGATAATGACGGCGAAGAATCCTTTCATGTCAGCGGTGCCAATACCGTAGAAAGCGTTGTCGCGAAGTGCTACCTTAAGTGGGTCGCTTTGCCAAAGTTGTTCGTCAAAGGGCACGGTGTCGGTATGGCCAGAAAGCACTAAACCGCCGCGACCTTGCCCCAGCGTGGCGATGAGATTGGCCTTATTAGACTGTGCTGGATCGATTAAGATTTGACAAGAAAAGTTCAGACTAGAGAACCATTCGGCGAGTTGCTCGATGACCGCGAGGTTGCCCATATCCCAAGCGGGGTTGGCAGAGCTTACCGAAGCAAGAGAAACTAAGCGCGAGAGTTGTTGTTCAAAAGAGGGCAATGCGTTCATGGTGGTGGCTTCAGTGGCCGTTCATCGTGATAACGATCATAGTCTTATGTACTTCATTCTCGCAAGTCACAGAGGGAATTTATGAAATATCTCAATCTTTGCTTGGCCTGTTTTTTGATGGTGATGGCGCCGTCGTTGGTGGTGGCAGAAGACGCGGCACCGGCGCTTATTGAATCCACCAGCGTCACCGAACACAGTGGCGTGTTCAATGGCCAGCGTATTAAATACCAGGCGATTGCCGGCGAGACGGTTTTGAAAAATGCCAAAGGTGAGCCAGAGGCCGCGATTTTTTCCGTGTCATACATCGCTAAGAATCCCGGTAAAGGGCCTCGCCCAGTAAGTTTCATTTACAACGGTGGCCCTGGATCAGCATCAGTATGGCTACACATGGGGGTATTTGGGCCTAAAAAAGTGGTCATTCCCTCCGACGCCGAGGATGACGGTGCGGCGCCATTTACTATCGTGGACAACACTCAGTCGCCCCTCGACGTGACCGATTTGGTCTTCATCGACCCCGTGGGAACGGGATTTAGCCGCCCTCTTGGCGACACTGAGGCAAAGGCTTTTTGGGGTGTTACCGAAGACGCCAATTCTGTGGCGCGTTTTATTCGCGCCTGGTTGCGCGAGCACAATCGTTGGAACAGCCCTAAATACATTGGGGGTGAAAGTTACGGTACAACGCGGACAGCGGCACTCGTCAACCAACTGGAAGGTCGCTTTGATGACGTCAGCGTTAATGGTTTGCTGTTGATTTCAACCATTCTCGATTTCAGTCTAGACGCCTATGATCCCGGCAATGAATTGGTCCACATGATTACCTTGCCGACCATGGCCGCCACCGCGCAATACCATGGCAAAGCGGGCCAGGGTGTGCCAGTGGAAGAGTGGGTAGAGCAAGCTCGTCAGTTTGCGCTGCGTGAATACGGCCCCGCCTTGTTGTTGGGCAGTCAGCTTGAGCCGGCGCGTCGCGCCACCTTGTTGCAGCAACTGGCCAAGTTTACTGGCCTTTCTGACACCTATTTAGATCGCACCAATTTGCGGGTGTCTTACCCGCGGTTTACCCGCGAACTACTGCGCGATGAGGGGCTTTCGGTAGGACGCCTAGATGCGCGCTACAAGGGTGAAGAGATGGACGCGGTGGGTGAAACGCCTGAGATTGACCCGAGTTTCTATGGTATCGATGGTGCCTATACCGCGGCGCTCAACGACTGGGTGCGAGTTGGGCTTAAGTTTAACCCCGATCGCGAGTACACCATTATTGGGGGCGTGAATAGTTGGAACTGGCAGCTCAGTGAACAAATGTGGCGCCAGGCTTACTTGAATGTCACACCTTATATCGGTAAAGCCATGCGTGGTAACAGCCAGCTGCGCGTGTTTAACGCGGCGGGGTATTACGATTTTGCCACGCCTTTCATGGGGGCTGAATACGCCTTGGATCGCGCCGGTGTCGACCAGAGTCGGGTGACCTACAAGTACTATGAATCGGGTCACATGATGTACATCCACCACCCGAGCTTTGACCAGTTCTTGGAAGATATTCGCACGTTTATCCAGGATAAATAATACCGTTTAAAAGGACGTCTCTATGGCATGGATTGAGCGGGCGGCGACGGGGCTGCCCGACGCGCTGCGGGCGCCTAGTCTGAAGTCAGCCGAACATGTTTGCGCTGACTTTCCCGCTGCATTGTTGGCGCGTTTGACCAACGATGCGGTGCTGGCTCAACAGTTTGTCCGTGTTATTGCACTGAGTCGTTTCGTGGCTGAGACTCTGCGGCGCTTTCCCGATGTCCTCGAGGACTTACTGGACACCGGGGATGTCTTGCAAAGCTACGGCGACGAGGCGGCGATGCAGCGGCGCATGCCTTCGCTAGAAAGTGATGATGAGGCCGGTTTGCAGCGGCAATTGCGGCTGTTTAGACGTCGTGAGATGGTGCGCATCATCTGGCGCGATCTCAACCGCACGGCCGACATGGCGGAAACCACCCGCGATATCAGTCGACTCGCTGAAATCGCGCTAGAACAAGCGCTCGCCACAAGCGCGCGACAGATGCACACCAAGTACGGCAAACCCACAAGCCACGATGGCCAACGCGAGGTGGGCATGGTGGTGCTTGGCATGGGCAAGCTCGGCGCTGGGGAGCTCAATCTCTCGTCGGATATCGACCTGATTTTTGCCTACCGCGAAGGTGGTTATACCCGCGGTGGTGAAAAAGAATTAGATAATCAAGCCTACTTCACCCGCCTTGGGCAGCGATTGATTAAGGCCATCGATGCCATGACAGTGGACGGTTTTGTCTTTCGCGTAGATATGCGTTTACGGCCCTATGGCAACAGTGGGGCGCTGGCTCTGAGCTTCGATGCGATGGAAGATTACTACCAAGACCAGGGGCGCGATTGGGAGCGTTACGCCATGATCAAGGCGCGCCCGGTGGCGGGCAGTCACGAAGACGGCGCGGAGTTGATGGATATTTTGCGGCCATTCTCCTATCGCCGCTACATCGACTTTTCGGTGATTGAGTCGCTGCGCAAGTTGAAGGCGATGATTCGCCAAGAGGTCGCTCGCAAGGGCTTGCACGACAACGTGAAATTAGGGGCTGGCGGTATCCGTGAAGTGGAGTTTATCGCCCAGTCCTTCCAGCTAGTGAGGGGTGGTCGCGACCCCGAGCTGCAAGAGCGCAGCGTGTTGAAAATACTCGACTTGCTGCAAGCGCGCGAGTTGTTAACGGCGCAGGACCGAGACGCCCTGCGCGAGGCCTATGTGTTTTTGCGCAATACCGAACACGCGATTCAGGCCCTTGATGACCAGCAAACACAGAACCTACCTTCGTCACCTGAGGACGCTTTGCGCATTGCCGCGGCCCTGGGATTTACCTCGTACGATGAGTTTGAAGCCCAAATTAAAAGGCATCGACAGGAAGTTAGTACTCGCTTTTATGACATTGTTCGGGATGAGGATGAAGACCAAGAAGCCGCCGTTGATCCCCTCTGGATGTCATTTTGGCAAGGCATTGAGGATCGCGATGAGGCCATCGACGTACTGGCTGAGCAGGGCTTTGACGGCACCGATGAGGTCTACCAAGCGCTGCAGTCGCTGACCCAGTCGAGAGCGTTTTTGGCATTGGAAAATCAAAGCCGCGAGCGCATTGATCGCTTCATGCCGTTGTTGTTTGCCACCTGTGCCGGTGCCTCGCAACCCAGTTTGGCACTGTTGCGTGTCATGCCGCTTTTGGTGGCGATTCAACGGCGAACGGCCTACATCGTGCTGCTGACTGAAAACCCCTCCGCCCTGTCCGAGCTGTGTTCGCTGTGCGCAATGAGCCCGTGGATTGCCGAGCAGCTTGCGCAATACCCGGTGCTGCTCGATGAATTGTTGGATGCCTCGACGCTCTATTCACCGCCTTCGCGGCAGGCCTTGCAAGAAGAGCTGTTGATGACGTCACTGCGGCTGCCCATCGAGGACCTGGAAGCCCACATGGACAATCTGCGCACGTTTAAGATGGCGCACGTACTGCGTGTTGCGGCGGCCGAGGTCACCGGGCGCTTACCGTTGATGAAGGCCAGCGATTATTTAACCTGGATCGCCGAAGTGGTGGTGGAATTTGTGGTCACCCTCGCGAGAGAAGATTTACGCCGCAAATACGGTGATCCGACGCGTAGTAATGGCGAAGTGATCGACGCGGGCTTTACCGTGCTTGGCTATGGCAAGATGGGCGGTATTGAGCTGAGCTACAGCTCTGACCTCGACATGGTGTTTGTCTACGACGCGCCCATGGGCGGCTATACCAACGGTGATAAAGCCATCGACAACAGTGTGTTTTTCACACGTTTGGGGCAGCGGGTGTTACATATTATGACCACCCGTATGTCTAGCGGTATCTTGTATGAGGTGGATATGCGGCTGCGTCCCTCCGGAGCGTCGGGCCTGTTGGTATCGTCGCTAGAGGCCTACCGAAACTACCAGGAGAATAGCGCTTGGACGTGGGAGCACCAGGCCATTGTCAGGGCCCGTGTCGTGGCCGGTGATGCGGATTTGGGCGCACGCATCGCCGCGATTCGCCAGGGTGTGTTGGCGAGACCGCGAGACCGCGCGACACTGCAGGGTGAGGTGGTCGAGATGCGCGAAAAGATGCGCGATCATCTGTTGCCACCGGAATGCCGAGGCGATGAGGCGGTGATGTTCCACCTCAAGCACAGTCGCGGCGGCATCGTCGATATCGAGTTTATGGTGCAGTATGCGATCCTTGCGTATACCCACCAGCACCCTGAGGTGGGGCGGTTTACCGATAACGTACGACTGCTAGAATCATTGGCGAAAATCGATGTGATTGGGTATGATGAGTGCCAATTTTTATGTGACACCTATCGTGCCCTTCGCACGGCGGGTCACGCTCTGGCCTTACAAGGGCAATCCTCGGTGGTGCCGTTGGAACCCTACCTAGATACAAGTCAGCGTGTGGTCGCTATCTGGCGGCGTTTACTGGAACAATAGCAGCTATTATTTTCTCGCAAGAGCAGGAGTTTGATTATGTCGATGGCCGACCGCGACGGTGTGATTTGGCTTGATGGTGAAATGGTACCTTGGCGCGATGCCAAAGTGCACGTGCTGACGCACACACTGCACTACGGTATGGGTGTCTTTGAGGGGGTCCGCGCCTACAACAGCGAATCGCAGGGCCCGAGCATTTTCCGTTTGAACGAGCACACCAACCGCTTGTTTAACTCGGCTCATATTCTCAATATGAAGCTCCCGTACAGCAAAGAAGAGTTGAACGAAGCGCAACGCCGCGTCGTCGCAGAAAATAATTTGCAAGAGGCCTATCTTCGCCCCATGGCCTTCCTCGGTTCAGAGGCTATGGGCCTACGTGCGGACAACTTGCAGGTCCACGTTATGGTGGCGGCATGGCACTGGCCATCATATATGACGCCCGAGGCGAAAGAACAAGGCATCAAAATCCGTACCTCATCTTTCACACGACACCATGTGAATATCACCATGTGTAAAGCCAAGGCTAACGGCAACTACATGAACTCGATGTTGGCCCTGCGTGAAGCGCTCGACAGTGGCTGCGATGAGGCGTTGCTGTTGGACAACGAGGGCTACGTTGCCGAGGGCAGCGGTGAGAACTTCTTCTTGGTGAAAGACGGTGTGATCTACACCCCTGAATTGACCTCATGCTTAGACGGTATCACGCGAAACACCATTTTCCATTTGGCGGCCGAACTCGGTTTGACCATCAAAGAGAAACGCATTACGCGCGACGAGGTGTACATCGCTGACGAGGCCTTCTTCACAGGCACTGCCGCTGAAGTATTGCCCATCCGCATGCTCGATGGTCGCCAGATTGGCAGCGGTGTGCGCGGTCCAATTACTGAGAAGCTGCAGACCATGTACTTCGATTCTGTGTACGGCCGTCGTCCACAGCATCCCGAGTGGCTTTCTCCCTGCTACAAGGGCTAGCCAAGCGTGACGGATGACGCGCTCGCGCCATCCCCTGTCGGGGCCCCCTCCCCGACAGACCTCTCGGTAGTGACCATTATCAGTGTCACCTACAACAGTTCTGCCATCGTCAAACAACTCGTGGCCAGTATCCCAGCGGGGGTCAAGGTCATCTTGGTGGACAACGGGTCAGACGACATCGAAGCGCTGCAAGCGTTAAGCAGTGACGATGTTTCCGTGTTGCACAACCACAGCAATGTTGGTTTTGGCCGCGCCTGTAATCAAGGTGCTGAGGCGGCGCATACCGAGTATCTATTTTTCGTCAATCCAGACGCTTACTTGACTGAGGAAACCCTGCACGCACTCTTGTGCGCGGCGCACAGCTACCCCGATGCGGTGGCCTTTAATCCGGCCATTGTCGAGGGCAATGGCAAGCAATATTTTAAGCGCTCGAGTACCTTGCTGCCGCGTGCTGAGTACATGGCTCGCGGCTGGCCGAGCAGCGATAGCGCTGTCAATGTGCTAAGCGGCGCGGCCATTTTTGTTAAGAAGTCTGTGTTTCAGGCGGTGGGCGGGTTTGATGAAAACATCTT
>JBEAQQ010000207.1:0-4042 GCA_041163785.1 Pseudomonadota bacterium
CCAACAACAATTATTTATCCATACCTTCAGACAAGCGATACGCAAAGATCACATTACCAGGCAACTGGCCGAACATCGCATAACCGGATGTGACGTAGAGCATATCGTCAACGATAACAGGACCAGCCACATCGAGTGCACCGCCGTGCCCTCCCGGTACCTCAACCGCGGTATTCACTCGCCATAGTTCTTCACCGGAGACCACGTCATAGCCACGCAGCAAACCATTCAATGCCCCACTAAACACCAGTTCTGGCGTCGCCGTACTGGCTGCTGATAAACCATAAAAATACTCGCAAGCATAATCTTGGCTGAGTGATTGCTGCATATTGCTAAGGCCAATGGCGCGTTTGGTGCCGGTGTATTCACAGTCCCTGCTCACACGTTGCTGCCAGAGAACTTTGCCAGTGCGCCAATCTAAGGCCGTGATCCCTGGGCGCGGAGTATAGTTGGGCAAGTTGTGTTCAGGATCCGCCACGGGAACAAACAATCTGGCACCCGACACAGACATGCCCCAATGCACCCCTCCATTACTGGTACCATCGCTGAGCCGACGCCGCCAAAGTACCTCTCCTTCACTGGAAGCAGGATCAAGCGACAAAGCAAACACCTCGCCCGATTTCTGTCCGGCCAGTAAAACATCGCCCAATGCATCTCTAGCGATAATCATTGACGCCCCAAAGTCAAAATCGCCGCCAGGCTGAAGTGGACAGTTCGCCCCCCCATGCAGGCAACCCGCATTCCATATATCACCAGCAATTGCTTGAAATCGCCAGACTCGTTCTCCAGTGTCGATATTCAGAGCAACAACAGCATCACTAGTATCACTGGCCGGCGCACTGGTATTCTGCCCCGTACCGATATAAAGCCGACGTCGCTTGGCATCAATAGCGGGCGTCGTCCATACCGACGCACCCGCCGGGCCGTACTGCATAGTACCCGCCCTGCTCCTACCCCGAGCTTCCGCTTCATCTGTTGAATGCCACTGCCACAAGATCTCCCCTGTCGCCAGCGAAAGCGCCACGACCCCACCATGGGCAAGGCAGCATGGATAGTTATCTTGCCCAGCTAATGCCACCTCATAAGACGACAATGGGACGTACAAAGCTCCTTCAAAAGCCGCTGGAGAACCGCTCACAATGGAGCTCTCAAACAGCGCGACTGAACGGTGCCATACAATATCTAAGGAATCGGCATCCAAGGCATAAATAGACGCCAAAGAATCGGCAAAAATCAGCAAACGGCGGCCATCTATTTCATGTAGCGACAACGCTGAACGCACAGCCGTATCGATTTTGGCAGAGGCCACAATGCAGCCGGCGTGGCGATCAAGCATCAATACACGCCCCACTTGATCTGCCACGTACAAACGATTGCCCCACGCTACCGGCTGTGACCGCAGCGAAGCTACTCTCGGCAAGGCCAGCGTCCATGCAAGCGCTAGGTGTTCAACATTAGAGACATTAATCGTGGTCGTCGATGTATAGCGTCGATTCTCTGTCCCAAACCCCCAATTACTCGAGGCAGGAATACTCTCATTACTCGCTATAAAGGCCTCGCATTGATGTGCCTTTAACCAGGCACCATCGTCAGGCTCTTCACCCGCCAAAAACCACGTAATCAATCCCTTTTCTGTCTTGCTCAAATGCGTGGTAATCGCTTGCATTCTGCCTAGGGTGAGGGTTTTCATAATGGCCTCTCGGCTCATTAATGACAGGGTCTCGCGTTTGGGAGCCTTACTCGCTGGGTCGTCGTGACAAACGGCACACTCGCGCTGGTACAACCAGTGGCCTACTTGCTCCAATGGCAACCACTGTCGATTCTTCAACGCCCATTGCTGTAGATTAGCCGGGCTGAAATCTCCCCCTAACGACCAAACCCACGCTAGCGCCAAAACAACCGGTAACCACACCAAACGCTTCACAATGATTCTTCCCCTAGGGCATAGGCGATCAAGGTATCACTCTGCTCACGGCCAAACATATGGTGCCCCCCAGCATTGACCACCAAGAACTGGCGCCCATGACTGAGGTATGTCATCGGTGTCGCTGTCGCATCCGCCGGCAAGCGTGTTTTCCAAAGTACTTCACCGCTGCGTACATCAAACGCACGCAGGGTTTTATCCATGGTGGCCGCTATAAAGAACACACCACCAGCGGTGGCCATACCTCCACCCAAATTTGGGGTCCCCCAATTGACCTCAAAGGGTAATGGCACTGGCGACATATCGTGAACTGAACCTAGCGGCTGTCGCCAAAGCACCTCACCTGTAGATAGATTCACCGCCACCAATTGCCCCCAAGGTGGCGGATTGCAAGGTATGCCTAGAAAGGATTGTAGCGGTTTGATCTGAACCACATAGGGCGTACCCTGCATACTCACCGTCACCCCTCGACCAGCCTTAGGCTGCTCCAGATACACGGGAGCTAGAGACGTTTGGGGTATCAAACGGCCAACAAAGGGCACATTGTTAAGATTGGTAATGAGCACTCCCTGCGATTCGAGCAATGCACCTCCGCCCCAATTCATCCCGCCTAAGCTACCAGGAAACATCAGTGTCGGCTGCTCGCTCAAAGGCGTAAACAGCCCGAGATCGACAATATTTTGCAACTGCTTGCGGCAGTCGTGACGATCTATCGGTGTCAAACCAAACGCTTTACTAGGTGGCAGAAAGGGGTCAATTAATTGCTCTGGGGCCATTGGCCGCGGCTGGGTAGGTGAGACCACTTCACCAGGCACAGAGGATGCCGGCACCGGTTGTTCCAAAACGGGAAACAGGGGCGTCCCCGTGCGCCTATCCAACACATAGACAAAACCCTGCTTAGTCAACTGCGCCACTGCAGGCACACCATCGCGCTCAAATAAAATGGGCTGCGCTGGACTATCAAAATCCCATAGATCGTGATGCACATGCTGAAAGTGCCAAACAACCTCACCCGAGGATGCATCGAGCGCCACTAAAGAATTGGCGTAGTCATTGTTACCGGGACGTTTGACACCATAGTAATCTGGTGAGGCGGCCGATGTCGGCAAATAAACCATCGATAAGGCCTCATCCACAGAAATAGGCGCCCACACATTGGCCCCGCCGCTGTTTGCTTGCCCCTGAAGGGGATCAAAACGCCAGCGCTCTTGACCAGAGACGACATCAATTGCCTGCACAAGCCCTCGCGGAGCGGCAGCGCGAGCAAAATCGACCACGGTAGAACCCACGATAGCCAGACCGCCGATAATCGCTGGCGGTGAGGCGTTGCTCACCGCGGCGGGGTCCTCTGGGTTAAACCCTGCAAGCTCAATCTCCCCACCGGTGCCAAAATCTTCACACGCTAGGCCAGTGAGTGCATCTATCGCGAACAAACGACGATCGTGACTCGCCAACAATACACGCTGAGCACAAACCTCAGATTCAACTTCGACATAGCTCACTCCACGACAGCGCATCGGCCGATCCCCGGCGCTACTGACAAGCCCGTCAAACAACCATCGCAGACTACCTGTATTTGGATCCAAGGCAATGAGGCGATTGTCGGGGGCACAAAACACCAAACTCCCGCCAGCCTTCTCGGGCAGATGCAAGGGAGTAGACTGGGCTGAAAACGCCTGTTCGGGCGCGCTATTTCCGTAGTGATAACGCCAGACTTCGCGCAATTTAGCCACATTACCTCGATGAATATCACTCAGTGGAGAAAAGTGCTTCCCACCAGGATCGCCGCCATAATATTGCCAGCTTGAGGTCGCCTCAGCGGGTGTAATCGGGTAGTCAAAGACAGGTTTTAACGGCTCAGCGGAGCAGCTGCTAATGGCTAAAACACAAGCAAGGCGTCGTATCATGGTCATTATTTATGCCCCGGGGTAAGGCGTAGTAAGCTGGGTACCCCGCCTTCGCTCTGCCAGGTAGGGAAATGTGAATTGGTGGTGTAAATATCGCCGTTTTCTGGATCAATCTCGACGTCGCGACTGAAAAATCTAGCGCGTGGTAACGGCACTCTCAACCATGTCTTAGATTCGATATCAAAGCGCATCAAGCTATCCGATTGATTAC
>JBEAQQ010000208.1:0-7571 GCA_041163785.1 Pseudomonadota bacterium
TGCTGGTTAATATCTTGGGCAAAAATCCCGCTACGCTGTTCGATGAGTTCGAGGGCAGGGTGGAATACACCGGTTCTGCCGACGTTAAATACCATCAGGGTTTCTCTTCTAACGTCATGACTGAAGGTGGCGAGATGCACCTCGCTATGGCGTTCAACCCTTCGCACTTGGAAATTGTCTCTCCTGTAGTGGAAGGTTCGGTTCGCGCTCGCCAAGACCGTCGTAAAGACAAAGATGGTGGGTTGGTTGTGCCCGTGTGTATCCACGGCGATGCCGCCTTCGCGGGTCAGGGTGTCGTGATGGAAACGTTCCAAATGTCACAAACCCGCGCCTACGGCACTGGTGGTACCGTGCATATTGTGATTAATAACCAGGTGGGTTTTACAACGAGCAAGCAGGAAGATGCGCGCTCAACGGAATACTGCACCGACATCGCCAAGATGGTTCAAGCGCCTATTTTCCATGTGAACGGTGACGATCCAGAGGCGGTATTATTTGTGACCAATCTGGCGACTGATTTCCGTCAAACGTTCAAGAAAGACGTGGTTATCGATTTGATTTGTTACCGCCGTCGCGGTCACAACGAGGCGGATGAGCCTTCGGGCACACAGCCATTGATGTATAAAAAGATCAAAACGCAAAAGACCACGCGCGATTTGTATGCGGACAAGTTGATTGCTGAAAACATGCTGACCAAAGCAGAAGATCAGGATTTGATCAATGAGTATCGCGAAGCTTTGGATACAGGCAAGCACGTGGCAAAAAGTTTGGTCTTGGAGCCTAACACTGAATTGTTTGTCGATTGGACGCCTTATTTGGGGCATGAGTACTGGTCATCTGAAGTTGATACCGGTCTGTCAGTCGCCAAACTGCAAGAGCTTGGTAACAAGTTACTTCAAGTACCGGAAGGTTTTTCTGTGCAGCGTCAGGTAGAAAAAGTCTACCAAGACCGCGCCTTGATGGCGGCTGGTGGTGAGGCTGTCAACTGGGGTTTTGCTGAGCTTTTGGCCTACGCCTCGTTGATTGACGCGGGTCAGCCGATTCGTTTGACGGGTCAGGATGTTGGTCGTGGTACTTTCTCGCACCGCCACGCTGTTTTGCACAGCCAAAAAGACGCGAGTACCTGGGTGCCCTTGCAAAATATGGCCGAGGATCAGCCCGCCTTCACCATCCATGACTCGTTCTTGTCGGAAGAAGCGGTATTGGCCTTTGAGTATGGCTATGCCACAACGACACCGAGTGCTTTGGTGATTTGGGAGGCGCAATTTGGCGATTTCGCCAACGGCGCACAAGTGGTAATCGATCAGTTTATTTCTAGTGGTGAAATTAAATGGTCTCGCGTGTGTGGCTTGACCATGTTGTTGCCACACGGCTACGAAGGGCAGGGACCTGAGCACTCATCTGCTCGCCTTGAGCGCTTCTTGCAGTTGTGTGCTGAACACAATATTCAAGTGATTGTGCCATCTACACCAGCTCAGGTATTTCATATGTTGCGTCGTCAATCGCTGCGTATGATACGCAAGCCGTTGGTGGTTATGTCACCTAAGAGTTTGCTGCGTCACAAAGAAGTGACCTCCACCCTCGACGAATTGGCTAATGGCCGCTTTGAGTGTGTACTCGGTGAGACAGACGACAACATCAATCCAGCGAAGGTCACACGCATGGTGATCTGTAGCGGTAAGTTGTATTACGAGTTGCGCGCTGCGCGCCGTGAAAACAATCTCGAAAACGTGGCGATTATTCGCCTTGAGCAGCTGTATCCTTTCCCTGAGGTTGATCTAGCATGCGTTTTAGCGCCTTACACCAAACTTAAAGAGGTGGTATGGGCTCAAGAAGAACCGCAAAACCAGGGCGCTTGGTACTCTAGTCAGCACCATATGCGTAGCGTTATTCATGCGCACAACCCTAATTTGTACCTCGAGTATGCAGGTCGCGCGCCCTCGGCGTCACCCGCGGCTGGCTACATGGCTCTCCACGTTAAAGAACAGGCGCACGTTGTCAATAGTGCACTTGGTATTGAATAAGATACATCGCAATAAGGAAACTCAACGACATGGCGATTGAAATTAAAGCTCCGCAGTTCCCCGAATCAGTAGCCGACGGTACCGTGGCTACGTGGTATAAAAAAGTAGGTGAAGCCGTTTCACGCGACGAACTTATTGTCGATATTGAAACTGACAAAGTTGTGCTTGAAATCGTGGCACCTGACGATGGTGTAATCAGCGAAATCATTAAAGGCGAAGGCGACACGGTTCTCAGCAATGAGCTTATCGCACACTTTGAGGCGGGTGCCGCTGGCAATGCATCTGCCGCACCGGCGGCTGCACCGGCAAGTGAGCCTGCTGCTGCGTCACAGGGTGAAGTGAAAGCCAGTCCTGCGGCTCGTCAGATGATTGAAGAAAGAGGCCTGGATGCCAGCAAGATTGCGGCCTCTGGCAAAGGTGGCGTTATCACCAAGGAAGATGTGGTTGCCGCTGTCAGTAACGCACCTGCATCGGCGCCAAAAGCGGCTGCTCCGGCACCCGCGGCACCGGCCATCCCTGCAGGCGAACGCGTCGAGAAACGCGTGCAAATGACGCGTATGCGCGCCCGTATCGCTGAGCGTTTGTTAGACGCTAAGCAAAGCACGGCAATGCTCACCACCTTCAATGAAGTGAATATGCAGCCGGTGATGGATCTACGCAATCAATACAAAGATTTGTTCGAAAAGGTTCACAATGGTACACGTTTAGGCTTTATGGGCTTCTTTGTGAAAGCGGCTACCGAAGCACTTAAGCGTTTCCCCGCGGTCAACGCCTCAATCGATGGCAACGACATTGTTTACCACGCTTACCAGGATATCGGTATTGCGGTGTCTACCGAGAAAGGCCTGGTAGTCCCCGTTCTGCGTGACACCGACAACATGGGATTGGCCGATATCGAAGCAAAAATCCGCGAGTACGGATTGAAAGGTCGCGACGGCAAGCTGACCATTGAAGAAATGCAGGGCGGCACCTTTACTATCACTAATGGCGGTGTTTTTGGCTCGTTGATGTCGACACCTATTCTCAACCCCCCACAATCAGCGATTTTGGGTATGCACAAAATCCAAGAGCGCCCTATGGCGGTCAATGGTAAGGTTGAGATTCTGCCTATGATGTATTTGGCGCTGTCCTACGATCACCGTTTGATCGATGGTAAGGATTCTGTGCAATTCTTGGTGACTATCAAAGAATTGCTCGAAGATCCTGCGCGTATCCTGTTAGACGTGTAATAAGCACTAAACCCGCTACGGCGGGTTTATTCGTTTGAAAATTATTTGTACTGGAAGAAAAAATGTCTCAAAAATTTGATGTTGTTGTTATCGGCGCTGGCCCTGGTGGTTACGTTGCGGCTATTCGTGCGGCTCAGTTGGGTCTAAAAACCGCCTGTGTTGAAAAGTGGGTGGCGGACGATGGCAAGGCGACCCTGGGTGGTACTTGCTTAAACGTGGGTTGTATTCCTTCTAAGGCGCTGTTGGACAGCACGCACAAGTACCACGATGCGGCGCACGACTACGCCGTACACGGTATTAACATTGAAGGTATTAAGTTTGATGTCGAGCAAATGATGGCGCGCAAGCGTCAGATCGTGGGTCAATTGACTGGCGGTATTGCCGGCTTATTCAAACACAACGGCGTTGAGTTGATTCAAGGTGCTGGCAAGTTGTTAGCGGGTCGCCAAGTGGAAGTCACTGCCCACGATGGGAGTGTTTCTATCGTTGACGCTGACAATGTCATTATTGCCGCTGGCTCTGTGCCTGTGGAGATCCCACCTGCGCCGCTGACTGAAGGCCTTGTGGTGGATTCAACCGGTGCACTTGAGTTTTCTGAGGTGCCTAAACGCTTGGGTGTGATTGGCGCGGGCGTTATCGGCTTAGAGTTGGGTTCGGTGTGGAATCGTTTGGGCTCTGAAGTTGTGGTTATCGAGGCGCTGGATTCTTTCCTGAGCGTGGTTGACCAACAAATCGCTAAGGAAGCGAAGAAAATTTTCACTAAACAGGGCTTAGATATCCGACTGAGCGCTCGTGTCACCGGCACTGAAATCGATGAGAAAGCCGGTACAGTAACGGTTATTTATCAAGACGCCAACGGCGAACAGCGCGAAACCTTTGATAAGTTGATCGTGTGTGTTGGTCGTCGTCCGAACACCAAAAATATCCTGGCTGCTGACTCTGGTGTCACGATGGATGAGCGCGGCTTCATCTATGTCAATGATTTCTGTGCTACCGAAGCGCCTGGCGTATACGCGGTAGGTGACGTGGTGCGCGGTCCAATGCTCGCTCACAAGGCGTCTGAAGAGGGCGTGATGGTAGCGGAGCGCATCGCAGGTAAAAAAGCGCAAATGAACTATGACTGCATTCCTGGCGTCATTTACACTCACCCCGAAATTGCTTGGGTAGGTAAGACCGAAGAGCAACTGAAGGCCAGCGGTGAGAACTACAAAGTGGGAGTTTTTCCCTTCGCGGCGACCGGTCGCGCGTTGGCGGCCAACGATTCGGCGGGCATGGTGAAAATGATCGCTCACGCCGATACCGACCGTATCCTCGGTTGCCATATCATTGGTCCAAGTGCCGCGGATCTTTGTCAGCAAGTGGTCATTGCGATGGAGTTCGGTTCAAGCGCTGAGGATATTGGTTTGACGGTGTTTGGTCACCCAACCCTATCTGAGGCCGTGCATGAGGCGGCATTGGCAGTGAATGGTCACGCGATTCACATGGCGAATCGCAAAAAACGCTAATCGCTAGATTTTTCGATTCGATAAGAATATAAAGCAATCGATTGGGGGCCCCGCGACGGTGGGGCCGTTTAATGATAATCGCCACAAAATGGCGAATTAGATGGTAGGAAACTATGAATCTTCATGAGTATCAAGGCAAACAACTGTTTGCTGAATACGGCTTGCCCGTCTCGGTAGGTTTCGCTTGCGACACCCCGGAAGAAGCCGCACAAGCTGCCGATCGCATCGGCGGTGACAAGTGGGTTGTAAAAGCACAAGTTCACGCTGGTGGCCGCGGTAAAGCGGGCGGTGTGAAGCTGGTAGACAGCAAAGACGAAATCCGTGCGTTTGCACAACAGTGGTTGGGCAAGAATCTGGTGACCTACCAAACAGATGAGAACGGTCAACCTGTAAGCAAAATTTTGGTTGAATCGTGCACTGATATTGCGGAAGAGCTTTACTTGGGCGCTGTTGTCGATCGTTCAACCCGTCGCGTTGTCTTTATGGCATCGACCGAAGGTGGTGTTGAGATTGAAAAAGTGGCTGAAGAAACTCCTGAGAAGATCTTGAAAGCTATCATCGATCCTTTGACTGGCCCTATGCCTTTCCAAGGTCGTGAATTGGCATTTAAATTGGGCCTGAAAGGCGCTCAAATCAATCAGTTCGTTAAAATCTTTATGGGCTTGGCGCAAATGTTCCAAGACAAGGATTTGGCGCTGATCGAAATCAACCCTTTGGTCATCACTGACGAAGGTAATTTGCACTGCTTGGACGCTAAAATCGGTGTCGATGGCAACGCCTTATATCGTCAAGCGCAATTGCGTGAAATGAACGATCCAAGCCAGGAAGATGCTCGTGAAGCTCACGCGGCTCAGTGGGAACTGAACTATGTTGCTTTGGATGGCACTATTGGCTGTATGGTTAACGGTGCGGGTCTGGCGATGGGTACGATGGATATCGTGGCATTGCACGGCGGATTCCCGGCTAACTTCTTAGACGTGGGTGGCGGCGCAACTAAAGAGCGTGTGACTGAAGCCTTCAAAATTATTCTGTCTGACAGCAACGTGAAAGCCGTTTTGGTTAACATCTTCGGCGGCATCGTACGCTGTGATTTGATCGCCGAAGGTATCATTGGTGCGGTGAAAGAAGTAGGTGTGTCTGTTCCTGTGGTTGTGCGTTTGGAAGGTAACAACGCGGAATTGGGAGCGAAGGTCTTGGCTGACTCTGGCTTGGATATCATCGCGGCAACAAGCTTAACCGATGCGGCTCAGCAAGCTGTTAAAGCTGCTAACGCGTAAGTAGGGGACACACTAATGAGTATTTTGATCGACAAAAACACGAAGGTGATCTGCCAGGGCTTTACTGGTTCGCAGGGCACCATGCACTCTGAGCAAGCCATTGCTTACGGTACACAGATGGTTGGCGGTGTGACGCCAGGTAAGGGTGGTCAAACTCACCTGGGCCTGCCAGTGTTCAACACTGTGGCTGAAGCGGTAGAGGCTACTGGCGCGGATGCGTCTGTGATCTATGTGCCTGCGCCTTTCTGTAAGGACTCTATCTTGGAAGCGGCTCACGCCGGTATCAAGTTGGTTGTTTGTATCACTGAAGGTATTCCTACGCTGGATATGCTGCAAGCGAAGGTTAAGTGCGATGAGTTGGGCGTTCGTTTGATCGGCCCTAACTGCCCCGGTGTCATCACTCCCGGTGAGTGCAAAATCGGTATTATGCCAGGACACATTCACTTACCTGGCAAGGTAGGCATTGTCTCTCGCTCTGGCACATTGACGTATGAAGCGGTTAAGCAAACCACGGACGCTGGCTTTGGTCAGTCTACCTGTGTAGGTATCGGTGGTGACCCAATCCCAGGCTCTAACTTCATCGACATTCTGGAAATGTTCCAGAAGGATCCTGCGACTGAAGCGATCGTTATGATTGGTGAAATTGGTGGTACGGCTGAAGAAGAAGCGGCAGCCTATATCAAAGCAAACGTGACCAAGCCTGTTGTGTCTTACATCGCTGGTGTGACTGCACCTAAAGGTAAGCGCATGGGTCACGCTGGTGCGATTATCTCTGGTGGTAAAGGTACTGCGGATGAGAAGTTTGCTGCGCTGGAAGATGCTGGTGTGAAAACTGTTCGCAGCTTGGCCGAAATCGGTTCAGCGCTTGCAGAAATCACTGGTTGGGAAATGAAGTAATTCATCCTCAACGCACCATGAAAAGGCAGCCTCGGCTGCCTTTTTTTTGGCCAAGGATGGCCTTATGTCCCGTAGGCCATGGATGGCCTAGAGGGACGAGTCCCGTTTTACTCTTCACCTGTGCGACGTTATTCACCCATCCTGTGGGACCGTATTCGTAGAACAAGGGAACCTCGAATAGCCCAATCTATAATGATGCCACTACATACACCGCCGAACCGCCGTGAATCCATCCTTGGAGGCTAAGCGGCAGCATCCATGCTGCCGATTTTCGGCCTGTGTATGTGTGCGGTATCTTGAAACTACGTGCTAAGTTGATTGATTCTATGGCCTAGCACAATGTTTCAAAATGTCGTGTATATATTTAAGCAGACTGTTGCTTAAATGGACTTAAGTATGTCGATTTTGTAGTGAACAAAAATCGACCAAGAGACAGGATGTCGAGAGCAAGCCCCCAGGGATGGGTTTACGGCGTGTCTGCGTAATATATACCGGCATTAGCCCTGCTGCTCTATTGCCTCTATTATATTTAGAGTGACGTCGATTGTTATAAAAAATACCCCCGACACCTTGAAAGTCCATGCTGCGCCCCCATTGTTGAAGCATTGGCAAAACAATTAGGAGGAACAAGAACACATG
>JBEAQQ010000209.1:0-2727 GCA_041163785.1 Pseudomonadota bacterium
GGCTCTCCAATACCTCTTCACCCAAGTGATCGAGCTTTAACATCACGTGATCGCCATTGGGGCCACAACCACGACCGGCAAGAATCTCAAGTGTCATGGCGCGAGCCACAACGTCGCGACCGGCCAAATCTTTAGCGTTAGGCGCGTAGCGCTCCATGAAACGCTCGCCATCTTTATTGATTAGGTAACCGCCCTCACCACGGCAACCTTCGGTCACCAGGGTACCCGCACCGTGAATACCGGTTGGGTGGAACTGCCACATTTCAATATCCTGTACGGGGAAGCCAGCGCGCAACGCCATGCCCACACCGTCACCCGTATTGATGTGCGCATTAGTGGTTGATGCATAGATACGGCCTGCACCACCTGTCGCGAGCACAGTCGCTTTTGACTTAATGAAAACAGTTTCACCATTTTCGATGCACAGCGCGATAATACCAACCACCGCACCTTTGGCATTTTTGACCAGATCAACGGCGTACCATTCATTCAGGAAAACAGTGCCGTTCTTTAGGTTGGCTTGATAAAGTGTGTGCAATAATGCGTGACCGGTACGGTCGGCCGCCGCACATGTGCGGGCCGCCTGACCACCTTCGCCAAAATTCTTGGACTGGCCACCGAAAGGACGTTGGTAAATACGACCTTCTTCGGTACGCGAAAAGGGCAAACCCATATGCTCTAATTCAAAAATAGCTTGCGGGCCAACACTGCACATATACTCGATGGCGTCCTGGTCACCAATATAGTCAGACCCTTTAACGGTGTCGTACATATGCCAGCGCCAATCATCGTTAGGATCCGCCGAAGCGATAGCACAGGTAATACCGCCCTGAGCAGAAACTGTGTGCGAACGGGTTGGGAAAACCTTAGTAACAACCGCTGTTTTAAAACCAGACTGTGCCATTTGGAGAGAAGCGCGCATACCAGCGCCGCCGCCGCCCACAACGATTGCATCAAATGTCATTGTTCTAATAGTTGCCATAGTTAGACGCCCCAGAGAATTTCAATAGTCCAAACAAAATACACGAAGATCAAAACCGCGCAGGCCGCTTGGAAAACCCAGCGCAACGCGTCACCGCGAGCACCCGCCATGCGTGTGGTGAGGTAGTCAGTGGAAACACCCCAAATACCGATCCAAGCATGCGCCGCAATAGAAATGATGGCCAACAGGCTAAATATGCGCATAGCACGTGTATCAAAGTAAGAAGACCAAACGTCAAACGTCAGATCCGGCGTGGTGACCAAAAAACCACCAACACACAAAAAATAGGCCAACAAGATGACGGCACTAATGCGCTGCATCAACCAATCAGCGGTACCGCTGCGGCCATAACTTGTAATTGAAGTTACCATACCCACAATCCTCCCAAAATAATGAGCGCGCCAGAGACGGCAAAGACTAATTTTGCAGCCAACTGACCACCTTCGAGAGTTTCGCCGTAGCCTGCATCCATAATAAGGTGCTTCACACCTGCCACTGAATGGTAGATTAAGGCGGACAACACACCCCAAACGACAAGCTTGGCCCAGAATGTCGTCATACATTCTTTCAAGGCGTTAAAGCTAGCTTCGCTGGTGAGCGATTGGTCTAGCATGTAAATGAGGATACCAATGCCTACAACCAAGGCCACACCGGAAACACGGTGAGAGATTGAAGCAATAGCGGGAAGTGGGAAATGAAACGCGTTCAAATCTAAATTTACGGGTCTTTTATCAGTCACGGCTATACACACTTATATCTGTGTCCACTGTGTGGACGTTACTGGACGTGAACATACCTTTGAGCCGGTGCTTTACACCTAGCTTCAAACCCCAAATTATATGGCCCCGACGGCAAAAAAACAAAGCATTAACAAAAATAGTCACTATAAATTGTGTACTTTAGTAACATCTAATTTTCACGTACAGCCCACAAGTACTGGGAATTTACTTAAAAACCAGGCAATTCAAAATGCGACTAAAGTAAATATTGGTAACACGACTAGCCAGATCACCCCAATTTTGGTTTATACTGCTCGACCATTTCCTCGCAGTCAGACCTAACATGTCTCGCTGCAAGTTCAAAGTGAATCGGCCAAGCCCCGATATTACGCATATAGGTGATAGGAGTTTTTATGACTGACCGCAGCGCAACCCTCCACGTGAATGGCGCCGACATCGAACTTCCCATTCGATCTGGCAATCTAGGCCCAGACGTCGTCGATGTCGCCAAACTAACTTCACAGGGATGCTTTACCTACGACCCCGGGTTCGTTTCGACTGCTGCCTGCGAGTCAAAGTTAACCTTCATCGATGGTGACAAAGGTATTCTGTTGCACGGCGGCTATCCAATTGATCAACTCGCCGAACAATCAAGCCACATGGAAGTTTGCTATCTGCTTTTGAATGGCGAGCTCCCCAACGCAGCACAGCTGGCTGCCTTCGAAGCTGAAATCAATGCCGAAATGGCCGTTGATGATCAATTTGCCAACGTCTACACGGCCTTCCCTCGCGACGCACACCCTATGGCCATGCTAACCTCGGCATTTGGTGTTCTCGCGGCACGCTATCATAACGATATCGACAACAATGACCCCGAGCATCGCCGCAAAGTGGCTATGCAAGTCATTGCCAAGACGCCCACATTGGCAGCCATGGGATATCGCTACAGCAAAGGCTTGGACTTCGTCGCCCCGCGCAGCGATTTGAACTATGCCGAAAACTTCTTAAACATGACCTTTGGCGACG
>JBEAQQ010000210.1:0-3288 GCA_041163785.1 Pseudomonadota bacterium
GGATCGGTGTAAATGTTTCGCAATTCAATCGATTCACGCCCCCAAGGTTGATCTTCCAGTAAGGATTGGCGATCAACGATGTCCAATACAGTTCGAATGTCACTGCGAACTTGCTGGCGTAAATCTTCACCGATGGGTTTGAGCTTATCTTCGACCAAGGTGGCATCGTAATAGCTCGAAAGGCGCAGGTCGGCCTTGGCGAATACCATCTCCAGCATAGACAGGCGCGTGGCGAAGAAGGGCCACTGAGCAGCCATTTCCTTGAGCATATCGATGTTGCCCGCGTCGATTTGTTTTTGCAGGGCGGCCCCGGCGCCTAGCCAAGCGGGGAGCATAAGGCGGTTTTGCGACCAGGCAAAAATCCAGGGAATGGCGCGCAGCGATTCGATCCCGCCGCCGACTTTACGCCTTGCGGGTCGCGAGCCAAGTGGCAAATTAGCTAATTCCAGCTCCGGTGTCGCCTGACGGAAGTAGGGCACAAAATCGGGGTGTTCTCGAACAACTGCTCGGTAGGCGTCACAAGAATCTTGCGACATCTGATTCATGGCCTGGCGCCAGTCAGCTTTCGGTGCGGGAGGGCTGCACAGGTTGGCGCGTAAAATGGCCGCGCTGTAGAGCGCGAGTGTTTTCATGGCGATCGAGCTGTCACCCAGTTTGACACGAATCATCTCGCCCTGTTCGGTCACGCGCAACCCCCCTTTTAATGAGCCAGGTGGTTGTGACAGAAGTGCGTCGTGTGCAGGTGCGCCACCACGGCCAATGGTGCCGCCGCGGCCGTGGAATAGGGTGAGGTGCACGCCATTGTCGTCACACACCTTAACCAGCGCTTCTTGCGCACAGTATTGTGCCCATGAAGCTGCCAACATACCCGCATCCTTGGCAGAGTCAGAATAGCCAATCATAATCAATAAGCGATTGTTGATCAGCTCTTTGTAGCCGGGGACATCAAACAATCGCTGAATGACTTGAGGGGCGCGTTGCAGGTCGTCTAGGGTTTCAAATAGCGGCGCGACAGGCAGGCCGTAGTCGCAGCCGCATTCTTTTAACAGCAATTGCACCGCGAGTATGTCTGAGGGTTGACGAGCCATGGAGATAATATAGCTGGCCAGTGCCTGCTCATTTTGTGCCGCGGCCACATAGCAGGTGTCGAGGACTTCTTGAACGTCGGCTGAGGGCTGCCAGTGACGAGGGAACAGGGGGCGTTTACTCGCGAGTTCGCCAAGCAAAAACTGCTGGCGTTGCTCTTCGTCCCATTCGCCATAATGGCCAACGCCGAGGGCCTCGGTGAGTTCGATAAACACCTCTTCGTGGCGCCCTGATTCTTGGCGGAGGTCGTGCTGAACCAAGTTGACCCCAAAGCACTTGATGAGACGCAGCAGTCGCTTGAGTTGTTGCTCAGCAATAATCTCCATGCCGCATTCACACAGCGATTGGTAGCAGGCAAACACGGGATCCCAAAGTTCGCCTTCACACTCGATAATGTCTGCTGACTTGTGGGAATCTTCACCGTCAAGGCGCGCCTTGAGATAGGTCAGTGTCGAGGCAAGCCGCGAACGTAGCTGACGCATTGTCGCGCGATAGGGTTCGCGCGCTTGGCCACTCAGTTCGCGTAGGGTGTCATTCGCCACGGTCATGGACATTTCCTCGACCAGGGCATTGACTTCGCGGTGGTAGAGATCTGCGGCTTTCCAGCGGCTCAGCAAAAGGACGCGCTCAGTGACTTTGGCGGTGACATTCGGGTTGCCGTCGCGGTCGCCGCCCATCCACGAAGTGAATTTGACGGGCCGAGCAGAGAGTGGCACGCCAGTACCTGTGGCATCTCGCTTGGCTTTGTCGAGGCGCTGGATAAAGTCGGGAATGGCGCGCCATAGAGAGTTTTCAATGACGGCAAATCCCCAAATCGCCTCGTCCACTGGGCTGGGTCGTGCTTCTCGAAAGTCGAGGCTGTACCAGATTTGAGTAATAAGGTTGCGCAGACGGTGGTGAATCTCATCGGTCTCGCGCGGTGTGCGTCCGCCGAGTTCCAGTGCATTAAGACATTGGTCGATTTCTGCGTACTTGTGGATATGCGAACGTCGCGTGATTTCAGTGGGGTGGGCCGTCAGTACCAGTTCAATCGATAGATCATCAATCGCCGCGGCCAGCGCCTCAGAGTTAGCGCCCTTGCTCAGCATGTCCTGCATGGCGTTTTCAAGTGTCATTAGGGCTGAGAATTCGTGGTCCATTTCGCGGCTAATGGAAAAATGCTGATCCGCGATATTAGCGAGGTTTAAAAATTGGCTAAACGCGCGAGCGACAGGGACAAGTTGGTCTTCCTGTAATTGGCTGATGAGGCTTTGAAGTTTCAGAAACGCGCTTTCTGAGCCACCGCGGGAGTCTTTGGATAATAGGCGAATCTCCTCAATGGTATTGAAAAACTCATCGCCGTTAGCGTGTTTGATGACGTCGCCCAACATGCGGCCGAGTTCGCTAACATTTTTTCGAAGTGACGCGTATTTAGAGTCAGCTTGGTGGGGCATAGTAACTACCTGTGGGTGGTAAAAGTGATGTTGCTGTGTCGCCATTTGATCAATTGCCAGCAGCACAATGTATAAAGGGGTGCAAGCTTAAAAAACCTGACTGTTTTTTGCAATAAATCTAGGTAAGACTTAATGAAAGTCTTATAATCGAGTTTTTGGCTTTCACGCAGGCTTTAGCATCCTGCCGACAAGAGGTTGAATGCAGTGAGTTCACCCCATATTCCGAATACCCCTTTAAAAAACCTTGCGTGGGATGCAGAGAAAAGCGCCCAGTTGTACGGTATTAATAACTGGGGGAGTAATTATTTTTCCGTGGCATCTAATGGCGAAGTCCAGGTGTCCGTTAAATTTGGTGAGAAAACCGTCTCTGTTTCTTTGATGGAAATCATCGATGGTATGCGCGCCCGCGGTCTCGAAATGCCGACTGTCTTGCGTGTTAGGAACTTGCTCGACGACCGCATTGAAACCTTGAATACAGCGTTTGCTCGCGCCATTGATGCGGTGGATTATAAAAACGTCTACCGCGGTGTGTTTCCCATCAAGGTGAATCAACAGTGCCACGTTATCGAAGAAATCGCTGATTACGGTCAGCGTTTTCACCACGGATTTGAAGCGGGCTCTAAGGCAGAGCTGATCATTGCGCTGTCCAACCTTAAAGATCATCAGAGTTTGATTGTCTGCAACGGCTACAAAGACGCTGAGTTTATTGAGTTGGGCTTGTATGCCCGGCAGATGGGTATACAGTGCTTCTTTGTGCTCGAAAGCTTGT
>JBEAQQ010000211.1:0-3818 GCA_041163785.1 Pseudomonadota bacterium
GTGGCACCAAACAACCCAGTTAAAAAATAAAAAATGCCCGCCCACACCGTGGCCCAATAGCGTTGATTCTTTTCTGATCCAGCTTCTTCACCCATACAAATGGCCGCGGTTATGGCGGCCAGGTTGTAGGCAAAGCCGCCGAAGGGTGCCATCACCATTCCGGTAAATCCCGTCCAGCCGAGTAGTGGTGACACATGGGTGTCGTAACCGTGGCTGCGCAGCACCGCGAACCCGGGCACATTCTGCGAGGCCATGGTGACGATAAATAAGGGTAGGCCGACGCCGATAATGCCCTGCCAATTAAATGCTGGGGTTATCCACACCGGCGAGGTAAGTACCAAGCTGACGTGGCTGATATCAATGCGGGATTGTGTAATAGCGATACCAATACCAACAATAAGAGATAGCGGCACGGCGTAGCGGGGCAGGAGACGCCGGGCGATTAAAAAGCTGATCAGCATACAGGCCACAAGCAGCAGTTGGTCGGCCAACTGGCTAAAAATCCCCAGGCCAAATTGCAGTAGTACCCCGCCTAGCATGGCAGCGGCGAGCGGCTGCGGGATGTGCTTCATCAATTTGTTGAACACGCCAGACACGCCACAGACAAAAATGAGCAGCGAGCTCGCCATAAAAATGCCGATGGCTTCGTTCATACTGTAGCCGTGCAAACTGGTAGCGAGCAGCGCCGCACCGGGGGTAGACCAGGCAATCAGGATGGGCTGGCGGTAGTAAATCGACAGGCCAATACTGGTGGCGCCCATCCCTAGGCCGAGCGCCCACAACCAAGAGCTAATTTGCTCAGGGGTACCGCCAGCCGCTGTCGCTGCCTGAAATATAATGGCGATAGCGCTGGTATAACCTACCAAAACAGCGATAAACCCTGCCGTTATATGCGAAATACTGAGTAGGCGCTTCATGGCAGGCCCTTGGCGGTGAATGAGTCACTATTGTTGGGTAAATGCCTGCCCGTGTAAACGCCTAATCGAGTCCTACTGAGCCTCTGTCGCTCGTGCTTATTTTCTGGCAAGCTGTGTTTTTTTGTTGGAAGCTAAGCCATGAATAGAATCATCATTGCCATCGTTGTCATTACCACTGCCATGTTTTATTTCATGGCGGATCGTTTGCCCGTGCCTACTGAGGTTATTGCCACGCCAAGCTACCCTGTCACCGCCCGTGGCGATGTGGTCGATGAGTACTTTGGTGAGCAAGTTGCCGACCCTTATCGTTGGTTGGAAGACGACCGGAGTGAACAAACCGGTGCGTGGGTTGACGCGCAGAATGCTGTGACACACGGTTATTTGAAAGCGATTCCCTACCGTGGCCAGATTGAAAAAGTACTTACCGACAAATGGAATTATGAAAAGCCCGGACAACCCACCCATGTGGGTGACACGACTTATTGGTTCCACAACAGTGGCTTGCAAAACCAGTCGGTGATGTACCAGCAACGCGCGGGAGAAGACGCGCGAGTTTTCATGGACCCCAACACCTTGGCCGAGGATGGCACCACGTCGTTGGCGAGCTACGAGTTTTCTCCCAACGGTAAGTTGATGGCTTACACCGTGAGCGAAGGCGGCAGCGACTGGCGCAAGATCTATGTGATGGATACCGACACACTTGAGATAGTTGATGGCCCCATTGTCGATGCTAAATTTACTAGCCCGCAGTGGCGTGACGATAACAGTTTTTACTACTCGGTCTATGAGAAGCCCGACGGTTCAGAGTTGTCGGCGAAAACCGATCGTCACTTGGTGTATTTGCACCAAATTGGGGAGCCGCAAAGTAATGATGTGTTGACCTTTGGCGATGGTGACAAATACCGCTACGTGGGGGCAGAGGTCAGCGAAGATGGTCGATTCCTTGTGATTTCGGCCGCGAATTCTACCTCGGGGAACCGAGTGTTTGTACGCGACCTACAAGGGGCGGATCAGGGTTATGTCACGGTTGACGCCAATATTGGTAGCGATACGGAGTTTGTCATTAGCCGCGGCGAGCAGTTGTATTTTGTGACCAACGAAGCGGCACCTAACAAACGTTTGGTCAGCGTGACCTTGCAGCAACCAGATAATTGGGTGGATGTGATTGCCGAGAGCGACAATGTGTTGGACGTGACCTCGGCGGGCGGGTATTTGTTCACGCGGCTCATGATCGACGCCGCGTATCAGTTGTTCCAGTACAATCTCGATGGCCAGTTGGTGCGGCAGGTGGCACTGCCGGGTGTGGGTACCGCCGCTGTATACTACGCCAAGGCTGAGCAGCCCTTCACCTATTTCTATTTTTACAATCAGACCACGCCACTGTCCTATTATCGCTTTGACAACAGCACCGGCGAGTCGACGTTGCACAGTCGCCATGCGGTGGATTTTGATAGCGATCAGTATGTATCAAAACAAGTGTTTTACACCTCAAAAGATGGCACCCGCATCCCGATGCTGATCAGCCATAAAAAAGGCTTGGTATTGGACGGTAGTACCCCGACCATTTTGTATGGCTACGGTGGTTTCAATATTAGTCAAACACCTCGTTTCAGTCTCGAGCGTGCCACCTGGATGGAGCTTGGGGGTATCTACGCCGTGGCCAATCTGCGTGGCGGTGGTGAATACGGCCAAGCCTGGCACAAGGCGGGTACGCAGCAGCAAAAGCAAAACGTGTTCGACGATTTCATCGCGGCCGCGGAATATCTGATTAGCGAGGGCTATACCTCGACGCCACGTCTGGCCATAAGCGGTCGCTCAAACGGTGGCTTGCTAGTGGGCGCGACAATGACACAGCGCCCAGACTTGTTTGCGGTGGCACTGCCCGCTGTGGGCGTACTGGATATGCTGCGTTATCACCAGTTTACCGCTGGCGCGGGTTGGGCCTATGACTACGGCACGGCGCAGGATTCGCCAGAGATGTTTGCCTACCTCAAAGGCTATTCACCGTTGCACAATCTGCGCGCCGGTGTGGCTTATCCAGCGACCTTGGTCACCACGGCTGATCACGACGATCGGGTGGTGCCCGCGCATAGCTTCAAGTTTGCCGCCGAGCTGCAAAACGCCCATCGCGGTGAAGCACCGGTATTGATTCGCATTGAAACCTCGGTTGGTCACGGGGCGGGTAAGCCTACCAGCAAAGCGATCGAAGAACTGGCAGATATGTTTGCCTTCACGCTATGGAATATGGGCGTGAAGGCACTGGATTAAGCGTCGCTCAAGTAGCTAGCTAGGGGTGTCCGATTCGCGCTCATTATCGCGCGGAGAAAATATCCCTAGATAGCCATAGCAAATACCGATAAGGGGCGATAGCCAACAGGCAAAGGCCAGGGGGATATATAGCAGGTTTTCAAAATTACCCTCGGCAATGCCAAGCCCAAGTGCCGTAATAGTAAACGCACCGCCAGCATTCCACGGAATCAGTGGCGACAACAATGTGCCCCCTTCTTCGATGGCTCTGGAAAGGTTGAGTCTTGAGTAGCCCATTTTCTTGTAAGCGGGGGTAAACATTCTGCCAGGTAGTGCAATCGATAAATAAGGGTCGCCAGCGACAAGGTTGGTGGCAAATGAGGAAGCGATGGCAGACGCTTGAATCCCACCAAAGCTTTTTACTCGATTGCGGATGGCCAGAATAATGGTTTCAAGGCAGCCCGCTTTTTCCAGCGCCCCGCCAAAAGCAAGCGCGATAATGATCAGCGATATGGTCCACATCATTGATTGGATGCCGCCGCGGTTTAACAGGCTATTAATCTCGGCGACATCGGTGGTCAGTGCATAGCCACTATTGGCAAAGGTGAAAATACTATGTAGGTCTTGCCCTTGAGCGAGCATGGCCGTGATGCC
>JBEAQQ010000212.1:0-7402 GCA_041163785.1 Pseudomonadota bacterium
GCCGAGTCGTCATTATGGAAGTCAAACAGCTCATCCACCCGCGGGGTGTCTTCTCGGCTAAATATCACGGTCAGCCCGTTGAGGCGCCCGTGCTCAGCGCGACCATGGCCTACATGTCTATCGTGGGGATGTGCAGTGCCATTTTCACCTTTGCGTTAATGCTTACCGGTCTCGATTTTTGGACGGCGCTCAGTGCGGTAACGGCGTGCGTCAACGTGCTCGGCCCCGCCTTTGGTGAGCTGGGTAATAACTTCCAGCCCGTGAGTGACACGGGGACGTGGATTCTGAGCGTGGCCATGGTGATGGGGCGCTTGGAATACCTGACACTGTTGGTCTTTTTTGTGCCGAGGTTTTGGCGTCGTTAAGCTAAATGGCGCATTTTTGATCTTTAGCACGATTTATAGCTAAGCTTCGTGATAACGTATTGTTTTCTAAAAAGGAACCCCGCGATGAAATCTAAGGTTTTTTCTCTCGTCATACTCATTGCTTTATCCGTCAGCGCCCGAGCCGCCGAGCCTTTTTCAATGGGACCTGTTATTAAGGATTTTGGTCCGACGTACAACGAGGTGGTGCAAACCCATCCTCTCAAGGGCGATGAGCACTTTAAAGTGGTGTTTGATGTCGGGTCGCAGGGTGATCAGGAAGCAGAAAACAGACAGTTTGCAAGCTTGGCGCGCTTTTTAAACATGCATGTGAAGGCTGGTGTGCCGTTGGAAAATATTCAACTGGCACTTGTCGTACACGGCAAGGCCAGCTTTGATCTGCTCAGCAATAGTGCCTACGACGAAAAGTATTTAACCACCAATCCCAACGTGCCGTTGCTACAAGCCTTGATGCAAGCCGGGGTTCAGGTGGCGGTATGTGCACAATCCGCAGGTTTCTTGGGTATTAAGAACGAGGATTTGTTGCCCGGCGTTGAAGTGGCGTTATCCGCCATGACCAAACATACCTTGCTGCAACAGCAGGGCTACACCTTAAATCCGTTCTAATTATTGTGCGCTAGAAATATGCTCTACGCGGTTCAGCATATGTTGCATGGCAAACCAAAAAAGTTCGTCATTGCTGTAACCGGTTAAGCGATCAATTTCTTTACCGTTGTGCACCATGATAAAGGTCGGTGTGCCAACGACGCGTTTGCTTAACACATCGGCGTAGGGCTTCTGTTCTTGTTCTCGCCAAACACGGTATTCCACTTTTTTAAGGGGGGCGAGTTTGCCCTCGCTGGTTTTGTCGTAGTGGTAACCGACTTCTTTATCGAACTTTTGGCAGGCGCCACATTGTTTATCAAAGAAATACAGTAGCTCAGCACCTTGCGCGGCATTGAAGGCACTGAAAAGTATCAGTGTCAGTAGTCGTTTCTTCATGGGTGGACGTAGGCGAAGCCTTCCTCAAGTTGTAGTCGTGTGACCTCTACCATGCCCGAGGGCACGACCTCGACCCCAAAATTGAGGTCGTCGATAGTAAGGTTGAGTGTCATCATGGTATTGCCACAGGCTTTAAACTCGACACCGGCCATCGACAGTTCGTCAATGTACGGGGCGTACTCGCGGCCTTTTTCATCCTTAGCACCAGATTCCAGAAAATGCAGGCCGCCGGACTGAACGACAAAGGCAATGTGGACCTCGGGGTCGGCTTCAAGGTGATTGATGGCATTATTCATGGCTCTAATGGCTTGAGACTCTTCGATGATGTGGTAGATCACCGAGCGCTCTGCCGCATTAGCGACTAGCGGGACAAGTAACAGTGCTGCAAAAAAATGGTGAAAATTTTTCATGATCGTACTCGGATATCTCTAACTGATGGCCATCATGCCATATTCAACCCCATTCGTGTTGTGCCTGGTTCAAGCTTC
Source organism: Pseudomonadota bacterium (assembly GCA_041163785.1). Lineage (GTDB taxonomy): Bacteria > Pseudomonadota > Gammaproteobacteria > Pseudomonadales > JAHEIH01 > JAHEIH01. The sequence goes on from JBEAQQ010000212.1 coordinate 1,853, forward strand.
AACTACTTTTGTTTTAAACTCGCGGTAAATTCAACAAAAAATGGGTTTAGACCAAGGTCTAAAAATGCTCAATAAAAAGTAAAGAGTATTGAATTTGGGTGAATACTACCGTATCTTTCACGTATATTAGTAATTAATTATAAACATATAACTTTTTGGTATATAAGGGTTCTTGATATACCTCTTCACGCAATATGAGGGCTTTCCTGTGAAAGATAACAATTCACCGACACCAATGGGTACGCTTCGCGCGGCACCGGAGTCGTTTATTGAGCCAGAATTGGTCAATGCCATCAGCAAAGAAGGGATTGATGAAAATCGCCGCGGCATGCTGCGCAAGAGCTTCACTGCGGCGGTTGCCGCTATGGCTGCTCCTGCGGCGCTGGCGTCTGAGGGCGAGAGTGAGATTCTCGACTTACAGCCATGGTCAGGCATGCTAGGTAATGGTGTCGCGACTAATCCCTACGGTCAGCCCTCGAAGTATGAAAAAAATGTGATTCGTCGACGCAGTCCAGGTTTGGCCGCAACAAGCCAAGCCGACGTGGCGTTTTCTCCTTTGCAATCAATGTTCGGTATGATCACGGCGAGCGGCCTGCACTTTGAGCGTCACCACCAAGGCTGGGTCGACATTGATCCACGTAAGCATCGTTTCATGATTAATGGCTTAGTCAAGAATCCTAAGGTATTTACCATGGATGACTTGATGCGCATGCCATCTGTGTCGCGCATTCACTTTATTGAGTGTGGTGCAAATACAGCGATGGAGTGGGGTAACTCAGCGGTGCCAACCGTCCAGTACACCCACGGTATGTTGTCGTGCTCTGAATTTACAGGTGTGCCCTTGTCGCTGTTGCTGGATATGGCCGGTTACGACAAGGTCAATGGTAAATACATTATGGCCGAAGGTGCCGATGGTTCTGGTCAGAACCGCACCATTGATATGGATCGTGCCCTCGATGACGTCTTAGTCGTGTACGGCCAAAACGGTGAAATGTTGCGTCCAGAGCAGGGTTATCCACTGCGCGTGCTGGTGCCTGGTTGTCAGGGCGTTTCATCCATCAAATATCTTCGCCGTATCGAAGTGGGCGATATGCGTTGGTCGGCCAAAGACGAATCGTCGGGTTACGCTGATTTGATGCCAGACGGTATGATGCGCCAATACACTTCAATTCAAGAGGCCAAGTCGGTCATTACCTCGCCTTCGGGTGGACAAAAACTGCTGTCCAAGGGTTACTACAATATTTCAGGTTTGGCGTGGTCTGGCCGCGGCAAAATTGCTAAGGTGGATGTCTCTGTTGACGGTGGTCGCACTTGGCGCGAAGCCCGCGTTGATGGCCCGGTGTTGCCAAAAGCACTCACACGTTTCAACTTTGATTGGATCTGGGATGGCAAGCCAGCGTTATTGCAGAGCCGTGTCACCGATGAAACGGGTTATGTCCAGCCTCAATACAACGCATTGCGTGAAGTTCGTGGTACCCGTGGTATCTATCACAACAACGCGATCCAAACATGGCGTGTTCTTGAGTCAGGCGAGGTGGAAAATGTTCAAGTGGGTTAATTTTGTAGCAACAGCCGCTATAGCGCTCGGCGTTGCGTCTGCCAATGCCGGTGAGCCATGGGGTAATCTGGGTCGCAATGCCACAGACGCTGAAGTGGCCGCTTGGGATATCGACATTCGACCAGACTTCCAAGGGTTGAAACCCGGTAGCGGTACCGCGGAAGAGGGCGAAGAAATCTTTCTTGAAAAGTGCGCGCTTTGCCATGGTGATTTCGGTGAAAGCAACGAGTACTTTGCGCCTTTAGTCCTAGGCAATATTACCCAAGACGATATCGAATCGGGTCGTGTCGCGGCCTTGAAAGATCCTACTCGCGTGCGCACTACGCTCATGAAATTGAATAACTTGTCGACGTTGATGGACTTCATCAACCGCGCCATGCCATGGAACGCGCCAAAGACATTAACAACCGATGAACTGTATTCAGTAACGGCGTATTTGTTGAGCTTGGCCTACATCATCGAGCCAGATTTTGAACTTAACCAAGACAACGTTCACGAAGTTCAAGAACTGATGCCAAACCGTCATGGGATGACTCAGGATCACGGTCTTTGGAAAATCGACGGTGAGCCAGATGTCGTTTCAGAGCGTTGCATGGACAATTGCGCCAACTTCGAAGTGAAGTCGACGATTCCAGATTACGCCAAGCCAGCCCATGGTAATTTGTTTGATCAAAATCGTTTGATTGGTCCAACCCGTGGCGTGGTGTATGCGGTTGAGGGTGAAGAGGCATCAGCGGCAGAGGCGCCCGCGTCGAGCGAACCGCCGATGGATCTATTGGCGGCCAATGGTTGCACCGGTTGTCACCAGTTGAAAGGTAAGTTAGTGGGACCTGGTTTTGACGAGGTGTCGGCTAAATACAGTGGACAGGCCGATGCGGTATCATACTTGGCGGGCAAGATTCGCTCCGGTGGCGGTGGTATTTGGGGTGGTATGGCTATGCCACCTATGCCGCAAGTGACCGAGGCACAAGCAGAAACAATTGCTAGCTGGTTAGCTGGTAAATAATTCAACACGAGGAAGTAAAAATGTTTCAATCTAGACGTTCAATTCTAAAACTGGGTGGTGCGTTGATCGCTATGGCAGCATTGCCACTGCGCGCACTGGCGAACCTTGTTCGCAACGACGCAGCCTTCACTGCCACAAGCATGGACAGCACATTTGCTGCGTTGGGCGCCGAGCCCGTCGACAGCGCTGACATCGTTGTTGGTAGCCCAGACATCGCCGAAAACGGTTCGGTAGTGCCTGTTGAAATTAGCACAACGATTCCTGGTGCTACCCGCATCATGATCATGGTTGAGAAAAACCCCAACCCTCTGTCGGCGGAGTTCTTTATTCCAGAGGGCACCAAGGCTGCGGTTTCAACACGTGTTAAAGTTTCACAAACTTGCCAGGTTTACGGTGTTGTTGAAGCTAACGGTAAATTTTACAAAGCCTCAAAAGAGACCAAGGTTACCTTGGGTGGCTGCGGCGGTTAATACAGGATTAGGAGAAAGACAATGGCTGGAAAAATTCGAGTACGCGCCTCTCTAAATGGCGACACATGTGAAGTTAAAGCATTGATGCGTCACCCCATGGAAACTGGCATGCGCAAAGATGCACAAGGAAACAAAATCCCTGCTCACTTTATTACAGAAGTTGAAGCAAAAGTAGGTGATCGCGTTGTTATGCAGGCCCACTGGGGTGCAGCGGTTTCTCAGAACCCCTTCTTGGGCTTCGAGTTTAGCGGCGCCAAAGCAGGTGATGAAGTGGTTGTTAGCTACGTTGATAACAAAGGCGAAACCGGCGAAGGTTCTGCCAAAGTTAAATAACTCGGCGAAGAGGTTCCCATGACTAAATTACATAATAAAGCGGGTGCGTTGGTCGGTGTTGCCGCCCTGTGTACCGCCCTGTTGGCTCCTGTCGCAGTGGCGCAAGATGATGACGACGTGTTCGCCGAATATCGGGAAATGATGGGGGATGAAAACCCTGCAATTTTTACGATTGAAGAAGGCCAAGAACTGTGGGAAACCCCGATGGGCCCCAACAATGTGTCGCTTGAGCAGTGTGATTTAGGCCTGGGAGCCGGTGTGGTAGATGGTGCGTTGGCACAGCTGCCACGCTATTTTGAAGATGCTAAGGCAGTTCAAGACGTCGAAGCTCGTTTGCTGTACTGCATGGAAACCTTGCAGGGTCGCGACGTGATCGATTTGCTTGTTAAGCCCTACTCTTCAGCGGGTGATCAAGGCACAGAATTAGAAGCCTTGGTGGCATTTATCGCAGACCGCTCGATGGACGCTGTAGTGAATGTTCCTCAGGGGCACCCTGAAGAGCAGAAAATGTACAAAAAAGGTGAAGAGATTTTCTTCTACCGCGCGGGACCGCATGACTTTTCATGCGCGACCTGCCACAGCCAGACAGACAAGCGCATTCGCTTGCAAGCACTGCCAAATTTAACGACCAACGAAGGGGCGGGCTTTGCCTTTACTTCATGGCCCGGCTATCGCATTTCTGAAGGCTTTTTGCGCACCATGGGCTGGCGTATGCAGAGCTGCGGACGTCAACAGCGTCTGCCTCAGTTCCAAACGGGTTCGGAAGCGGTTATCGCTTTAGAGACTTACATGGGTGTTAACGCCAAGGGCGCCGTTATGGCCGCGCCTGGTTTGAAACGTTAAGGGGACACTGCATGAAAACCTTAGTAAAAGTATTTCTTCTGCCCGTTATCGCTGTGGGCGTATTGGCGGGTTGTGAAACAAAACAGGTCGCAGCACCTGCGGCCGAGGCCACGGCCAAGGACATGTTGGTATCGTCTATGAAGGCGAAGAATCAGGCGACCATGGACCGCTTGAATCAAGATGAACTCCAGGTGGCGTGTAGTAATGCCGCGAATAGCGGGGGTGATGCGGCGGCTGTCGAAGCCCTGCGTAAAGCAGCCGAGGCCAGTGTTGTATACCCTGCCGACGGCAATTTCTTAGGCGACTGGAAAAACGGTAACGCGATTGCTGCCAACGGTAAGGGTCTGCAGTGGAATGATAATCCTAGCGAGCCCAATGGCGGCAACTGCTACGCTTGCCACCAATTAGACCCTAACGAAGTGGCTTACGGTACGCTGGGCCCATCATTGACCAATTACGGTATGCGCGGCCAGTCTGAAATGATGTTGAAATACACGTGGGCGAAAATCTACAACCCTCACGTGTATAACGTTTGTTCACATATGCCACGCTTCGGTGCACAGAAGATCTTAACTGAGCAGCAGATGAAAGACATCATGGCGTTATTGTTAGATCCCAATTCTCCCGTGAATCAGTGAGGGCAGCATGGATAGGCGCGAATTTGCCAAACTTTTAGGTCTCGGTGCCGCGGCGGGTATGACTCTGCCAGGCCTCGGTGGTTGTGCCCAACGCAAAGATAGCGCGGTCAATGATATCTACGATTTGCCTAGCTTTGGCAACGTTAGCTTGATGCACATGACCGATGCTCACGCACAGTTGATGCCGGTTTACTACCGCGAACCGTCGGTGAACATCGGTGTGCACGACGCACGCAACCGTCCGCCACATTTGGTGGGTGACGCCTTTCTTAAACACTATGGTATTCAAGCCAACGGTAGAGCGGCGCACGCCTTTACCTACTTGGATTTCACGGCGGCTGCACAGCGCTATGGCAAAGTGGGCGGTTTTGCGCACTTGTCGACACTTGTGAAAAAAGTGCGCGCTTCACGACCTGGTTCGTTGTTGTTAGATGGTGGGGACTTGTGGCAGGGCTCGGCGACGTCGCTGTGGACCAACGGGCAAGACATGGTCGACGCCTCTAAGCTGCTGGGTATCGATGTTATGACGGGTCACTGGGAATTCACCCTGGGTAGTGATCGCGTCATGGAAATTTTGGAAAACGATCTCGATGGGCACATCGACTTCGTCGCCCACAACGTGAAAGATTTTGACTTTGGTGATCCCGTATTCTCGAGCCACACCGTCCGTGAAATAAACGGCGTGCCTGTGGCGATCATCGG
>JBEAQQ010000213.1:0-6386 GCA_041163785.1 Pseudomonadota bacterium
GTGGCGGCATCGAGACGCTGCGAAAAGGCAATCATTTCAAACGCTCGCTGCGGGCCGAGGTTCACCAACAGGTGCTTGTGCAGACCGCCATCGGGAATCAAGCTGATCGCACCGAACGCCGAATAGAAGAAGGCGTTGTCGGCCATCACGATCATGTCACAAGCTAGCGCTATGGAGGCGCCAATCCCAGCGGCAGCACCGTTCACCGCAGCGACAACCGGTTTGCTCCCTTTGGCGATGGATTCCATCAGTGGATGGTATTCCTGGCGCAGCATGTCTGTCACATAGCCGTCGCGATCGCTGTCGTCATCTTTCTCTTGCAAATCGGTGCCAGCACAGAAACCGGCACCCGCACCTGTGAGAACGATAACGCGCACAGCGTCGTCAGCATTTAACGCGTCGATGGCGGCTTTTACCTCAGTACGCAACTGGCGATCCATCGCATTGCGTGCACTGGGGCGATTCATGGTGATGGTGGCAACCGCGCCATCGATGTTGAGCAGTAAACTTTGGTAGCTCATAAAATTTCCTCGTTATTTGGGGGGCATACGGATGGCCGCATCCATGCGGATGCACTCACCGTTGATGTAGTCATTGTCGACGATATGCGCCGCCAGCTTGGCTATTTCGGCGGGTTTGCCCAGGCGCTTAGGGTACACGGTCGAAGCGACCAATCCGTCGATATATTCAGGGTTGAGGGAGTCAAACAGTGGCGTGTGAATGATGCCCGGTACAATGGTGTTGACGCGAATGCCATAGGGGGCAAGTTCGCGTGCCATAGGCAGTGTCATGCCCACAATGGCGCCTTTAGTCGCGGAGTAGGCCACTTGCCCAACTTGGCCTTCGTAGGCAGCGACCGATGCTGTGTTCATAATGACACCGCGAGCACCATCCTCATTAACCGCTTCGCCAGCCGCCATGGCAGCCGCCGCTAGTCGGCACATGTTAAACGTACCGACTTGGTTAACCATAACCACCTTTATGTAGGTGTCTAGTGGGTGGGGGCCGTTTTTGCTGTAGGTTTTACAGGCCGGCCCGATGCCCGCGAAATTATTGACGATGTGTAAGCCGCCGTGCGAGCTCACAACGTCGTCGATCGCCAGTTGAACGGCGTTTTCATCACTGACGTCGACGTGGTAGTAGCGGCATCGCTCGCCGAGGCGAGCAGCCAGTGCTTCACCAGCGTCTCGGTTTAGGTCAAAGATAGCGACGTAGGCACCGTCGGCAATGTAGCGTTCTACCGTGGCTTGGCCTAATCCTGACGCACCACCGGTGACGATGGCTGATTTACCTTGAATATCCATGTGTTCTCCTATTGAAAGCTGTCGCCGTTAGCGGCGGCTTTGCGCAAAATATCAGGGGCGTTAAAGCGCTCCCCAAATTGTGCGGCCAGTTCTTCACAGCGCGTTAGAAGCGCGGCGGCCCCTGTTTTGCCATGGTGGCTGTAAGTGTTAACCATTTGGATAAAGCCACCGGTCCATGTCGGTGCACCAATACCCAACAGCGAGCCTACGTTGCCATCGGCCACCGAGCTGAGTACGCCTTCTTCCAGGCAGCGCAAGCTTTCAAGCACTTGGCGTAGCAGTAGGCGGTCTTTTATGTCCTGTTGATCGAGTTCGGCACCCGCTTGGGCAAAGTGTTCGACCATACCGGGCCACAGGGTTTTGCCTTCGGGAGTGTAATCAAAAAAGCCGCCGCCGTGGTGACGACCGCATCGTCCAAATTCATTAACCAGACGTCCACAAAGGTCGGCGTTGGCAGAGGTGTCGGCCTTGCTGCCGAACACGCCCATCGCCTTGTGGGTGTCCGCCACCCTCACGGCGAGTTGCTGGCTCACCTCATCCTGCACCGTCAGCGGCCCCACCGGCATACCGACGTGACGACCGAGGTTGTCGATAAGTTGGGCATCCAGACCTTCCATGACCATGCGTGCACCTTCGTCTAAGTAGGTAGAGAAGACTCGCGAGGTAAAGAAGCCAAGTGAATCGTTCACCACGATAGGGGTTTTGCGGATCTGCTGAGTGAAGTCGAAAGCCGCGGCTAGCGCTTCATCCTGAGTCGCTTCGCCGCAGATGATTTCAACCAACGGCATCTTGTCGACGGGCGAGAAGAAATGGATACCGATGAAGCGTTCGGGCTGTTTGCTCGCCTTGGCCAGCAGACTAATAGGCAGTGTTGAGGTGTTCGAGGCGAGCGTCCCACCCTCGGCCAGGAAGCCTTCAGCCTCTTCTAGAATGCGATGTTTTAGATCGAGATCCTCAAACACCGCTTCAATGATCATGTCGCAGCCTTGCAGGTCAGTCATGTCGGCGGTGGCGTGGATCTGTGCCAGCAGCGCTTCTTTATCGCTTTCAGTGGCGCGGCCCCGGGCGATTTGCTTGTCCATCAGCATGGCGCTGTAGGCCTTGCCTTTTTCAGCGGCGGCCAGTTCAACGTCTTTCAGCACCACTTGAATGCCGACTTTGGCGGCACAGTAAGCAATGCCTTGTCCCATCATGCCCGCGCCTAAGATGCCCAGCTTGGCCACCTTGCGACGGGGGGCATCTTTCGGGCGGCTGGCGCCACTGTTAATTTTGTTCATCTGGAAGAAGCCGCCAGTGATGAGGTTTTTCGCTTCTTTGGTTGACACTAACGAGGCAAAGCCGCGCGATTCGATCCGCTGCGCTGTGTCGAAGTCTACGGTCACAACGTCAGCCGCGACGGACATGATGCGCTCGGGTGCCGGTAATAGCCCGCGGGTCTTTTGGAAGACCATGGGCGGTGCGCCGGCAAGGATTTGTTGTACACCGGGATGCCACACGTCGCCGCCGGGAATGCGGTGTTTGGGGCGATCCCAGGGTTGTTGCCAGCCCTCTGGGTTGGCCTGAATCCAACGTTTAGCTGAGCTGATGAGGGCGTCGTCACTGTCGACGACAGCGTCAATAAAGCCCGTCTCCAGTGCCTGTGCGGGACGCATACGCTTACCTTCGATAAGCAACGGGAGTGCCGTTTGCAGACCCAGTAGATGAATACTGCGTACCACGCCGCCGCCACCGGGGAGCAAGCCCAGGGTGACTTCCGGTAAACCTATCAAGGTGCTCGATTTGTCTGAAGCGATACGGTAGTTACAGGCCAAGCAAAGCTCGAGGCCGCCGCCCAGTGCCGAGCCATTGATGGCGGCCACTACGGGAGCTTGTAAGTGCTCAAGGCGGCGCATGTCGGCCTTGATGCCTTCGACGAGTTCAAAGAAGCTTTGCTCGCCGCCGGGTTGGCACTGCAACATTTCTTTTAAGTCACCACCAGCGAAAAAGGTCGATTTGGCGGAGGCAAAAATGACACCGTGTAGTTTGGTTTCGCTGCACAATTGGTCAATAGTGGCGCGGAAGGCAAGGCGAAATTGCTCGTTCATTGCGTTGACCGGACCATCCAAGTCCATGGTGACGGTTACAATGTCGTCGGCGTCTTTTTGGTAGTGAAATCCGTGTAAATTGTCGCTCATGGTGTTCTCCTATACGCGCTCAATGATGGTGGCAATGCCTTGGCCGCCGCCGACGCATAGTGCGACGAGACCGCGCTTGAGGTTGCGACGTTCAAGTTCGTCGAGCAGGATGCCCAGCACCATACCGCCCGTGGCACCTAGAGGGTGGCCCATGGCGATCGCGCCACCATTGACGTTGGTAATGGCATCGCTAATGCCCATGTCTTTCATAAAGCGCAGCGCTACAGACGCAAAGGCTTCGTTAATTTCCCATAGGTCAATATCATCGACCGTGAGGCCAGCCTTGGCGAGCGCTTTATAGGCCGCAGGGCCCGGCGCTGTGAGCATAATAGTGGGATCGTTCGCTGTGACCGCTGTGGCAAGAATGCGGGCGCGAGGTGTCAGGTTGTTAGCTTTGCCTGCCGCCTCACTGCCGATCAATACCGCGGAGGCGCCGTCGACAATACCCGACGAGTTACCTGGGGTGTGGACGTGGTCAATCGCAGACAGTTGGGGATATTTTTTCATGACGATATCGTCGAAGCCCATAGCGCCCAGCTTCGCAAATGAGGGCTTAAGGCCACCCAGGGCGTCCATGGTGGTATTGGGCTTAATGAATTCATCGTGGCCTAATATGACGCTGCCATTGCGGTCGATAACAGGGATGACGGAACGGTCAAAGTGCCCCGCGGCCTGTGCGGCCGCCGCACGTTGTTGGGATTGCAGTGCAAAACGGTCGATGTCTTCTCTGGACCAACCCTCTAGGGTGGCAATCGTATCGGCGCCGATGCCCTGTGGAGCAAACCCCGTGTGGACACTGATTTCTGGGTCGTTTGACCACGCACCGCCATTCATGCCCATCGGTACGCGCGACATCATTTCGACGCCGCCGGCCACCACGAGATCTTCCCACCCCGAGGCGACTTTTTGTGCCGCGATATTGACGGCCTCTAGGCCTGAGGCACAGAAACGGTCTAACTGCACACCGGGCACAGATTCATCCCAATCAGCGTACATGACGATGGATTTAGCGATATCGGAACCCTGTTCCCCAATCGGGGTGACACAACCCATAACCACGTCGTCGACATTGGCGGTATTGAGATCGTGGCGCTGTTGCAGGGCTTTTAAAAGCCCTGCGCCCAGTACGGTGGGTTTGACTTCGTGCAGGCTGCCGTCTTTTTTGCCCTTGCCGCGGGGAGTGCGGATGGCGTCATAAATAAACGCGTGGTGGCTCATAGGTGATTTCCCAAAGAATGTTTAGCCATTGATTATCGTTTTATCTGTGGTGGGTAGAAGGGTTATTTTGAGCGCGGCGCAATATGACTTGTCGCGCCGCGCTTGCTTTCAGGTTTTGGCATCACTAAAGTAGCGGCCTTTCAGGGAAACTCTGTTTGGTGAGCACTATGTTTTACGGCGTTGTCGATATCGGTACCTTCATTTTGGGCACGATTTTTATTGTGTTGATCCCCGGGCCGAACTCTTTGTATGTCATGACCACGGCCTCGCGCCAAGGCCACAAAGCGGGCTTTGCCAGTGCCTTAGGGGTGTTTTGCGGTGATGCTTTGCTAATGTTGATGACTGCCATGGGGGCGGCGACGCTGCTGCAGGCCCACGCGGTGGTCTTCACGGCGTTGCAAGTGTTCGGGGCGGGTTATCTAATGTATTTAGGTGTCGGTTTGCTGCGTGAGTCATGGGCGATGTGGCGTGCGGGCCATTTAGAAAAACCCGCGCAACCGCAACTTGATAAGCGCCACCCGTTTAAGCGCGCCCTCGTGATAAGTTTGCTCAACCCAAAAGCGATATTGTTTTTCGTGTCGTTTTTCATCCAGTTTGTTTCGCCCGATTACGACACGCCGGCGCTGAGCTTTTTGATTTTGGCGAGCATTGTTCAGGCGGTGAGCTTACTGTATCTCACCGTATTGATCTATGGCGGAGTGGGGCTGTCCAAGCTGTTTGCTCGCCACGGTAAATTGAGCGCTGTTGGCAATGGTTCAGTCGGCCTAATCTTCTTGCTATTTGGTGGCAAGATGATCCTCGACGCCCTAGCGCTCGCTTAGGTGCCTGACGTCGCTACAGCCAACCCCAGTGATGTAATCCACCAATCAATAAACTATTGGTAATAATCGAACCCAGGGTCGTGGCCGCGATGATCGTCGCGGCCAATTTGGCGTTGCCGCCCATGGCTCTGACCATGACATAGCTTGCCGCTGCAGTTGGGGCGGCGCACATCATGACCAGCACACCTAATTCCATACCCTCAAGGCCGCACATAATGGCCGCGGCTGTCATGCCGAGAGGCATAATAAGTAATTTAACGCTAGCTGCCAGCAAGGTGTTGCGCAGATTGCTGCGCAGGGCATTTAAGGGCAGGCTCGCGCCGGTACACAGCAGCGCCAAGGGGAGAGTCATCTGGGCAAAGTAGCTGCCGGTCCGCTCTATCCATTGTGGCAGCCCCACCTCAAACCACGAAAAGGGCAGCGCGGCGAGCAGACTTAGAATAATAGGGTTTTTGATAATACCACGCAGGGTTTTGCCCAGTTTTAAGCCGCCTTGTTGCGACTTGGTCAGGGTGATCACGCTGAGGATGTTGTAAACAATCGTGACAATGCCTAAGTAAATGGATGCGACGGCGAGCCCTTCGTTGCCGTAGGCGTTGAAGCAATAGGCGAGACCGATAATGCCCATGTTGGCGCGAAACCCGCCTTGCACCACGACGCCGCGGTCGCTAGGTTCGGGCACCCAGTATTTCACCATCATTTCCAGTAGGGCATAGGTCACTAGCGTACCCGCGACACCTACGGTGAGCATCAAGGGGTCGGCCACGTTATGTAACGACGTATTGGCAACGTTGATGAACAGCAGGGCAGGTAGGGTGATGTTGAATACTAATTTGGAACCCACATCGACAAAGTGATCATCGATGCGC
>JBEAQQ010000214.1:0-3204 GCA_041163785.1 Pseudomonadota bacterium
TTGCTGGCGACGTAAATCGCGGTTGGGCCATCAGCACCACCAATAATCCCAATCGCAGCGGCCTCGGGCAGGGTAAAATCTATCCAACCCAGGTGAGACATGCCCGCGGCACCCAGCACGGTAGCAAAAATACCAAACTGCGCAGCGGCACCTAAGAATAGCGTTTTGGGGTTGGCCAACAGCGGACCAAAATCGGTCATGGCACCCACACCCATAAAAATTACCAGCGGCGCAACGCCCGAGGCAATTGCAACGCTGTAAAACTGATACAGCGCACCATTGGCATAGCCGGCATCGTGCGCTATCTGTTGCAGCACAACATGCGTGGCAGCACTGCTGCCTTCGTAGGCGTGAACCAGTTGTGACAAGCTGTCCCAGCTCTTCAACGCCAGCGCCTGAGCCATTTGTGACAGAAGGGTAGCATCGCCGTGCAGCAATGCATTTTCCACGGCGTTATTGGCCAATCCCGCTCCGGGAATATTGGCCAAGATGCCGCCAAAACCAATGGGCACTAGCAACAGAGGCTCAAAACCTCGCTTGATAGCGAGGTATAGCAGCAAACCGCCGACAGCCATCATGACTAACTGCCCGGCTTCAGCCTGAAACAGACCCGTGCTCTGCCATAGGGTGAGTAATCGTTCGTTCATAGCCACCCCCTAGGCAATGCTCAGCAATGCGTCACCCGTGGCGATCGCGTCACCTGCTTTAACCAACAAAGCCTCGACACGACCCGCCTTGGGCGCACGAATTTCGGTTTCCATTTTCATGGCTTCCAAAATAATGACGACATCACCAGCCTCAACGTAGTCACCTTGAGCAACCTCCACGCGGACAATCGTCCCCGCTAGGGGTGAGGGAACCTTTTCTGCATCGCCACCGGGGCTAACAGGGGTACTGGGCGACACGGGATTAGCCGACGCCGCAAGAGGCACCAAACCCGTCACATCACCACCGGCGCTAACTTCCACGGTGTACGTTTGACCATTGACCGACACGGTGTAGATGCCCGTTTCGCTGGCAACGGGTTCGCTGCCAGGCGCCGGTTCAAAGGCCGCAGGATCATGTCGATTGGCAAGGAATTTGAGGCCCACCTGAGGGAATAAGGCATAGGTCAGCACATCATCAATGGCAGCGTCCGCTAGGGTAATGCCCTGCTCTTTGGCCAGTTCATGTAGCTCGGTGGTCAATTTATCCAATTCGGGTTCAAGCAAATCCGCAGGTCGGCAAGTAATCGGCTCTGCCCCCTCGAGCACACGCGCTTGCAACTCAGCATTGACCGCCGCGGGTGTGGCACCGTATTCGCCCTTCAAAACCCCTTGAGTCTCTTTAGAAATCGACTTGTAGCGCTCACCTGTCAACACGTTGAGTACGGCCTGAGTGCCGACGATCTGTGATGTGGGGGTAACAAGCGGAATAAAACCTAAGTCTTCACGCACACGGGGAATTTCTGCCAGAACGTCATCAAATTTGTCGATGGCGCCCTGATCACGCAACTGGTTTTCCATATTAGTCAACATACCACCCGGCACTTGCGCGGTAAGAATGCGCGCGTCAACGCCGCGAAGGCTACCCTCGAACTTTGCATATTTCTTGCGAACGTCGCGGAAGTAACTCGCGATGTCTTCCAAGGCGACCAGGTCGAGCCCCGTATCGCGATCAGTACCTTGTAGCATGGCTACCAAGGTCTCTGTGGGGCTGTGGCCATAGGTCATCGACATCGACGAAATGGCCGTATCGACATTATCGATACCCGCTTCGATACACTTCAATGCCGTCGCCGTAGAGAGCCCCGTGGTGGCGTGGCACTGCATGTGAATGGGAATATCCACTGCCGCCTTAAGCCGCGACACTAATTCGAAGCCAACGTAAGGTGTCAGCAAGCCAGCCATATCTTTGATGGCGATAGAGTCAGCACCCATGTCTTCAATTTGCTTACCCAGCGACACCCACATATCGATATCGTGAACCGGGCTAAGGGTATATGAAATGGTACCCTGAGCGTGCTTACCGACATTTTTAACCGCTTTTAAGGCAGTATCGATGTTGCGCATGTCATTCATCGCATCAAACACGCGGAAGACATCGACCCCATTGATAGCGGCGCGCTCAACAAACTTTTGCACCACGTCGTCGGCGTAGTGACGGTAACCCAAAATATTCTGGCCGCGGAACAACATCTGCTGCGGTGTATTGGGCATCGCCTTTTTCAATTCGCGAATACGGTCCCAAGGATCTTCACCCAAGTAGCGGATGCAGGCATCAAACGTTGCCCCCCCCCACGACTCCAAGGACCAAAAACCGACCTGATCAAGTTTCTCGGCAATCGGCAGCATGTCGTCAATGCGCATGCGCGTCGCAAATAAGGATTGATGGGCATCACGCAAAACGACGTCGGTAATACCTAAAGGCTTTTTGTTGTTACTCATAATATCTATTTCACTAACAATTATTGGCGATGTTCGCGACGGAACTCTTGGACTGCCAGGCCAATGGCCGCCACCACATTGGGATCAACAGCGTGTGTCCCAGAAGCGCGTTTAACAGGCGCTACCGGTTCGGCCTCAGGCGCGAAGCGCTGGACGAGTCGAGACATCCCCTGGGTCGCCAAAATCAAGAGGTAAAGAAACACGAATACCGTGCCCATGCCATAGATGAGCAACTGCATCGACTCATTGAGAATATCGTGGTGCATAACAACCCACCTTAAAACATAAAGGGTATCGCCCGCCTCACGGCGGGCATCAATTAATCAGCAACTCGGACGATTTGCATGGTGTCGGTACCACCCAACACACCCAACTGGTTGCCACGCGATAGAATCACAACATCATCCTTGGCGACAAAACCACCCTCTTTCAGGGCGTGAACAGACTTTTCAGTCAGCTCATCTAGGCTCATACCTCGGGCGTCAAACGGCACCGATTGCACGCCACGATACAACATCATTTTGCGTTGCGCCTTAACACTAGGAGAAAGTGCGAAAATCGGCAAACCCGAACTGATCCGCGACATCACACGTGGGGTATGGCCCGACTCGGTCAAAGCAATAATGGCTTTCACACCCTTCAAATGGTTGGCCGAATACATCACTGACAGGGCGATAGCCTCGTCAATATGGTCGTACTCTTGGTCCATACGGTGGCGCGAACGCTGAATTTCTCGCTGCGCCTCGGCGCCGAGAATCACTCGAACCATGGCCTTAAC
>JBEAQQ010000215.1:0-3637 GCA_041163785.1 Pseudomonadota bacterium
AGAGGAGGGAATTAGATCTATAGAGGCACATGGGCCCTATGCCTTGTACGGTGAACCTAGGCTGATGAAGGCCATGGATGACTTGCTGACTGCCTTCGCCAAAGACGGTCGAATGAAGCTCGCCGGTGATTACGAGCCGTGCTATAAAATCACCATAGATTAATCGCCTAAAACCCTGCACTAAGCGGTGCAGGGTTTCTCTCGCTCTCTTCGCGCTACTCTCTGACATACTCGATGTGTCAGTTCCGCTAGGTATTTCAAAAGGAGTGCGCGTCGTGAATATGCTCAATAAAATGGAAGATAACCCTTTCTTACATTCAACGTTATTAGTTGACGATGTCGATGATTTGGTCAACGCCAATGCCTTGGATGGCAGTATTAAAGCACTGCGATTCAAAGCCCTCAAAATTATGCACTGCGAGCGTCGACCTTATGCGGGCGAAGAGCGCCTCGACGAGCGTCTTTTATTTGTTAATCCACCGCCCTTTGAGGGTTGGTCTAAAACATCGCTCTATGAAGCGCTGGATAAGTTTTTATCGAAGTGCACGCAATTTAGCGACTTCGCGTCCCTGCAGGTGTATTTGGGTGGGCACTCCATTCGGTAGTGGTTTTTCGGCAAAGTACTTGCCGTTATAAAACAATGAATACGTATGCAAAGGTTAGGGGTTTGACGTAAACATCTTTTATTTTGGTTCCAATCATAAAAATGATAAAGGAACCCATTATGGAAAACCGATTACATACGGCCGGTTTTAGCACGTCGCTAACCCGAAAAACTATCATAGCGATGGCTGTGGCTAGTGCTTTTTCGGCGTCATCAACTCTGCGAGCCCAAGAAAGCAATGAAGAACAGCCCCAGGTTGTTGAAGAGGTCGTTGTCACAGGCTTCAGACAATCTGTTCTCAACGCCATAGATGCAAAACGCTTTGCTGATACGGTGACTGAAAATATTTCTGCCGATGACCTTGGCAGTTTGCCAGATGTCTCAATGGCTGATGCCTTGACGCGTTTGCCTGGTGTGTCGGCTGTCCGTACAGGCGGGCAAGCGAGTGAGATCAACATTCGTGGTATGGCCGGTGGCTTTGTATTTACGACGTTGAATGGTCGTGAACAGGTTTCCACGAGTGGTCAGCGAAATATTGAGTTCGAACAGTATCCCTCAGAATTAATTAGTCAGGCCGCGGTCTACAAGTCACCCAAGGCATCCCTTATCGAGGGCGGTGTCGCCGGTACGGTTGAGCTGAAAACAGCCAGTCCGCTAGCGATGGAGGAGGACGCACGGTTTACAATCAATGCGCGTGGCATGATGAACGATCGTGCCGATGAAGTTTACGACGCTCAAGATGTCGGACACCGTTTTAGTGTCTCTTACCAATCTAAGTTTGCTGACGATACTGTAGGCGTTGGCTTGGGTTTTGCCCGCCTTTATCAGCCTAGTGTCGCGACCCAATTTGTCGGATTCTCCTACCGTAATAGAGAGGCAGGCGCGCGTGATGTGAATGGCGACGGTCAATTAGATGCGTTGTCCTACGGCTTTGAGTTGCAGCACAAAGGGGGAGAAGAAACCCGCGATGGCTTGATGGGTGTGCTTGAGTGGATGCCCAACGATAACCTAACCGTGCGCGCGGACTACTACCAGTCAAAATTTGATACTAAAGCGTTTGCCCGGGGCTTCCGGTTCCAAAATCTTTTCCAAGGTGCGGTTTACAACCCTGTACTGACAGCTGATAACACTATGATTGGCGGTACCATTAACCGTACTCGCGATACCAATGTCATTGTACAGACGACCAATGACGATAATACCGATTATGATGAGGTGAAGTCCTATGGTCTGTTTGTCGAATGGGCTAATGGCCCATGGACTGTCTCAGCTGATGTTTCAACGTCTAAAGCGGATAGTAATTTCGTCAACGGAGTAGGTTGGGGGCTTTTATTTGAGGATGCTTCTGCGGCTTTGCCTGTTGTAGAAAGCGACGTCTCTGTCGCGTATCAGCTCAATGGTTTAGGTCTACCAGATATCGGTTTCAACCAAGACTACACCGATATGAGTAAAATGATGCTGGCTAAGTGGGGTACTTATCCCTACTTAAATACCGATCAGGTAGATGCAGCAAAATTTGACGTTCGTTATGATTTTGAAAACAGCGGCTTGTTCTCCTCGATTGAGGCGGGTGTGCGCGTGTCTGATCGTCACTACACCAATGAGCGCGGTGTCTACCAATTTGGTAATGACTTTGGCGCCTACGGTCCTAATGAAAAACCATTGGCATTAACACCTGAGTTTGCAACGGTGGTTAACTTTAGTGGTGAGTTTGGTTACTTCCCATCGTACCTGGCGATAGATATGGATAAGGCGCTTTCTCAGTGGCTGCCTGCAGGTGAGGGTACCCCAGTTAAATCTTGGGCCGACTCCTGGACCATGACACAGTCTGGGTCGGTAGATGAGAAAGTGACAGCGGCTTACATTCAGTTGAATATTGATACTGAAATCGCGGGGCGCGGTCTGCTGGGCAACATTGGCGTGCGTGCCGTCAAGAGTGACCAAAGCTCAATAGGCCTTCGCGATGTCGATGGAAATCCCGCTGCTGGCGCTGTCGCCATCACCGATGATCTTGGTGTGACAAGTTCGGAATATGCATTAGTTAATATTGGGCAAACCTATACAGATTATTTGCCATCACTGAACTTGAATTATTTGCTTACGGATAATTCACAGTTGCGATTCGCGGCGGCTAAGGTGATGAGCAGGCCACCGATCAAGCGGCTTCAAGCAGACGAAAGTGTGAATATCTCGGATGATGGCTATTACAGTGCTTCCTCGAACAATAGCCCGTTGTTAGATCCTTTCTACGCCAATCAATACGACTTATCGTTTGAGCACTATTTTGAAGAAGGTGATGGTGCCTTTGTGGCGGCCATTTTCTACAAAGACATCCTTGGCTTCATCAACAATATTCGCATAGATCCCTACGATTTCATTGCGGACCCTGCCTACGACGTTCCCACCTATGTACCAGGGACAGAGCCAGGAAATGAAAATAGCTACCCGCCTGTCAATGTGATCAATGGTTCGCTAGATACGGTAATTAATAATACGGAAGGTGGTTATATTCAGGGGCTTGAGCTAGCGTTCACAAAAACCTTTGAGAACCTTCCCGGTGCCTGGTCTGGACTTGGTTTTAGCGGCAGCTATTCCTATACCGAAAGTAATATTAATTTCCAAACGGATCTCAGTGGCGGCACGGTTGATATTACCTTGCCGGGTCTTTCAGACGAGGTCTTAAGCGCCACGCTGTTCTATGACTATCAGGATTTTTCTACCCGGGTTAACGTTAGACAGCGCAGTGCATTCGTGTCGGAACAGGTGGCGGTAGAAACGCAGTTAGCCTTTTTCGACAAGGAAACGGTCATTGATTATCAGGCCAGTTATCAAGTGAACGATAACT
This sequence comes from Pseudomonadota bacterium, assembly GCA_041163785.1. Classification (GTDB taxonomy): domain Bacteria; phylum Pseudomonadota; class Gammaproteobacteria; order Pseudomonadales; family JAHEIH01; genus JAHEIH01. The sequence goes on from JBEAQQ010000215.1 coordinate 3,450, forward strand.
TGCAGGTCTTGTTCCAAGTGAACAACCTTACAGATGAACCAACGAAGACATATTTCAATCAGCCCTCACAGACAGGCACGCTGCAGTACTTTGGAAGGCAGTTTTTCCTGGGCGTGAGTTACAGCATGTAAGCATCTGATAGTGATGTGATTGAAAAGTTTTTTGGAGAATAAAAGAATGTTTAGCCT
>JBEAQQ010000216.1:0-4277 GCA_041163785.1 Pseudomonadota bacterium
GAAGATATCACCGCGACTATTTTTGCGCCTAGCGGTTTCATGAAGGTGGATGCGGATTACACGCCTAAGCCCTACACGGAGTGGAGCGCTAACGACTGGCCGAAAAAGCTACAAAACCCAACCTATGGCAACATGTTCGCTGTGGGGATTGCTTTTGCGCCACCGCATCAAGTTTCGCAACCGCGCAAGTCGCCCAACGACACCTTGATTACACCTGCGCCACCACGCACGGGTATGCCGAGCGCAACCATGGCGCGCGCTGTTGCTGAAAATATTGTCGACATGATTAACGGTGTCAGCGATGTGCCAACGCGCAGCGCGAGTATGGCGCAAATGGGAGCGGCGTGTATCGCCAGTACAGGTAAAGACATGTTCACCGGTACCGCAGCGGCCATGACGGTTTATCCGGTGGTGCCAGACTACGCGCGTTTCCCCGAAACGGGGCGCGATCAGAGCCTGACATCGGGTGAAATCGGTTTGGGTGCTCACTGGATTAAGCACGTGTTACACCACTTGTTTATCTACAAAGCTAAATTGAAGCCTTTCTGGAGTGTTATTCCGGAATAAAGGAGAAAAAATTATGCAAGATCAAATACCAGAAAACCAACGTCCTTATGAGCCGGGTTACTTTTCAGCGAAGCCTAACAAGTTTGTCTTGTTTATGCGTACCTTCCTGCCTTGGCAGTTGGTTCGCTTCGCGGCATTAAATGTGAAAATCATGCGTTTGCTCATGAAAGGTCACTAGTCGCTGCTGGCTAAAACAGGGGAGCTTATCAAGCTCCCTTTTTTTGTGCTTACGAAATGGTCAGGCGAGCACACAGTTCTTTATATAGTTGCTCGATGTCTTGATTCGTTAAGTCGACGTCTGCGGTGGCGGCGCGAAACGTATTTAGCGCCAGGCTTATGCTGGCGCTGTCAGAGCCGGTGATGGCTTGCAGGCGTTGGCTGCACATTCTGCTGACGTAGCCTTTGCTCATTTTTGATAAGTTCGTGGCAGCGGGGAGACTGTGGTGGAGAAACTCCTTGTGTACCAGTATCGGAGCAATGCGGTATCGCTGATCTTTGGCGTTGCGCACCCATAGGTGGGGTGTGGTGGCGTTGAGTAGTAGGTCGTTGGATCTCATGCGGGCAATCTCTGCGGGGCTTATACCGGTGGTCAGTGCCAGTAAAAGCAGCGCGTCTACGTCGGTACTGCTCGTGTCGTTGCCAATGGCGGCATGAATAAGTCGAATGATGGGCGGCTTGAGTGTTGCCTTGCTGTGTGTATCGGTTTTGGGTGCTTTTAAAGCATCGATACGCCAGTAGAGGTTGTGCTGTTGGGCGCCAAATTTTAAGGCGGCTATTACGCGGGTCAATTCCCGTTTCGCTGTACTGGGTTTTACGTGTTGTTGGCGGGTTAAATACTGCGCTTGGAGGGCGGCGTTGAGTCGGCGGTTGGTGTCGCTGTCGTCATTGGCGGCAAGGTTGCCGGCGAGACGAATAAATCGCATCCAGTCGGCATCGGCGATTTGCCTGTCGCGACCCTTGAGCCGTTTGTGTTGGCAATAGTCTTGCCAGAGATCGTTTAGTGTCAGGGCTTGGTCGCGAGTTTGTGCGTGCAGAATGTTGAGCATAACGGCTTGTGCCGAAGGGTCGCCTCCCTCTTCGTGGAGACTGTTCTTTGCTGCGACAACGCGTTGCTCGAAGAGTTGATTAAGGCCGTCTCTCGCGGCGCGGATGTCCGCATCGCTGGCCTTAGTATTTAGTTGTAGGCGTTGATACATGGCGCGGCCAAGCAGAGATTGAATCTGCCGCGGATAGGCTCGTTGGTAGTGTAGGCTATTGCCGCGTCGGAGGATGTATTGCATCTCGATCTATCTCTAAAACGGTTGGTGAGTATAACCAGAATGGAGTTTTTGTGGAATAAATTACCATAAATTTATTTAAATTTGATTTAAAAACAGTAGATTGTATTTTTTAGTAAACCCCTAAATTAGGGGTTTTTTTATGTTTAGGGCTTTGCAAAGTGGATGTCTTGCCTTAGAATGCGCGGCCTTTACAGAGAGATAGCGATATCTCACGAGTTATAAAACTGTCTCATCGAGACTTTGAGGAAAAAAACATGGTAACAATTCGTTTGGCCCGTGGCGGTTCAAAAAAGCGTCCTTTCTACCACGTCACTGTTGCTGATAGCCGCAATGCTCGCAACGGTCGTTTCATCGAGCGCGTAGGTTTCTTCAACCCTGTTGCGCGTGGCCAAGAAGAGCGTCTGCGTCTGGACAACGATCGCATCAATCACTGGGTAGGTTTGGGCGCTCAGATGTCTGATCGCGTTGCTCAGTTGATCAAGGAAGCTGCTAAAGCTTAATCATGGTGTCTACGCCATCTGATCAGTACCTGGTGGCCGGTAAAATTACCGGTGCCTACGGTATTAAGGGCTGGGTTAAAATCCATGCCTTTTTAGATAGGCCCCAAGATATTGCCGAATATGTCGTGGCGTTTCGTCGCCCCGATGCGCAGGCAAAACCGATTAAGTTAATGTCGGTAAAGCCGCAAGGCAAAGGGCTTATTGCACAAATTGACGGTGTTAACGACCGCAATGGTGCAGAATTGTTCGCCCGCTGCGAACTGCTCATGCCAGAGCAAGCTCTCCCTGATTTAGAGGGTAAAGACTACTACTGGTATGAATTGGAAGGTTTGCGTGTTTTCACGCAACACAATGATCAGCGTGTTTTGTTGGGTGAGATCACCTCGCTTTTCGAAACAGGCGCCAACGATGTCATGGTGGTATCGCCTTGCGAGGAAAGTCTCGACAAGCGTGAGCGATTAGTCCCCTATGTGTTGGAGCAGTATGTACTGGCCATTGATGTAGAGGCGGGTGAAATGTTGGTCGACTGGGACCCTGAGTTCTAGTCGGAGGAAGAGGCAGAATGCGTTTTGGCATCGTGACCCTTTTCCCCGAAATGTTCGACGCTATTACCGACAATGGTGTAGTGGGGCGTGCGATTCGCCAGGGTGTATTGTCGTTGCAGTGTAGTAATCCGCGCGACTTTACCGACGACAAGCATCGTACTGTGGATGACCGGCCTTACGGTGGTGGCCCCGGTATGTTGATGAAGGTTGAGCCGCTCGAGCGAGCGATCAACGCTATGCGCAAGTCCTACCCCTCGGCCAAGGTGGTTTATATGAGCCCCCAAGGCCTGCGGTTTGATCAAGCGGCGGCGCAGACCTTTAGTGAATGCGAAGAGCTGATTGTTCTTGCGGGTCGCTACGAAGGTGTTGACGAGCGACTGTTGCGTGCTCAGGTCGACGAAGAGTGGTCGGTAGGTGACTATGTGTTGAGTGGTGGTGAATTGCCCGCCATGATTATGATAGACGCCATTGCTCGATTGCTGCCGGGTGTGTTGGGTCATCCCGACTCCGCGGTAGAGGATTCCTTTGTGGATGGTCTATTGGATTGTCCACATTACACCCGCCCCGAGGTGTATAAAGACGAGGCAGTGCCAGAGGTTTTGATGAGCGGTGATCATGCTCGCATCAAAACTTGGCGCTTACAGCAGGCCTTGGGTCGCACGTATTTACGTCGCCCCGACATGCTTGAACAGCGCGGCATGAGCCGTGCAGAGGAAGATTTATTGGCTGACTTTCTTGCCCAGCAAGAGAGCGGCGAGTATTAACGATCTGGACCAATGTAGACGGCACCCGTGTGAGAGCGTGTGCCACTTGCGAAAGCAGACAAGTCTATAAGTACAGGCAATGTGACTGATCGATAAGATATCGATCCTAGAATGCTATAGGAGCACGACATGAGCGCGAACAAAATCATCGCGGAACTCGAAAAAGAACAGACCAGCAAGGAAATCCCCGCGTTTGCACCCGGTGACACCGTTGTTGTTCAGGTAAAAGTTAAAGAAGGCAACCGCGAGCGTCTGCAGGCGTTTGAGGGTGTGGTTATTGGTATCCGTAACCGCGGTCTGAACTCGGCTTTCACCGTTCGTAAAATTTCTCACGGCGTAGGCGTTGAGCGTACTTTCCAAACCTACAGCCCACTGGTTGACAGCATTAGCGTTAAGCGTCGCGGTGACGTACGTCAAGCTAAACTGTACTACCTGCGTGCCCTCAGCGGTAAGGCAGCGCGTATTAAGGAAAAATTGTCGTCTAAATAAGCGACAATTTGCTCGGCTGATCCCAAAGGGGTCGTCAGCGCGCGCGCTAGCGCATAGAATAAGGCAGCCCTTGGGTTGCCTTTTTTTTGGAGTGTTATTTGTCTCAACGCGATGCCTATACTATTGATCAGT
>JBEAQQ010000217.1:0-6673 GCA_041163785.1 Pseudomonadota bacterium
CGTTGTGCAGTCCTTTGCGTCGGATGTTGGGACGCTGACGGGCTTGGGGATGGGCGCTGATGATTACATACGCTCGATGTTGGTGGCAGCCCTAGGTGAGGATAAGGCCAGCAGTTTGGTCGACCGGATATTACTGGGGGGCAATACCACTGGATTGGACACATTGAAGTGGATGGACGCCCGTTCAGTGGCCGATATTATTCGCCATGAACACCCACAAATACAGGCCATTGTCTGTGTCTATCTCGATGCCGACCAATCGGCCGAGGTGCTAACCAACCTCTCCGATAAAATGCGCCTAGATATCATGATGCGCATTGCGGCCTTGGACACGGTACAGCCCTCGGCACTGCAAGAGCTCAATGACATCCTCGAGAAACAGTTCTCAGGTAAAGCTGGCTCCAAGACAACGGCCATGGGTGGCCACAAGGTCGCCGCGGAAATCATGAACAATATCGATTCCTCTGTCGAAGCAGAATTACTCGAGGCGATCAGCGAGCAAGATGAGGATCTTGCCACGCAGATTCAGGACCTCATGTTTGTCTTTGACAACCTCAAAAGCGTGGATGATCGTGCTATCCAGTCTATTCTCAAGGAGATCTCTACCGATGTACTGATCTTGGCTTTGAAGGGCGCAGACAACGAGCTGCAAGAGAAAATATACGCCAATATGTCTAAGCGTGCGGCGGCGTTACTGAAAGACGATTTAGAGGCCAAGGGACCGGTGTGCGTGTCTGAAGTCGAGGCAGCACAGAAAGAAATTCTCACTGTAGCGCGCCGAATGGCAGATGCTGGCGAGATTTCGCTTGGATCGGGCGGTGAGGAAATGCTCTAGGGGTGGCCATGAAAAAATTGCAGAACATGCGGATACCCGCTGAGCAAGCGCGTGCATTTAACGCGCTTTCCCTCCCCGCGATAGAGGCGGTGAATATTGTGGAGGTGGTAAGGAATAAGCCTCAATCCAATCGCGACTGGCGGCACACACTGCAACGGCAACAACAACTTGCCAGTAACAACCACATCCCGCACGAACCTGCCCTAAGTGAAGAGCAGCAGGCGCACCTTAACGAACTCAAAAAAGCGCGCGAACAAGCCAGCCTAGAGGGCTACACGGAAGGGTTGGAGTTAGGCCGCAAAAAAGGTGAGGAGCAAGGTCTTAAAGAGGGTCATGCAAAGTCTAAAGAGGCGTATGAATTACTAGCCAATAATGTCGCGGATATCTTGCAAAGCTTGTCACAGCCGCTACAAGAGCAACAAGACGCCGTTCACCATGCCTTGGCTAATGTCGCCATACACATTGCTCGTGCGGTGGTGAAGAGAGAGTTGTCGGTGTCCAGCGAAGCTTTGGTGACTGTCGTAGAAGAGGCATTGGCCGCGCTTCCCAGTGGCGCCAATTTGGTACGTATCCATCTGCATCCAGACGATGTGGCTTGCCTTGAAGGACTGCAGTTACCCCACTGGCAAGATTATCAGCTAGTTTCTGATCCACAGTGTGAAAAAGGAGGTTGCCTTGTCAAAACACCGCAATCCATGGTCGATTTCAGTTTGGCGACACGATTTAAACAGACCTTGATGCAATTGTTTGAAGGCTATGATCTTAAACAGCTCGACCTGGAAAACTCCTCTAATGATATGGCGGCGGATGATAGTGATGGCGACCCCGCTTGAACAACTCGCTGAACTTGCGCATCGACAGTTGCGGATTAGGGCTGTGGCAACGGGTCGCTTGCGCCGCACCGTGGGACTCACCCTTGAGGCCGTTGGGTTAAACGCGGCCCTTGGGTCGCGATGTCGCATCGAGAGCGCACCCGACAATAGTGTCGTTGCTGAAGTGGTGGGTTTTGACGATGGCGTGACCTATCTTATGCCGATCGAACCGATAGGGGCTATTCAAGCGGGGGCGATGGTGGTTCCACTCACCTTTGAGGATGTTATCAGCGTGGGCGATGGCCTACTGGGGCGCGTCGTCAATGGTGCCGGTGACCCCCTTGACGGAAAGGGGGCGCTAGAGTGCGAGCACACGATTCCTTTCAAAGGTAAAACGATTAATCCTCTGCAGCGGCAACCTATTACCCACCATCTCGATGTTGGCATACGTTCGATAAACGCTTTGCTGTCGATAGGAGCGGGTCAGCGCATGGGTTTATTTGCCGGAAGCGGCGTGGGCAAGAGCGTGCTGATGGGGATGATGACTCGATTTACCGAGGCCGACGTTGTGGTGGTTGGTTTGATCGGCGAACGCGGACGCGAAGTAAAGGAATTTATTGATCATATTTTGGGTGAAGAGGGCTTGCGCCGGGCGGTGGTCGTCGCTTCACCGGCCGATGATGCGCCATTGATGCGCTTGCGGGCATCGATGTTGGCGACACGCTACGCGGAACATTTTCGCGACCGAGGCCTGAAAGTATTGCTGTTAATGGATTCTCTCACGCGGTTTGCCCAAGCACAGCGAGAAATCGCTCTTGCCGTCGGTGAGCCGCCCGCGACCAAGGGGTATCCGCCTTCGGTATTTGCCAAGATACCACAGCTGGTGGAACGAGCAGGTAATGATGCTAGTGGAAAGGGGTCCATTACAGCGTTTTATACGGTATTAACCGAAGGGGACGACCTACAAGACCCCGTGGCGGATGCAGCTCGCGCCATCTTAGATGGGCACATCGTGTTATCGCGTCAGATGGCCGAGGAGGGTATTTATCCCGCGGTCGATGTGGAGGCGTCGATCAGTCGCGCTATGCCGAATATCGTCAGCGAAAAGCAGCTTAAATTGGCGCAGATGTTTAAGGCGCGCTATTCACGCTACAACCAGAGTCGCGATCTCATCTCTGTCGGCGCTTACGTGGCCGGCGCCGACCGCGACAACGATATCGCTATCGCGACGATGCCAAACATGAGGGCCTTCATCCAACAGGGGCTCAACAGTGCCGTCTACTATTTGGAGTCCCACAAACAGCTCGAGCTTTTATGTGAGGAGGCGGAATTAAGCGTAGCGCCGAGTGTGGAACCGCAAAAAGGTCTTGCCAAGGCGAATAGACCATGAGTTCAAAGGAACAGCGCATGGCCCTGCTTGTCGATCTGGCTGAGCAACGCTTGCACAGCGCCGCAGAAAAACTCGCCCGTGCTAACGAACAGTTGCAATTCGAAGAGGGCCGTCTACAAGAATTGCAGGTCTATTTTCAGGAGTACCAACGGCAGGCCAAACAGCAAACTCAGCAAGGTGTGGTGGTGAGTCAGATCATCAACTTTAACCATTTTCTAAACAATTTGCGCTTGGCAATCGATCAGCAGTCGCAGACGGTGAAAAGATGGCGGTTCGCCTGTGACGATGTCAGAAAAGCCTGGTTGGGCTTAAAGGCAAAACACAGCAATTTGTGTCGTCTACACAACAAGGCTCGACAAGAAGCTGAATACTTGCGAGAGAAGGTTTTGCAACGTGAGCTAGATGACAACTTTCGTCCGCACAAGCCCCTCCGACAGTATTAATTCCGTCGGGAAATGTTTTATGCAAAAGATTTGATTTTTCCCTAAAGACAAATTCCGTTCAGCCGATAGGCCGTGAAGGGTCAATTAAGGAGTCTGCTATGGGCGCTAAAAAATCGCACGTCCCCTTTGTATTGCCAGCCGCCCTGACCATTGCAGAAGTTGAGGGCCTTCACGACGCTCTGCAAGCGATGATCAGTAGCGACCACCCGTGCTTGGACGCCAGTGAGGTGGAACGGATTGATACTGCCGCCATACAGCAAATTCTCGCCTTTTCTAAGGCTTTGCAAAACACCAATACCAGTTTGGCCTGGCATGCCTGCAGCGATGTATTCATCGCCTCGGTCGAGCAAATTGGCCTGAAAGATGCCTTAGGTTTAGAACGTGAGGTGGCGTAAACCGCAATTGTTAATGACGGAGTTTTACCATGGCAAAAATTTTGGCTGTTGATGATTCAGCATCGATGCGACAAATGGTGGCTTTTACTCTGCAGGGGGCGGGTTATGACGTGGTAGAGGCGTCCGACGGTGTTGAGGCCCTAGCCGCAGCTGAACAATCTAATTTCGACCTCGTCCTCTCCGACGTAAACATGCCCAACATGGATGGCATTTCGCTAGTAAAAGAACTTCGCCAACGCCCCGCTTTCAAGTTTGTGCCCATTTTGATGCTGACCACTGAGTCCGGTGGGGACAAAAAAATGGAAGGCAAGCAGGCTGGTGCCACAGGCTGGATAGTGAAGCCATTTAACCCTGAACAATTGCTCAAGACCATTAAAAAGGTACTGGGGTAGCTTATGTCTGTCGATATTAGTCAGTTTTACCAAGTGTTCTTCGAGGAGAGCCTCGAGGGCCTGGATAGTATGGAAACCGCGTTGATGGCGCTCGACCCCAAACACATCGATGCAGAAACCATCAATACCATTTTCCGTGCGGCGCACTCCATAAAAGGCGGCAGTGCGACGTTTGGTTTTTCCGAAGTGGCAGCGTTTACCCATGTGCTTGAGACGTTGTTAGATGAGGTGAGGGAGGGCTCGCGAGGCTTGGCTACCGAGCATGTCGACTTGTTGTTGCGCTCGGTAGACGCCATGCGGCAAATGATCGAAACCTTACAGAGCGGCGAGACCATCGATACCTCGGCGTCTGATGAACTCAAGATCCAGTTCGAAGCCATCCTGCAAGGTGACGCTGCAACTAGCGCGCCGGACGATATTTCAGCGTCCTTGGACGCGCCCGAGAAGGCTGCAAATGGGGGCTGGCAAATCACTTTCACACCTCACGCGGATATGCTGCGAACCGGCAATGAGCCGATTCGCATGTTCAGAGAGTTGGCTGAATTGGGTGATTTATCGATCGTTTGTCACACAGACAAGCTCCCTACTTTTGATGCCTTAAGCCCAGAAGAGTGCCATCTATCCTGGACCTTAACCTTGCGCGGTGAGGCCAGTTTAGAGGATGTGCAGGAGGTGTTCGAATGGGTCGAGGACGAGGCTGATATTGCCTATGCATCACTCGCTGCCACTGCACCGGTACAAGGGTTTATTGACAATGCCGTCGCGCCAGGTGGTGAAGATGTGGTGGCCTCGCCGGCGGCGGGCGCCAGTGAAAAGATGCTGGATGACATGTTGGTGGACGCATCGCTACCCGCTGAGGTGACACCCATTGTGCGGTCAGATACCGCGAGCAGCAAAGTCTCGACGCCAGCACCTGCGGCGAAAGCCGCGCCCAAGGCGCCGGTGGAATCGAGCATTCGCGTTGGTACTGACAAGATTGACCAACTGATTAATCTGGTGGGCGAACTGGTCATTACACAATCTATGCTGGGGCAACTGGGCGAAGGGGATAGCGACGATTTCAGTCAGGAAAAATTGCTTCGTTTGCAGGAGGGCCTTAGCCAATTGGAGCAAAACACGCGAGAGCTGCAAGAGAGTGTGATGCGTATTCGCATGCTGCCGATCAGTTTCACTTTCTCACGATTTCCTCGCATGGTTCGCGATCTCAGTCAGCGCCTGAATAAAAAAATTGATCTGGTGTTGCAGGGTGAGCAAACCGAGCTTGATAAAACCGTCATGGAAAAAATTGGCGACCCCTTGGTGCACTTGGTGCGCAACTCAGTGGATCACGGCATAGAGTCACCCGACGTACGTTTGGCGGCAGGTAAGCCCGAGACCGGCGTAGTGACTTTGAATGCCTATCACCAGGGCGGCAATGTGGTGATCGAAATTCGCGACGACGGGGCGGGTTTGAACAAGGAGCGAATTCACGCCAAGGCGCTTGAAAACGGGGTGATTAATCCCGGCGATAACCTCACGGATGAGCAGGTGTTTGACCTGATTTTCCAACCCGGTTTCTCAACCGCTCAGGAAGTCAGCGACGTCTCTGGCCGCGGCGTCGGCATGGATGTCGTGAGGCGAAATATCCAAGAGCTCAACGGCTCTGTTGATGTGAAATCTCAGCCTGGCAAGGGCTCTACATTTACCATTCGGCTGCCATTGACCCTCGCTATTTTGGACGGCCAATTGGTACGAGTCGGAACGCAGAATTACATTTTCCCTCTGGTGTCTATTGTCGAGTCAATTCAGGTATCAAAGCAACACATCAATCAAATGGCGGGCGGTAGTCAAGTGCTTCGCCTTCGCGACGAATACATCCCCATTGTTTATTTGCACGAGGTGTATGCCACTCATGCCGACTTACACGGCATCGAAGAAGGGCTTGTCGTCGTGGTCGAATTTGAAGGCGGTAAGTACGGCGTTGTGGTCGATGACCTCCTTGCGCAACAGCAGGTTGTGATCAAGAGTCTCGAGACGAATTATCGCCGTGTTGAGGGGGTCTCCGGGGCCACTATTTTGGGCGACGGGACCGTCGCACTCATTGTCGATATTGCCGGCATCGTCAAAATGGGTGGCGCCCAACAGGCAATGAAACAGATCGAATCCATGGTGAAGAGCATGGGCAAGGCAAAAGTCGCGTGAGCGATTTAAGGAAGGGTAACCATGAGCAATAACGCAGTTAGCCAAGAGCACGATACGACGTCGATGGGTGCGGGTAATGCTCCCACCGCAATGGAGCCTCAAGCCACCGCAGCTGAACCGAGTGTGGCAGAACCTAATACGCCCCCGCCAGCAGTGGCCACGCCACCCCAGCCAGCGACGCTAAACGAAGCGCCCGCTCCCGCGGCTAGCGTGCCGGCGACCAAA
>JBEAQQ010000218.1:0-4255 GCA_041163785.1 Pseudomonadota bacterium
AAGCCATTACAAGCTACTCCTTGCTGCAAAGGCGTGAAAAATGGTCAAGAGCACGCCAGTGACGGTTAAACCGACACCCGCCTCGATCAGCAAAATGCCCCACTGCTGGCCAGCCACCATGGTGTCCGCTAGCACGCCGTACTCTAGAAAGTGACCACCTAGTAGCATGGTGACAACACCAACACCGCCGTAAAGCAAGGCTCCTCCTGCCATTAAGGCATATAAACCACGCATAGGAATGACTTGCAGAGCCTTGTCTTCGCCTTCAAGAATGGCGTAAAGAATCACGGCGGCGGCAACTAAGGCCCCGGCCTGGAAGCCCCCGCCAGGGCTGTACTCACCATGAAACTGCACATAAAGCCCAAATAAAACGATAAAGGGAATCAGCAATCTTCCCACCACCCGAGGGATCAAGTAGTGCCGAAGCCCCTTGGGCGCAACGACCCGATGGTTTCGTTGACGGACAGGATCACCAAGAATGGATAACACGCCGATACCGGCGGTAAACACCACAAAAACTTCTCCTAACGTATCGTAGCCGCGATAACTGCCCAAAATTCCAGTGACAATATTAGGAATATCCATGTGAATGGGGACATGCTGAATATACCAAGGCGCCACATGCTGATGAATGGGGGCATTGGGGTCGCCGAAGGCGGGCTTATCGAAAGTCGCATAGACAACAACCAGCGTAGTTATCGCCACCACAACCAAAGAAAAGAGGCGCAGCCAACGTTCGTGCCTAGCCGTCTCTTCGACGTCCATTAAAGACAATGCGCCTAAAAAGAGTACGGTAGAAATCCCCGCGCCAACAGCCGCCTCGGTCAGTGCGACATCCGCAGCATCAAGTAACAAGAAAATAGCTGCGATAAGCAAGCTAAAGATGCCGCTGAGCATGACGGTGACGAATAGATGCCTTGATGACACCATCGCCAGGGCCGTAATAACCAACATAGACAGCAAGAAAACACTGAACAATTCAATCATGATGCTTTCTCGTCTTTGGGGCGCACTGTCGCCAATCCAGGGCGATTGCCTGCCAAAATGGACGCACTGGCTAGTGCATTAGAGGCAGTAGGCCCCGTAATCAACAAGAACACCAATACGGCAAACAACTTAATCGCCACCAATGTTGAGTCTGCCAGTAAAATTAAGCCCATCAGGATAAAAATTGGCCCAGAACTATCGGTGAGGCTCGCGGCGTGCATTCGCGTATAAAAGTCAGGCATACGCAAGGCTCCTATCCCACCAACCACAATAAAAAAAGCACCCACAGCTAAGCAAAGGGTTGCCGCTCCTGTCACCAAAGACGTGAGATCCATTATTTATCTACCCCTTCGCTTGAGTCCGCCTGAGGACCTCGCGAGCGGAAAAACTCCAGCACCGCGAAAACGCCAATAAAGTTGATGAGCGCATAGGCCAGAGCCAGATCGATATAGTCTGGGCGGTCAACTATATAAGCCACGACCGATAGCAGCAAAACGGTTTTGGTACCCATCATGTTAACCGCCAGCACCCGATCGTAAAGGCTTGGCCCTTTTAACGCGCGAATCAGTGCCAGCGACATCGTGACAATTAGTGCCAAAGCTACGGCGTATAACATTATGCCTCCTCCGCAAAGGCGTCCACACGCCTGGCCATACTACCCGCCAGCACGTCATCCGCACCGGCTTGTGTGAGGGCGTGCACAAGAATAGTGTCCTCATCAACGTCCAGCGTAATTGTGCCTGGGGTTAACGTGATAGAGTTACCCAGCATCATAGTCTGAAAGTCAGAACGTGATGCGCGAGGAATGTGAATCACCTGAGGCTTTAAATTGAGGGTGGGTCTAAGAATTTCTCTCGTCACCTGGAGGCTTGACTTGATCACTTCAAAAAACAGCCACGCCCAATAACGCACAATACCCACACTAAAGCGCAAGGCATAAACCCTGACTTTGAAAAAGTGCATGCGATAAGCCAATAGCATAGTGAGCGCGACAGACACGACACCAAGCGCTAGCAACAACGGCTTATACATACCTGACCATAACAGCCATGAAACGCTGAGCAGTAATGCAGTTATGAAAAGTCGTGCGACCAATGAAGGCATAGTAATTCTCTTATATTAGGCTTCGCAAATGATAACAATTCTCATATGCATTGCTCAAGGCATTTAGTCATTAATGCTTAAAGCGTAGAATAGTTATGCTAATTCCTCATCTTAATCAGACCATGAACTCCTAATTCTTACAACATGGTCCTGTAGGAATTCACTCAAGGCATATCTTTAATACGCCTTTTCTCATCTAGTGGAGCATTTTTTTCACGATTATCGTAATGTATTAAAGTCATCTGTATTGAGATAAACGTATGGTTCGAAGCGAATTACAAAGTAATGGGTTACAGATCATCCTAACGCCAAATCGCTCTGCCACTTGGCAGCATAATCTGAAAATCATAGGGCTGTTGAGTGTGGTGGTATTTGTGATTTCAATGTTTTGGGCTTACATGGGCGTGTGGATCATATTGCCCTTTGCTGGCGCCGAACTAGCAGCAGTGGCCTATTTCATCTACCGCACGTCGCAAAATGCTCACCAACAAGAAGTCATCACGATGGATGCTAATCAGGTTCGAATTGAGCGCGGGCAGCACTCACCTCATTTCAACATTGCCTTAGCCAAAGAGCACTGCGAATTCATCATCACCCGCCCTCGGCACTATCTCTCTGCGGCCACCATTGCCTTGGAACACTTCGAAGACAAACTTCAGTTAGGTGCTTTTTTAAACAGACACGACACCGATAAATTGATCGACTTGATCAAGTCGACCGGTATCACTTATCGAGTCAGGGGCAAAACCATCATTAATGAAATTTTTCCCTTTGATCTCTAGGGCATAGGTGCCTCATCAGACGAATGACATCGCCAACAAATGTCAAAATTCGCCTCGTTCACCTCTCCGCAGTCTGGGCACGGCCACGGATCTCCGACCACCTCTGTGGTAAGAGCTGCAAGCAAGTCTTCCGCTAGCTGCTGATCGACATCAGCCACCCAGACCTCAGGCCAAGCGTCACAGGGCGCCCCCGTCCCAGCCACACTGATGACAAACTCATTACGCAATTCAACAGCTATACCCTGCTGCTGTAACATTTCAGCGGCATATTGGGTCATCATCGGATTGACATGGGTGTATACCAAAACCACGTTACGCACTCCTCTTGTTCATTGCAGAGTGTGGCACAGCTAAAACAAAAAAGCCTCCCATAGGGCCACTATGGAAGGCTTTTTATTAACGCTGAACGGGGTGAACGAATTAAGCGGCCAAATTTTGGTTCGCGAAATCCCAGTTCACTAAAGACCAGAAACCATTCAGGTAGTCTGGACGAACATTGCGGTAATCGATGTAGTAGGCGTGCTCCCAAAGATCGACTGTGATAATAGCTTTTTGACCTGCGGTCATGGGAGTACCTGCATTGCTTGTGTTTACAATATCTAGAGAACCATCGCTATTTTGAACCAACCACGTCCAGCTAGAGCCGAAATTGTTTACCGCTTTGTCATTAAACTCAGTTTTGAACGCCTCGAAAGAGCCCCACTTAGCGTTGATAGCCTCAGCGACAGCACCGGTAGGCTCACCACCACCATTTGGCGATAGGCAATGCCAGTAGAAGGTATGGTTCCAAACTTGAGCTGCGTTATTAAATACACCGCCTGCAGGCGCAGACATAATGATTTCTTCTAACGACTTACCTTCAAACTCAGTACCAGGTACCAAGCCATTCAACTTAACGATGTAAGTGTTGTGGTGCTTACCGTGGTGAAAATCTAATGTCTCTGCAGAGATGTGGGGCTCCAAAGCATCTTTAGCATAGGGCAGTGCGGGTAATTCAAAGCTCATTGTTGTTCTCCATAATTCCATTACATAAAGCGGCTAACCGGGATCAACCGCGACACATTGTTTCTGTACATACGAATTATTGGGACAAATGGACGAAATACAAGCCATAAACGTTAATTCGTGAAAATTATTCTCTATCCACGCTCCATATCGCTAGTGACGATCGCATCAAACTCTTCTTGAGAAATATAAATAGGCTCGTAATCGGCATTTTGATTTTGAATTTGACGATAAAATGAGCGCAAGTGATTGCGCGAGCCTTTCATCAAATTGTCGTATACCAAGTCAATATCCGCGTTATCAACTAGTTCGTCTCTAAGCCTAGCAATATCGTAAATATCCAATTCCTCTACTGTGGCACCCACGCGTAAAGCGTC
>JBEAQQ010000219.1:0-3524 GCA_041163785.1 Pseudomonadota bacterium
GGTCTTGGGCGAAGGCTTGGCAGTTTGGCTGTAGGGGGCACTCGTGGCAGCGGGGTTTGCTGCGAGTACATAGGGTGGCGCCCATATCCATCATAGCTTGGGTGTAGTCGGCGCAGCGTTCATTGGGGGTGTATTGCTCGGCGATGCGCCAAAGCTCGGCTTCGACTTTGCCTTGGCCGGGCCAGCCTTCTACTGCGTGGTAGCGGGTGAGTACGCGTTTAACGTTGCCGTCGAGAATGGTCGCCACGCCACGGTTGCCAATGGCTTCAATGGCTCCCGCAGTAGAACGGCCCACGCCTGGCAGTGCAGTAAGTGCCTCTTGCCCCACGGGAAACACGCCGCCGCACTCGTTCACCACATACTGCGACGCTTTATGAAGGTTGCGGGCGCGGCTGTAATAACCCAGCCCCGTCCATAGGTGCAGCACTTCGTCGATCTGGGCGGCAGCGAGGCTGGCGACATCAGGAAAGCGTTGCATGAACCGTTGGTAATAGGGGATGACAGTAGCAACTTGGGTTTGCTGGAGCATGATCTCAGACACCCACACGCGATAAGCGCTAATATCTTGTTGCCAGGGCAGATGTTTGCGGCCGTGTTGGTCGAACCAAGCTAGAACGATGTCGCTAAAATGAGAGGTAGGCATGGGGCGCTATGGATAATGCTCGTGTTTAAAGGTGTGTAGCGTAGAGTTATTTGGTTGTACGAACAAGGGTTTGGCTTTGTTTCACGGGGCGACTGGCCTATAATGCCGGTTTGGCTTGGGCCTTGTGGTCATTTAAGCAGTATTTGGACGGAGACATTCCCCATGGCGGATCGTACAGCGAGCGTAAAACGCGACACGCTTGAAACGAAAATTGCGGTTGAAATCAATCTTGATGGTAGCGGTAAGGCGGCCTTCAACACAGGTGTGCCCTTTTTAGAGCACATGATGGATCAGATTGCGCGCCACGGCTTGATTGACATGGACATCACCGCCGACGGCGACACCCACATCGACGACCACCACACGGTTGAAGACATTGGCATCACCTTGGGCCAAGCCTTCGCTAAAGCGGTTGGCGACAAAAAAGGCATCGCTCGTTACGGCCACGCTTATGTACCCTTGGACGAAGCGCTGTCGCGCGTGGTTGTCGATTTTTCGGGTCGTCCGGGTTTGGAGTTCCACTGTGACTTCACTCGCGGTGCGGTAGGCGGCTTCGATGTGGATTTGTTTGTGGAATTTTTCCAGGGCTTCGTGAACCATGCGGGCGTGACATTGCACATCGATAATTTACGCGGTCACAATACGCACCACCAAGCGGAAACCATCTTTAAGGCTTTTGGTCGCGCCCTGCGCATGGCCTTAACGCCAGATTCACGTATGCAGGGGCAAATGCCTTCCACTAAAGGCGTCCTGTAGGCGGAGTAACCCCATGACAGCAACAGTCGCCGTGATCGATTACGGCATGGGTAATTTGCACTCTGTCGCGTCGGCATTGCAGCACGCTGATTCGTCAGTGCGCGTTGCCGTCAGTGCCGACCCTGCCGTGATTCGTGCGGCCGATCGAGTCGTTTTTCCCGGTGTGGGTGCCATTAGAGACTGCATGGCGGAAATCCATCGCCTAGGTGTTGGCGAGATGCTGCGCGAGGCGATGGCCTCCAAACCCGTGCTCGGTATTTGCGTGGGTATGCAGGCCATGCTCGACCACAGCCAGGAAAATGGCGGTGTTGATTGTTTGTCTTTGTTTCCCGGCGAGGTGAAGTTCTTCGGTAACGATCTGCGCGATAGCGAGGGACATCGCTTGAAGGTGCCGCACATGGGTTGGAACAATGTGCAACAGGATCGTGCTCACGCGCTGTGGCAGGGTATTCCTGACGGTGAGCGCTTCTACTTTGTGCACAGTTATTACGCCGACTGCGCGGGTGAAGACCATGCTTACGGCAACTGCGATTACGGCGTGAAATTTACCGCGGCCATCGGTCGCGACAATGTCTTTGCGGTGCAGTTTCACCCCGAGAAAAGCCACACAGCGGGCCTGCGCCTGTTACACAATTTTTTACAATGGGATGGCCGCGCCTAGGTCGTCCCCGAAGAAGGTTTTAAAGCATGTTAATTATTCCCGCAATTGACTTGAAAGATGGTCAGTGTGTTCGTTTAAAACAAGGTCGCATGGAAGACTCTACCGTGTTCTCGATCGATCCTGCTGCGGTTGCCAAGCAGTGGGTAGACGCGGGTTGTCGCCGTTTACACTTGGTAGACCTGAATGGCGCCTTTGTTGGCGAACCGGTCAATGGCGAGGTGGTGCGTGCCATTGCCGCCGCTTACCCCAATCTACCGATTCAGATCGGCGGCGGCATTCGCGATTTGACCACTATCGAGCACTACGTTAAAGCGGGTGTGTCGTACGTTATTATCGGAACCAAAGCGGTGAAAGAACCCGAGTTTGTGTCTGAGGCGTGTCGTGCCTTTCCGGGTCGTGTGATTGTGGGTCTCGACGCGAAAGACGGCCTGGTCGCTACCGATGGCTGGGCAGAGGTGTCAGAGGTGCGCGCGGTAGATTTGGCGCGTCGTTTTGAGGCCGACGGTGTTGAATCAATTGTGTATACCGACATTGCTCGCGACGGCATGATGCAGGGCGTCAATGTTGAAGCCACCCTCGAGATGGCGAAAGCATCATCCATTCCTGTTATTGCATCGGGTGGTATCACTAATATGGATGACATCCGTGCGCTGCAGGCGGTATCTGCGCAGGGCATCATGGGGGCGATCACCGGCCGGGCCATCTATGAAGGCACCCTCGATGTTGCCGAAGCGCAAGCTTACTGCGACGCTTAAGGAGTTCGTCGATGCCACTCGCCAAGCGAATCATTCCCTGCCTAGACGTTGAAAACGGTCGCGTCGTTAAGGGCGTGAAGTTTCTCGACATTCGCGACGCGGGTGACCCGGTCGAAGTAGCGCGGCGCTACAACGAGCAGGGCGCCGACGAGATCACCTTCCTCGACATCACGGCGAGCCATGAAGGCCGTGAAACCACGGTACACACGGTAGAGCAGATCGCCGAGCAAGTCTTTATTCCTCTTACTGTGGGTGGCGGTATCCGCGAAGTCAACGACGTGCGCGTGATGCTGAATGCCGGTGCTGACAAGGTATCGATTAATACCGCCGCTATCTTTCGGCCAGAATTGGTGCGCGAAGCGGCGGATCGCTTTGGTTCGCAGTGCATTGTGGTGGCGATTGACGCTAAAAAAGTATCGCAGCCGGGGGAGATTAATCGTTGGGAAATCTTTACCCACGGTGGTCGCAAGCCCACTGGCATCGACGCGGTCGAATGGGCGGTCAAAATGGCACAGTTCGGCGCCGGTGAAATTTTGCTAACAAGCATGGATCAAGACGGTGTTAAAAGCGGCTATGACCTTGGGGTGACACGCGCTATTAGCGATGCGGTACCGATTCCTGTGATCGCCTCGGGCGGGGTGGGCAATCTACAGCACTTGGTTGATGGTGTGGTAGAGGGCGGTGCCGATGCGGTACTGGCGGCGAGTAT
>JBEAQQ010000220.1:0-11793 GCA_041163785.1 Pseudomonadota bacterium
AACGAAACCCGTATGAGCTTGGTGTGGTCGCATCACTCAGGCGAGCCCTACAGCGTCACCATGAACAACGGTTCTTACGGTATTGGCTATGCCCCTTACGGTGGTTATGACCTGGCTTATATCCCCACAGGTGCCGGCGATAGCAACGTAGTGTTCGCCTCTGACGCGGTTGCGGCGGATGTGATGGCCTACGTTGAAGCGTCAGGCTTGGGCGCTTACAAAGGCACTTATGCCCCACGCAATGCGCTGTCATCGCCTTGGGTAACCCGTGCTGACTTGCGTATTACGCAAGAAATTAAGCTGCCAACCTTTATGGAGGCAATTGGCGAAAACCGTGCCATTATTTACTTGGATGTCTTGAACCTCGGCAACCTGCTGAACAAAGACTCAGGTATTGTTAAAGAAGTGAGCTACAACACTAGCCGCGCCATCGATATTTCAGGCGTGGACAGCGACGGTCGCTACTTGATCAGCGGTGTAGACCCTGATGACAACTTCTTCACCAATGCAGGCCAAGGTAAATCTTCTTGGGAAATGCGCTTGGGATTCAAGTACGAATTCTAAGAAAATTTCTTAAAAAAAAGGGCGCTTCGGCGCCCTTTTTCATATGCCTGTAATACATTGAAGTTACGATTACCTTATGCCTTAAAGGCATATGACTTTTCTCGATTCCCCTGAGAAGAATCTCCTTTTATGGCTACTTTCGGGTAGCCTTTTTTATACATCATTTATATAGCCTAGCGCCGTCAATACGCTTATCATGGTCGCTTGTTTTTTTACTGCACAACCATAGGCATACACATAACAATGATGGGTCTTATAGGCATCGCCAGCCTTATACTAATCGGCTACTTGCTGAGTTACGATCGCAAAAGCATTAACTGGCGCACGGTGTTTGGTGCGTTTTCTATTCAGGTAGCGATCGCGCTGTTTGTGCTCTATGTGCCTTCAGGCGTTGATATTCTGCTTAAGGTGACGGATTTTATCCAGGGTGTCATGGGTTACGCCAAGCTGGGTGCGGACTTTTTATTCGGCAAACTAGGTGACGGCTCACTGGGATTTGTCTTCGCCTTGAACGTTCTACCCGGCATTGTGTTCTTCTCTGCGTTAATCGCTGTACTGTACTACCTAGGCATTATGCGCTGGATGATCCACCTGATTGGAGGTGCCTTACACAAAGCGCTGGGTACCAGTAAGCCTGAATCCATGTCCGCGGCCGCGAACATATTTGTCGGCCAAAACGAAGCGCCCTTGGTCGTTAGCCCCTTTGTTCGCACCATGACCCAGTCAGAATTATTTGCCATTATGGTCGGTGGTTTTGCCTCAATCGCGGGGTCTACCATGGCGGGTTACGCGGCCATAGGCATCGAACTGAAGTATTTAATCGCCGGTAGTTTTATGGCGGCGCCCGCTGGCTTGATGATGGCCAAACTGCTTTACCCTGAGACGAAACAACCCCTCAACGAACTCAAAGATGTCGACGACAACAGCCTGAGCTATTCCAATATCTTCGACGCGGCGGCCTCTGGCGCCATGACCGGTATGCAACTGGCGTTTAACGTAGGTGCGATGCTACTAGTGTTTGTGTCATTAATCGGTCTTTTTAACGGTGTGATTGGCTGGACCGGTGACCTTGTTGGTATTGAGGCGCTCACCTTCGAGAAAATTCTCGGCTGGGTCATGGCCCCCATCGCCTGGCTGATCGGTATCGATTGGTCAGAAGCCCAACTAGCCGGTAGCTTCATTGGCCAAAAAATTGTAGTGAACGAATTCGTGGCGTATTTGAGTTTTATTGATCAAGCGCAAAACTTAAGCCCCCGCGCCCAAGCTATTATTATTTTTGCGCTGTGCGGGTTCGCCAACTTTTCATCGATTGCCATGATGATGGGCGGGCTTGGTGCACTGGCGCCGAATCGCCGCAAAGATGTCGCTAAGCTTGGCCTGCGCGCTATTGCCGCCGCCACGCTAGCCAATTTAATGAGCGCGACACTCGCGGGCATTTTCATCTCAATTTAAGGGGCTTCAATGTTAGTCGCCATTGATTATCGCGCACCTGACGCCAAACAGGCCTTCGTCCGTTCGCTCAAGGAAACGGGTTTTGGGGTGTTAAAAAACCACCCCATCGAGCAAGCCCACGTCGAGCGCATTTACCAACAGTGGCAACGCTGGTTTAACGAAGCTGATACCGAAGCATTTCTCTATAACCAAGGGCCTCAAGACGGCTTTTTCCCAACCAGAATTTCTGAAACTGCCAAGGGTGCCTCACTGAAAGATATCAAAGAGTACTTTCACTACTACCCATGGGGTCAATGCCCTGAGGAGCTACTCGACGATATCGCTGCGTATTACAACAACACCAGTGCCTTTGCCGCCGAAATCTTAAACTGGATTCAAGACGAAAGCCCGGCAGACATTGCGGCCAATTTCAAAGAACCGCTAGGCGGCATGATCAAGGGTTCTGAACAAACCCTGCTGCGTGTGCTGCACTACCCACCCTTTACTGGGTTGGAAGAACCCGGGGCGATCCGTGCGGCGGCGCACGAAGACATTAATCTCATCACCATTCTACCCGCCGCCAACGAACCGGGTTTACAGGTACTCAGCAAAGAGGGCGAATGGCTCGATGTGCCCAGTGATTTTGGGTATCTGATTGTGAATATTGGCGACATGCTGCAAGAAGCGTCGGGGCACTATTTCCCCTCGACCACCCACCGTGTGATCAACCCCGAGGGCGCGGATGCCTCGCGTTCCAGAATTTCACTGCCGCTGTTTTTACACCCGCGCCCCGATGTGCAACTGTCCGATCGCTATACAGCACACACCTATTTACAGGAACGTTTGCGGGAGCTTGGAGTTATTTAACGCGACAAAGCTGAGAGCACGTGCTCGAAGGCGTTTCGGTTATCCGATAAAAGCAGGTGGGCATAGCGTTTGGTGGGCTCGGTAATTTCACGGTACATGGGCAAGGTAAACGTCTGATATTGACGTGTAATATCCTCGGGCTCTCGACCTCGCTCTTGGATATCTCGCGCCAGGCGACGTTGAAAACAAACCTTAATATCGATATCCAGAAACACACTGTAGTCGATAAGTTCACGCAACCCTGGATCGGCGAGAAGCATTATGCCATCGAGGATGATGTACGGTTTTGGCGAAATACGAATAGTGTCGCTGCACCGTATATGCTGAGTAAAATCGTAGGTAGGGATAGCTATACTGTCACCCTGCTTAAGACGCACTAACTGCTGACAAAGCAAGGCGGTATCGAGGGCGTCAGGGTGATCAAAATTGAGTACCGCGCGCTCTTCCATGCTTAAATGGCTAGCGTCGTGGTAGTAGTTGTCGTGGCTTATTAATGCGGCCTCTCCCGAAAAGTGCTCTGCAAGCTGATGTGCCAGCGTGCTTTTACCTGAGCCTGAGGGACCGACGATTGCGATAATTTTCATAGATAAACGTTTAACAAAAGTTTCATAAATCTTGGATACATTTGCGGCATTACAAACAGGAACCGCCCCATGAAAAAAAGCCATTTAATCACAAGTTCGCTATTGAGTATTGCTCTTCTTCCTCTACCCGCTGCCGCCGAGACCTTAGCGTTTGGTTCTTGTATGCGTGAATGGAACGAGCAACCTGTGTGGCATGGCGTGTCAACCACCTCGCCCAGTGCCTTTGTCTTCATGGGCGACAATGTGTATGCCGACAACAAGCGCTATACCGCGGATGATCCCTCTCAAAATTACGCCGCCGCCTATCGAGCGCTGGCGAGCAATAAAGATTTCCAGCACTTTCACCGAGACCTTATGTCGCGCGGCGGCGCCTTTTTAGGCACTTGGGATGACCACGATTACGGCGAAAATGATGGCGGTGCAACCTTTGCCAACAAAGTTATTGCCAAACGCGCCTTTAATGCGTTCTTTACCGACCACGGCATGGTTACAGAGGGTTTGATTGCCGACGCATCCCGTAACGGTGTTTACAGCGCCCACTTAGTTAACCTTGGTGACTATACGGCCAACGTTATCTTGCTGGATACACGTAGCTTTCGCGGCCCAATGACTCGTGTGGCCAAGGCAGGCTGCCCTATCGGCGGCGACCATATAGTGCCGAAAGGGGCAACAATGTTAGGTGACGCACAATGGCTTTGGCTTGAACAAGAACTGCAAAAACCCGCCGATATTCGCATTGTGGTGTCGAGTATTCAGTTACTTTCCGCCGAACACTGCTTCGAAAAATGGTCGAATTTTCCCTGGGAAAGGCAACGTTTCATCGATCTGATCGCCGATAACGACATTCCTGGAGTTGTGATCCTAAGCGGTGATCGCCACCTCAGCGAGATCAGCGTGCTAAACGACAAGCGCATGCGCTATCCACTCTACGAAGTCACTAGCAGCGGCATGAATAGTGCTATGGGCGTCGACAAACCACACAACGAAGCCAATGCCTTACGCGCCCTCGACGACTATGTCACCGCCGACGGCTTTGGCACGCTTTCAATCGACGCGGGCGAAGTTACCCTCGCACTTCGTGATGTAGAAGGTAAGGTTCTGCAGCAGGTGAAACTGCCGCTTAAGTCAATGCAGTAAATTGCCATGTCATGCCGCCGAATAGTCTGCTAAGCCTCCTCGGTCAAGCACTTCAACATAACCATAGGCTTGGCGAATCAGCCCCAAACCTTGCAGTTCTTTCAGGCTTTGATGAAGCACTTGCCTCGAGCAGTTAGCGATTTTTTGTAACTGCCGATGCGTCAGCAATACCTTGGGGTGCTCACTGGTATCGCCACTGATATCAACCAGCATCAATAGGTGCGTGGCTAAACGGTGTGTGCGTTTAGGGTTCAGGACTAACTGCGTTAGATCTAACGCCGCCCTGAAGCGCTTTCCCTCGTACTGCAACACGTGGGGATACAACTCGGGCTGTTTGATCAGCAGCTGACGAAGCACCTGGGCGGGTACCGCCAGCAACCGCGTATCGGGCGCCGCTATTAAATCGCGGTGCGCCCCCCCTTCAAGATACAGTGCCACCCAGCTACTCATGCTTTTAGGGCCCAATACCGCCATGGTGAGTTCCTCCCCCGCCGCCGAGGTGGCCACCATGTCAAGTTTCCCCGTGATCACCACATACAAGTGATGGTGGGATTCGCCGCTGCGTTGCACGGTTTGGCGCTTTTCAAAACGTTCGATGCTGCACTGTTTCAGCAGTGCCTGACAGGCGGTTATCGAAAGCCGATCGAATATCGGCAAGCTATGCAAAAACATCGCTAAATCGCTGTTGGCTTCCACGGCGATGACCCTTTTATGAATTTAAGCAACAATGTCTAAATTTAGACAAACTGTTGTCACCATACTTGTTAGACTCGCTAAAAACAACGCTCTTCTTAAATGACGCCTTAACCATGAACAACCACTCTGCACTGCAATGCTTCAACCGCCCTGCGCTTAAAAAACACTTGGAACACGGCGAGTACGATCTCGCCGTGATTGGCGGCGGCATCACCGGCGCAGGTATCGCTCGCGACGCCGCCATGCGCGGTTTAAAGGTGGCCTTGCTAGAAGCCCAAGATTTTGCCAGTGGTACCAGCAGTAGAAGCTCTAAGATGATTCACGGCGGCCTGCGCTACTTGCTCAGCGGCGAACTGGGCGTGATGAAGGAAAGCGTTGCGGAACGTGCCGCTGTCCACAACATCGCACCTCACTTAGCAGAAAAATGTCACTTCATCGTCACCGCGCGATCTTGGGCCGAGTCGATTAAACTGCGTATTGCCCTGTCGATATACGAATATTTTGGTCGAGTCGCCAAGCGTGATCAGCACGTGATTTGGTCGGCCGATGAATTACAGCGGCGTGAACCTCATTTGAACACCGACGGGGTGTACTGCGCGCTGGTGTACACAGAATACCTCACCGATGACGCCAGACTCACCTTAGCGACTCTCCGCTCTGCCAAGGACGCTGGCGCCGTGATCGCCAATTACTATCGCGTTGTCAATATCGCCAAACAGGGGGAACTGACGACCCTGCACGCCACCTCGCAACTGCCCGAAGACGACAGCCAAATCACACTGAAAGCCAAGGTGGTAGTAAATGCCGCTGGCCCATGGGTTGACCATCTTTGCCAGCAAGAAAACCCATTACAAGCGCCTCGTTTGGCTCTGAGCCGCGGCATCCACGTGGTGATTCCCCGTGACAAACTCCCCGTCAACCATACCGTTGTGATGTATGCCCCCGACAAGCGAACGATTTTTGCTGTTCCGAGGGGCGATACGACCTACCTTGGCACCACTGACGAGTTTTACTCCAAGCACGAGTACTGGCCGGCTGTGTACCAACGCGACGTCGATTATTTGTTGCAGACTTGCCGGCATTATTTCCCATGCAACCCCCTGAGCAATAAAGATGTGGTGGCCGTTTGGTCAGGCGTGCGGCCACTGGTGGGTAACACAGATAAAAAAGCCACCGAAATTTCCCGTAAGGATGAAATTTGGGAGGGGCCATTGGGCATGCTCAGTATTGCGGGGGGCAAGCTCTCAGCTTATCGGGCCATGGCAGAGCGAGTTGTCGATAAGGTCATTGCTTTGGGCGCCTTTGACGCAGCCCCCTGCAAGACAGCCACCACCCCTCTTCCGGGGGGCCTTAAAACCAGTAACACCCAGGACAAAGACGTGCCTGCAAGATTGACTCAACGCTACGGCTTTGAGGCCGCGACCCTTTACGACATGGGGGCCGAATTAGAGGCCGAGGTCAGCTTTGCGGTGTTAGTTGAGGGCGCGGTGCGCCTTGAAGACTACTGGGTGCGTCGCAGTCGCCGGGCATGGTTTGATCTAGACGCGGGCATGGCCAGTTTAGCGCCGGCCGCCAGTATCATGGCACAACTACTGGGTTGGTCAAAAGCCCGCCAACAACAAGAAATTGACCACTGCCTCGATATTCATCGAACCAGCTTGCAACACTTACAAACACAATGAGATAACAACATCAATGAACACATCGCTCATACAAAAACTCAAAGCCTTACTTCCCAATAAGGTCATCGACCAACACGACGACCTCGACGCCTATCGCTTTGACCGCTGGTGCATCAAACACTACCGTGCTTGGCAAGCGCAGGCTATCGATCGCCCGGCCTGCATCGTCAGACCCTCGCGCAGCACCGACGTACAGGCTTTGATGCATTTTGCCAGTGAGCACGATTTGAGCGTGGTGCCATTTGGATTGGGCAGTGGCGTCTGCGGCGGCATAGAGCCGAGCCCTCAGGACATTTTGCTCGATATGGGCAGTATGAAACGTGTGTGTGAAATTAACAGCATTGATCTGCTCGCCACCTTTGAAGCGGGGCTCAACGGCCTTGAAGCCGAGGACGCCGTCGCTAAACACGGGCTCACCATTGGCCACTGGCCGCAGTCTATCGCCATTAGCAGCGTGGGTGGCTGGGTGTCTACCCGCGCCTCTGGCCAGTTTTCGACAGCCTACGGAAACATTGAAGACATCATTTATGCCATAGAGGTGGTTCTGCCCAATGGCGATATCGTCACTCTTGGTAAAGCCCCACGGGCTGCCGCCGGCCCAGACCTTAGGCATTTATTCATGGGGGCCGAGGGCACCTTAGGGGTTGTCACCCAAGTGACGCTATCGCTGCGCAAACAGCCCGAAAAAAGAGCCTTCAGCGCTTACTACGTGCCCACCATGGCTGACGGGTTTAACGCCCAGCGCCACATTGTACAATCCGATTGGCGACCACCGGTGATGCGTCAATACGATGCCTCTGAAGTTGCCCGACTGTTTCCGGACTACGTTCACGATGACCACGGTTTATTGCTGATGGTACACGAGGGCCCCGCGGAGCGAGTCGATGCCGAACGCAAAGCGGTTGCCTCCCTAGCCACTGACTGCGGTCTACACAGCGCGAACACTCAAGCGGTGAAAGACTGGCTGCTAAGACGCAATCACGTCCCGGATTGGCAGGATCTTTTCGATATGGGGTGGATCGCCGATACGATTGAAGTGTCCGGCACTTGGCATCAGATTGAAACCATTTATCAACACGTCATCAAAGCCCTTAATACCGTACCCTTTATCATCAACGCTTCGGCGCACAGCTCGCACGTGTATCGCTCAGGCATCAATTTGTACTTTACCTTCGCTTGCAAACCAGACAATGTAGCGGACATGGAAGCCCTGTATTTTGAGTGCTGGAGCAAAACATTGAACGCCACGGCAGCCGCCGGCGGCGGTATCGCTCACCACCATGGCGCCGGCCGCCTGCGCAAGCCCTACCTAGAACTTGAACTCGGCAAAGAGGGCGTGGCATTGTTGCGTGCAGTGAAGAAAGCCATTGATCCGAAGGGGCTACTCAACCCTGGCAATCTTATCCCCTAGGGCGCAGAGGAAACGTCATGAACAAGGACTTGATCTTAACCCTCGACGCAGGCACACAAAGCCTTCGCGCGCTGGTGTTTGACCGCCATGGCCACTTGATTGATAAGGCACAGATCTCATTGGACGGCTATACATCACCCAAAGAAGGCTGGATGGAGCACGAGGTAGCCGGCTTTTACGACGCCATGTGCAGCGCCTGCCAGCAGCTATGGCAGCAGGGAATCGTCAAGCAGGAGCAGGTGGCAGGGGTGGTTTTAACCACTCAACGCGCCACCATGATCAACCTAGATAGCCAAGGCAATCCTTTGCGCCCAGCCATTATTTGGGCAGATCAACGCCGCGCCGAAGTGCGCTCACAACGCCCCTTAGTATGGCGCATCTTGTTCAAATTACTCGGCCTAAAAAACACCATCGACGCCCTAGAAAGCGCCTGCCAAATCAACTGGATTCAACAGCATCAGCCTGCCATTTGGGATAAGACCGCCCACTATGTCATGCTTTCTGGTTACCTAAACTACAAGCTCACAGGCGAGATCGCGGACAGTGTGGGCAACCAAGTCGGCTACATTCCTTTCGATTACAAAAGCCAAGACTGGTGTGTAAACAGCGACTGGAAATGGGCGTGCATGCCCGTTGCACGCGCACAACTACCACGCCTTGTCCCCACCGGCGACACCCTTGGTCACATTACCCAGCAATGTGCGATTGATACCGGTATAGCAATTGGTACCCCGGTGATTGCCGGTGCCGCTGACAAAGCCTGTGAAGTGCTGGGGAGTGGCTGTATTGACCCGAGCATGGCGAGCATTTCCTGCGGCACCACCGCTACCATCAATGTAACGCACCACCGCTACTTAGAGCCTCGCCCTTTCATCCCGCCCTACCCGGCCGCAATACCGGGTGTTTTCAACCTTGAGATTCAAATTTTCCGCGGTTTCTGGATGGTCAGCTGGTTCAAAAAACTGCTCGGTCAACAGGAACAGCAACAGGCCAATGAGCTAGGCGTTAGCCCAGAACAATTATTTGAGGCGCATCTTAACAATACCCAGCCGGGTGCCTCTGGCTTGATTATGCAGCCCTACTGGAACCCAGGACTGGGCGAGCCTGGGCCGGAAGCACGCGGCAGCCTGATCGGGTTTAACGAGGCCCACAACCAAGCCCACATATATCGAGCCATCATCGAAGGCCTCGCCTACGGGCTTAAAAACGGCAAGGAACTCCTTGAAAAGCGCGGCAAACAAACGATACAGACTTGCCGTGTTGCCGGCGGCGGCTCACAGAGCGACGGCGTGATGCAAATCATGGCCGATGTATTAAATAGCCCCTGTGAACGCCCCTCAACCTTCGAAGCCAGTGGCCTTGGTGCCGCCATTATTGGCGCGGGAGCGTTGGGGTTCTACCCCAGTATTGAAGCGGCAGGAAAAGCCATGACCGGCACGACTCAGCGTTTTGAACCCAACCCAGAACACGCGGCGTTGTACGAAAGAATTTATCGCGAGGTCGTGAGCCAGCAATATGGTCGGCTGAAACCGTTGTATCAAAGGTTAAAAGCGATTTTTGGATAGCGCTGTTAAAACACGGCCGGATTTGCTCAACCGAGTTTTTGTAGACCTTAGCGCCCTTCAGAATAAGCAGTAGATTTTTATTTGGCTTTGCTAGTAAGACGTCTACGCAAGCAACTAAGGTTATCACCCTAAAGTCAGAGCACAACTCATCACTTTTTTGATCACTGTCATGTTCTCTTAAGAATACTTATCTATAGTTCATTAACTATAGAGGGTTCTCCCATGCAAAAGCTCATCCTTTTAACGTTGTTCTTGTCGCTTATTAGCTGTGGAGGCTCTGGGCCATCAACCACTAACCCGCCAGCCAATGTCGATAACAGTACACCAACCAATACTGATACATCGACGGGAAGCACTTCAGGGGATAATACCTCAACGGACAATACCTCTAACAATACTGGCACCAGCACACTGACCGGCAACTTCACCCTACTTGCTTGGAATGACCTTGGCATGCACTGCATGGACGCCGATTATTCTGTGTTCTCTATATTGCCACCCTACAACAACCTACACGCTCAACTCATTAATAAGAGTAGCGGACTTGTCGTCACTGATGCTCAACTAACTTATGAGTCGCTTGCTGACCCCCAAAACTCGATTAATACTACCTCGTCCGGCAAGACAAATTTCTGGACATATGTGAGGGCCCTATTCGGTGCCGAACCGGCCGAGAACGAGGGTTTAACTGGCACACTCACTGCCAGCACAACCCCCCAACCGCTTACCTTTCATACGGCCAATCAAGAATACATCGCTGAAGGTATTCCACTCACCCCTAAAGATGACAACCTTACGACCAATTACTACCCCATGGTCAACGTGGTAGCCAAAGATATGAGTGGTAACGTTCTCGCTACCGCCCAAACAGTGCTCCCCGTATCAGACGAAATGAGCTGCAAATCTTGCCACGCATCCAGACTCGCAGGCTCCACCGCTCAAATGGCCGCTCAACCCTCGGTCGGATGGCTGTTCGACAACGACAGCGAAAGAGATTATCGGCGCAACATATTGGCCAAGCACGATGAGCGTCAGGGCTCCACCACGCTCTACCAGAACGCATTGGCCGCCATGAATTACAGCACCACTGGTTTGTTGGATACCGCCGACAGCGGCACTCCGATTCTGTGCGCTAGCTGCCACAGTTCTAATGCTTTGCCTGGGACAGGTATCGAGGGAATTTCTTCACTTACCCAAGCTATGCATGCTATGCATGGCAGCGTCATTAATCCGGACAACGACCAAATCATGGATGAGATGACCAACCGTGAATCTTGTTATCAATGCCACCCCGGTTCCACAACCCAGTGTTTGCGCGGTGCGATGGGTAATGCAAAAGATGCCAATGGTGAACTATTAATGCAGTGCCAAGATTGTCACGGCTCAATGAGCAAAGTGGGTGATGCTAATCGCATTGGGTGGCTGGACCAACCTAATTGCCAAGCATGCCACCACGACGGTTTACGAGAACTCACCGCCTTGAATGCCTACCTAACGCCCAAACATTTCTCAGAGGTGAGCGATACCCGCTTTGCCACGACGCCCAACACACCGGTTAACGATGTATCGCTATATCGCATGAGTAAAGGCCACGGAGGACTGCAATGTGAGTCCTGCCACGGGGCCACACACGCTATCTACCCTAGCGCCCATGAAAATGACAACCTCCAAGCCATCGATCTTCAAGGTTATGCCGGCACAATTGCTCAGTGTACTAACTGCCACGAGACAATGCCCCGCACTCAAACAGGCGGACCACATGGCATGCACAGCATCGGTCAATTTACAGTAGATGATCACAACGATTGGGCGGGCAATGACCCAACACCGTGCACTGCCTGTCATGGCGCCGACTA
>JBEAQQ010000221.1:0-6776 GCA_041163785.1 Pseudomonadota bacterium
TTACCGATTTGCGCCAACTGAGCGGCCTGCTCAACGCACTGCCGTTGGTTCTCATTCATGTACAACTTGGAGGCACAGGCATCGACGTGTAGTAGTAGATTTTCCATGAAGACAGCCGGCAGATGGCAATGTCGGGTCGACGTACTGGCGAACATTTTAATAAACGTTGAGAAGTTAGTCCGCAACTCCTCCTGTTCCACATTGAGAAAGGCAACGGTTTTCTCAAGCTGGCGATTGGTTCGACGCACCTGGTCGTTCAAGGACATCTTGCGCGCCTTCATCGACTCGTAGGACTCCTTGAGGGTATCAACCTCGCGCTGTTTTTCATCATCGCGAATCTTGGAGTGCAACAGCCCCATAATACGTTCAATAAACTGGCGGTTATCCCAAGGTTTTTCGATATAGGCGTGAATCTTACCCTGGTTGATGGCGCGCGCCGTGGCCTCTTGGTCAGAGTAGCCGGTGAGCAACACCCGCCGGCTTTGCGGGGAAAACTTTGCCGCCGCCGCTAGTAATTCAGCACCATCAAGCTTGGGCATGCGCATGTCAGAAATAATAAGGTCGTAGTGGTTGTGCATGACCATGTCGAGGGCTTGGTCAGGATCGGAGGCCAAATCAACAATGAAGTCAGAACTGCGCAGCAGACGCTTAAGGGCGTACAACACCTCTACTTCGTCATCTACACAAAGAATTCTAGCCACTAACGAGTCGGTCATAGTTGGATCCAAACGTTTATTTATAGTCTGAACTATAGCCCTAAATGCCGCAGAGTCAATCGCTTAGCGGGCAAAAAAAGGACTAATAACACGGTTACTCGTCCTTTTGTGGCGTGCTTAAAAAATCGCGTTTAAGCCGCTTTTGTTACGACCACCGAGTTTTCAGTGCCTTGATCGTTGGGGATGTAGGCATCCGCCGCGTAATCATTTTCCCATTCAGCATCGTTTAACAAATACTTGAACTGGTATTCCGCTTCGGTTGGCAAACGCAGTTTCAATTTGAAAGAACCCGATTTCTTGTCGAATTTCATTTCTTCAGGTGTCCAACCATTAAAATCGCCGGCCAATTTTGCCGAAGTCACGTCGTCGCGTGAGAACTCAAATACCACTTCAGTTTCTGGCTTGGTTTTAAAAAATTTCTTGCTCAACATGGATATCTACTCCCTGGTCATCATCCAAACATGGGGTATTTTCGGACACGAATGATGACAATTCCATGACACACGTCGTGAATACGAATGCACAAAAAATGTACTATTCGCTGTCTCTGCTAAGAAAGCGTTCGGCTTGAACCAAACCTTGACGCATTGCACTAGCCGCCTCCGTCACCTCGCGCAGGAAAGTAATAAGTGCCATGATCAAGGTCAGCATGCACAGCACGAACAAGCCGGCAATAACCTCGCCCAAGGGTGTGCTTAGAAAGTGACTAGCAAAAATAGTAATAATCACCACGCACACCATCAGCGCACTGCTGGTGGCAAAGGTTATAGCCTTATTGATCGAGTGGCCTCGTTTTTCAAGGCTCGACAACTCGGCATCGAGGATTTGTAGTTGCAGGTCCGTGAGACGTTTACGCTCATTGCTGTGCAGGCGTCGACTGCGATCGATAATACGTCCCAAACGGGTCGTCATGACGCCCAATAAGGCCGCAATACCCGCCAGTAAAAACACCGGTGCAACGGCGCTTTGAATCACCGATGAAATGGCCATGTTATTGAGATGTAAATCGGTAATCATAGGGATACTCTGCGCAAAAACGCAGTGTAATGGGCATTCTCTATAGCTTCAACTGTAAAACGCTTAAGCCTAGTTTAAAAGACATCGCGTGGACTTAGTTCGAAGCGCGGTCGACTCTCAATCTCTAAGTTGCGCAACACATCCGGCGCATCCCGACGCAACAGATCAACATCGGCCTGCGCCACATCACCCAAGCCCTGTTGAATAACGATTTCGACCCGGCGATTCTCAGCGCGGTGCTCCACACTGTCGTTGGCCACGAGTGGTCGTGTATCGGCCAAGCCTGTCACCGCCATTCGCAGGGGCGAAAGCCGCTTAGAACGCAACAACTCCATCGCTACGGAGGACGCGCGCGCACTACTTAAATCCCAGTTAGAGCGAAAGCGTGCGGTATTAATAGGGATGTCATCGGTATGCCCCTGTATAGAAATGGCTCCTGGCTGGTCGACGAGCACATTCCCCACATTGCTCAACACCTCGCGATACTCCGGTGCTAGTTCCGCCGAACCACTGGCGAATGAGCCCTTCTCTTTGATGCGCACAATGATCTTGCGGCCTCGGGTCTCTATCTCGACCTCGCCACTCGATATCTGAGTCATGAGTGCCTGAGCCAACTCCATTGCGTCTTGCTGGGTCTGCTTAACCAACGCCTCCAACTTGGCCCGTATATCGTCTCGCTGCTTAGCGAGTAGCTGGGTTTGAACGCCCGCCTCGTCATCGCGGCGCCCTTGCTCGGCGTCGATGTCCTGCGAGCATTCAAAGTCCAGCGTGGGATCGAGGTTACTGTCGGTTTTCTGCCAAATCTCATTAATCGGTGTCGGCTCTGGGCGACCCGGCGAAAACTCACGCGCGACCACCGACGTTCCCTTAGGAGGGTCCACCGCCCTGACCTGTGCCTGCACGCCAAAGGCCATTTTTAACGAGCCAGCCAGCCGCTTGAATTTCATGGCATCCATCTCAGAAAAAGACAGCAACAGCACAAAGAAGCACATCAACAGCGACATCAGATCAGCAAAGGTCCCCATCCATCCCGGCAAACCGGCGGGCGGGCATTTACAATCGTCCTTCCCGGCCATTACTCTTCCTCGTTAGCACGCTTGCTAGTGGGCAGGTAGTTACGCAGCATGGCGTCGATGATTTTGGGGTTTTGACCGGCCTGAATACCGAGTAGACCATCGATCATCATACCTTTGCTGAGCGCCTCTTCCTTGGAACGCAGCTCCAACTTGTTTGCCATGGGTATGGCCACCATGTTGGCAATGACAGCGCCGTAAAGCGTGGTGAGCAAGGACACCGCCATCGCCGGGCCAATGGCTTTCGGATCATCCATATTAGAGAGCATGGCCACCAGCCCGACTAACGTCCCGATCATACCCATCGCTGGCGCCAGATCCGCCATCACGCGAAAAATCTTCACCCCGCTGTCGTGGCGGTCCACGGTTTGATAAAGATCGGTTTCCAATAGGTTCTTCACCACCGTGGCATCATGCCCATCGACCAAAAGCTGAATGCCGTAGGCCAGAAAATCGTTGCTGACCTCCTTGCCCTCGAGGGTTAACAAGCCGCCCTTGCGCGAGGCATCGGCAAGTTCCACCATTTCGGCTATCAACTCGATCGGATCCAAGGTTTTTACCACAAAGGCTTTGCCCGCCACCTTGATAGCCCCAAGGAATTGCGATAACCCAAAGTTCGCCATGGTGACTAAAAGCGTACCCACCAACACGATCAATACCGAGGTCACGTCACCGAACATGCCCAGCACACCATTACTGGAAAGGAACATAGCCATTGTCACAATGGCAAAACCACCGAGCAGACCGATAAGCGTTGCTAAATCCACAGGATCTCCTTGCGCATGGAATAGATGACAAACCTTCCCATGCTATCGGCAAGTTTTGCGATATCTGAATTGACCCGTCGACGCTGCTCGGTTAATGTTCTGCCCTCACGTGAGGATCCGCAATGAGTGAAGAAAACCAAGCTCTCGATTTTGAAAAATCGCTCAAACAACTCGAAGCCTTAGTCGAGGCGATGGAAAAGGGCGATTTGGGCCTAGAAGAGTCACTGCAAGCCTTTGAAAAAGGTGTTGCCCTGACGCGCGCCTGCCAAACGGCACTCGACAAAGCCGAGCAACGCGTCAACTTGCTACTGCAGGAAAACGGCAAACCCGTTGAGCAGCCCTTCGCTCAGGACGACCCTAGTGACACGCCCTTTTAGCGACAAACTCAGCGCTTGCCAAGTGCGTGTTCAGCATGCGCTCAACACCTTTTTAGACGACTACCTCGCCTCCATTAACGGCGAAGAAACACGCTTGCTCGCGGCGATACGCTACAGCTTGCTCGCGCCTGGTAAACGCGTCCGCCCCATGCTTGTTTACGCTGCCGCAGAAGCCATAGGGCGCGGCAACGACAATACTGCCGATTGGGCCGCGGTGGCCGTGGAATGCATCCACGCCTATTCGCTCATTCACGATGATCTACCCGCCATGGACGACGACGACCTGCGCCGCAACCGTCCGACCTGCCACATTGCCTTCGACGAAGCCACCGCGATTCTGGCGGGAGACGCCCTTCAGGCGATGGCCTTTGAAGCGATCGCGCGCAGTGGCTTGCCGATGCAAGCGGTCAGTGTGCTCGCCCGCGCAGCACGCCGCATGGTCGACGGCCAAGCCATTGACCAGGCCGCCACCAATCAAATTGTCAGCTTAGAAGCTCTACAGGCTATGCACGGTGATAAAACCGGTGCGCTTATTTCGGCATCGCTGGCACTTGGCGGCATGTCAGCCGGGGCGACAACAGAACAACTCGAGGCACTTAGCACCTTTGGCAAAGCCATCGGCCTGGCATTCCAGATTCAAGACGATATTTTGGATATCACCGCCACCACCGAAGAACTTGGCAAACCTCAAAACTCCGACAGCGATGCCAACAAAGCGACCTACCCACGCTTCTTGGGTCTAGATGGTGCGCTGCAAGCCCTGCAAACGCAGCATAGCATTGCATTATCTTCGCTCGCGCCATTCAAAGGCGCCGAGACACTCACCCAACTCGCTGACTACATTGTGCAAAGAAGGCACTAAATCCCCTACATCAACGTGGGCGAATGCACGAAAGTACGTTAGAATTAGTCTTTTTATTCATGACCGACACTATGTTTGACGCCATTCCAGAACAACGCCCGGCCACCCCTCTGCTGGACACTATTGAGTCCCCGGCAGATTTGCGTGCGCTGTCGAAGCAACAGCTTCCCCAAGTGGCGAAGGAATTGCGCGAATTTCTGCTATACAGCGTCGGTCAATCGGGCGGTCACTTCGGGGCTGGCCTGGGCGTGGTCGAACTCACCATCGCCCTACACTATATTTTCAACACCCCCGATGATCGCATCGTGTGGGACGTGGGTCACCAATGCTACCCCCATAAAATCCTTACGGGGCGCCGCGAAGCGATGCTCAGTATGCGTCAACTCGGCGGCCTAGCTGGTTTTCCCAAACGTACGGAAAGCGACTACGACACCTTTGGCGTGGGTCATTCCAGCACCAGTATTTCTGCCGCGCTTGGCATGGCCCTAGCGGCGCGTCAACAAGGTATTAAACGCCACGCTGTCGCCGTGATTGGCGATGGTGCAATGACTGGGGGAATGGCCTTTGAGGCGCTCACACACGCTGCCCACACCAAGGCCAACCTACTGGTTATTTTGAACGACAACCAGATGTCAATTTCACACAATGCCGGCGGCCTAGCCTCGTATTTTGCCAAGATCTGGGCAAGTAAGTTCTACACCCAGATCCGCGAAGGTGGAAAAAAGGTACTGTCCAGCGCCCCAACGGTTCGCGCACTGGCGCGACGCACAGAAGAACACATCAAGGGTATGGTTGCCCCGGGTACCCTGTTTGAAGAACTGGGCTTTCACTACATAGGCCCTATCGACGGCCACAACATCGAGGATTTGCTGTTCACCATTGGCAACATGCAAGCCCTTGAAGGCCCACAGCTGCTGCATATTCAAACCCGTAAAGGCAAAGGTTTCAAACTCGCCGAAGCGGACCCTATTGGCTACCACGCCTTGAATAAAATCGCCCCCAAAAATAGCAGCGCGCCCAAATTACCCAAGTTCCAGGATATCTTCGGCCAGTGGCTGTGCGACGCCGCACTGCAAGACCCGCGATTGGTGGGCATTACCCCTGCCATGACAGAAGGTTCAGGCATGGTGGAATTCGCCGAACGCTTCCCGACGCGCTTCTTCGATGTCGCCATTGCCGAACAGCACGCGGTGACCCTGGGCGCAGGCATGGCATGCGATGGCAGCAAGCCTGTGGTGGCAATCTACTCAACCTTCTTACAACGCGGTTACGACCAGCTAGTACACGATGTGGCGATTCAAAACCTCGATGTCACCTTTGCGATCGACCGCGCAGGCTTGGTTGGCGAAGACGGTCCAACGCACGCGGGTAGCTTTGACTTAAGTTACCTGCGCTGCATTCCCAACATGATTGTCGCAGCACCTTCCGACGAGCGCGAAACCCGCCTGTTACTACAAACCGCCTACGAATACCAAGGCCCCGCCGCCGTCCGTTACCCCCGAGGTACAGGTTCGGGTATCGACACCCTCCCCTCGCTCGAAGTGGTAGATATTGGCCGCGCCAAGCAAGTGCGCGAGGGTAAAAACAAAGTCGCCATTCTCGCCTTTGGTACCTTACTGCAGCAATGCCAGCAAGCGGCCGAACAATACGATGCCGACCTATACGACATGCGCTGGGTAAAACCCCTCGACACCGACCTGATCGACCGCCTAGCGACCGAGGGCTTCCGGCTTATTAGCGTAGAAGAGAATGCCGTCATGGGCGGTGCGGGCAGCGCGGTTAGCGAATATCTTCGCCAGCGCCACTTCGCAAATCCACTGCTTCAGATCGGCATCCCCGATCGCTTCATCGACCACGGCAAGCCCGCCGAACTATTGGCGATTTGTCAGCTCGACAGCGAAGGGATTGCTAAGCAGGTTGATGGATTTTTGGCTAGTTAAAAGCTGTCTCTCATTGAAAGCGAA
>JBEAQQ010000222.1:0-8500 GCA_041163785.1 Pseudomonadota bacterium
GGGACTCACCAATTAAAGATTATTAAATTAATGGTCTTTCTTCATGTATTCTATAGACCCACCAAAGCTCCCTAGCTCTCCATTACGGGAAACAACCTAGCACAACAGTATTCATAAGCCCTTCAGGCAATTATTGCATCTACGTGCAGCATCGCTCATACGGCTTCTCAGGAACTTCTGCGGGCACTCAAAAATGATCGTTAATTGTACAAATTAAATAGCTAAACGTCGCCAAAGGCTGCTACAGCGCCTCACACACTGCTTCCTTTTGCAATTACCTTCTAATGTATCTGGACGGGTACAACTGGTATTAATAACGTTAGTTCCTACCCCCGCCACTTAGGGAAGACCGTACCCCCTATGTAAACTCGTGGTGAAACATAGGTGGCTGCGGTGGTCACGAGAGGTATATCGCTGAGGTAGTACCAATGGTAGAACTTTTGCATCCCTTGACGACAAACTGGTTGTCTGTAACTATATGATTTACAAAGACTGCACAGGTCATATGGCGCTGACGATAGGGCGTGACGTTCTCCTTCACCGCCATCTCACGGCCTCAAAAGGCCTCTCTAACCCTTGTGTAGTCTGACGTTTAACCGCAGCTACACAGGAGTTGGTAACGCGTCTAAATCTGTATCTTACGCAACCATATTGTTGTCTGCTGTAATTGATAGCCTTCACCATATCCCTGCCCCACTGACTGCAAAGACCAACCACCTAACTGATCAATCATATCTAATGGCGCTTCTACAGCTCGTAACCTATCCCTGAAGCTATGACGCATACCGTGAACCAATGCCAATGGTCCTGCAATTGTTTTGATCCACTTATTAATAGCTGCGCTAGCTGAGTTGCTATTGGTACTAGATGATTTGTTATATCTAGGGAAGCAGTAAACACTGTTTGAAGTAGCTTTTACCCTGTTAGCTGCCCACAGTGCTGCACCCACTAAAGGGACAGTTCTAGCACTGGACTGAGTTTTCAATGACCGATGCTCATATGGCCTGACAACAATATGTGGATGCTCACAATCAGTGACTAAGTCCTCAACCAACAATCCTGCTGCCTCAGCTAGCCGTAAGCCAGTATCACTAATCAGAGCAACTAAATGCCTTATATCATCATCTATATCGTAACAAGAACGCTGAAGAGCTTTTAGCTGTTCTGGTTTTAAAGGATGACGCTGCTTCTTATCGTACGCTGTAGGTAGGTAAACATTTGCAAATGGGTTCTTTATCTCTAAACCATGCTCATTAATAGCAAAGTTGATGACTGCCTTGATGACGCCAAATGTCCGTTGAACAGAACTATTGCTTAAACCCTTGTCCTGTAGCCATTGCCTCAGAACTGCAGCATCAGCAGTGCTGTAATGATTTAGAGGATGATTACCTAAGCAATCTGTCAGATAGCCTATATTCCGACGTGTTGTATTGAAAAACATATCCTGACGACCGTGACCTTTGATGGATAGGTACAGATCAAGCGACTCAGTGACATCAATCAATGCAGGAGAGTTTTCTCTAGCACGGCCAATGATCAAGTGCGGACAAGGGACTTCTATCTCTTTAAGCCTTAGGCCCAACCAATAATCGTCCAGTTTAGATGCTAAGAGCCTTGCTGATGCTTTTGCGGCCATGTATGACTTAGTTCTAAGCGACTGAACGATACGAGGCCTTGTGTAATAACGTTGTAAATCTTTAGGAACTTTACGAACAAAGTAGTAAACATCGTTCTTTTGATAGGTATAACGGGGATTAACTTTGTAGTTTGGATCTGTCAGGTTCTTCAGAAACATCTACCAACTCCTGTGTAGCTGCGGTTAAACGTCAGACTACACAAGGGTTAGAGAGGCCTTTTGAGGCCGTGAGATGGCGGTGAAGGAGGGATTCGAACCCTCGATACCGGTTAAGGTATGCACCCTTAGCAGGGGTGTGGTTTCAGCCACTCACCCACTTCACCGAACAGGGCGGCATTATACAGAAATAACGCCCAGTTTAAAGAGTAAAACTACGCTTTATCGTCGAAATCGTCAGATTTTTCGTTGAGAATTCTCTGGTAGATTTCTTCACGGTGAACTGCAACATCTTTAGGAGCATTTACGCCTAGACGAACCTGGTTTCCTTTGACGCCGAGCACGGTCACTGTGACTTCGTCGCCAACCATCAGGGTCTCACCAATTCTACGGGTTAAGATAAGCATCGTAATTTCCTATTCCTTTGCCGGGGCATCCTTTACTCGAAAAGCATAGCACACCCTTTTAAAACTGCCGTGTTATTCGTCGTCAGTTTTATCCAAATCAAATGCTGTGTGTAATGTACGTACAGCAAGCTCTAAGTATTTCTCGTCAATGACCACAGAAATTTTAATTTCTGAGGTGGTAATCAACTGAATATTGACACCTACATCGGCCAAGGCACGGAACATTGTCGCGGCAATGCCCGCGTGAGAACGCATACCAACGCCAACGATAGATACCTTGGCGATTTTGCCGTCGGTCAGTACTTCGCGAGCACCCAAGTTTTTAGCTGATTCGCGCACAATTGCTTCAGCGCGCTTCAGGTCGTTGCGGTGCACGGTAAAAGTAAAGTCCGTTGTAGCGTCGTTCGCGACGTTTTGTACGATCACATCGACTTCGATATTCGCTTCGCTGACGGGGCCTAAAACTTTATACGCCACACCCGGCTCATCGGGTACACCCAAGACGGTAACTTTTGCTTCGTCGCGGTTAAATGCAATGCCTGCAACTGCTGGTGCTTCCATTTCGGATTCATCCTCTACGCTGATTAAGGTACCTGGGCCGTCTTTGAATGAAGACAAGACACGCAGGGGAACTTTATATTTACCGGCAAATTCGACTGAGCGAATTTGTAAAACTTTTGAACCAAGGCTGGCCATTTCCAACATTTCTTCGAAAGTAATTTTTTCGAGACGACGCGCGCAGTCCACTACACGGGGATCTGTGGTATAAACGCCATCTACGTCGGTATAAATCTGGCATTCGTCTGCTTTTAACGCCGCAGCCAATGCCACACCCGTCGTGTCAGAGCCACCGCGACCTAATGTCGTGATATTGCCGTTATCATCGACACCCTGGAAGCCCGCCACAATCACAACATTGCCCGCATCCAAGTCCGCACGAATTTTGTGATCGTCGATTTCGCGAATACGCGCTTTCATATGCGAATCATCCGTTAAGATGCGCACCTGTGAGCCATTGTATGACTTAGCCATACGGCCGCGCTTGTGCAATGCCATAGCGAGTAAGGCGGTAGTCACTTGCTCACCGGTAGACACCAACACATCCATCTCACGTGGGGTGGGCGCATCCATAATCTCATTTGCCAGGGCAATCAACTTATTCGTTTCGCCGCTCATCGCAGACACGACCACCACAACTTGGTGTCCCGCGTCGACAAAACCGGCGACTTTGTCCGCAACGGCTTCGATACGTTCAACACTACCTACCGAGGTACCACCGAACTTTTGTACGATTAAACTCATGGGCTTTGCTTTCGCTCCATCGTCAAAAAAGAAAGGCGCGCAATTTACCATTGACACGCCTTAATGAAAAGGATTAAAGGGCCTTTTAGCCGAGTTTATCAGCCACCCAATCCGACACCGAACTCAAAGCACCGGCCAACGCTGCTGTATCTGTACCGCCGCCCTGCGCCATATCAGGGCGGCCACCGCCCTTTCCGCCCACCTGCGCCGCCAGATGCGCCATAAGCTCACCCGCTTTTACACGATCGGTCAGGTCCTTCGTCACGCCTGTCACCATGGCCACTTTGTCGTCTGCCACGGTGGCCAACACAACAACACCGCTACCGATCTTGTTCTTAACCTGATCGGCAGTGTCGCGCAGTGTTTTGGGATCCGCGTCGTCGAGCTGTTTTGCTAGCAATTTAACACCATTCAGCTCAATCGCTTCGGCGGTTATATCGCTACCTGCGCCGGAAGCCAACTTCGCTTTCAGGCGCGCAATTTCTTTTTCAAGATCGCGGTTTTCTTGGCGCAACGCCGAGATTTTTTCCACCACGTTGTCACTATTGCCCTTCACTTGACCACAGACATTAGCCACGGTGTCGCGCAATCGATCGAACAAGGCGAGTGCGCCCTGGTTTGTCACCGCCTCAATTCGACGCACACCCGAGGAAATACCGGCCTCAGAGGTAATCCGCATAAGACCAATATCGCCGGTGCGGGACACATGGGTACCACCGCACAGCTCCACCGAGTAGCCTTCACCCATGCTTAACACGCGAACTTTTTCACCGTATTTTTCACCGAACAGCGCCATAGCGCCACGCTCGCGGGCATCTTCCATGTCTGTCACGACAGTATCTACGGCGCTATTGGCGAGAATTTGCTGGTTCACTTCGCGCTCAATTGTCGCCAGTTGCGCCGCACTAACACCCTCGTAGTGAGAGAAATCGAAACGCAATTTATCGGCGTCGACCAAGGAGCCCTTCTGTGCCACGTGATCACCTAGCACGTTGCGCAAGGCGGCATGCAATAAGTGCGTCGCCGAGTGGTTGGCGCGGATACGACTGCGCAGAGTATTGTCGATATGGGCCTCGACTTTCTCGCCCACAGCCACAGAACCCTGCGTCACCAAAACGTGGTGAAGGTGGTTATCACCATGCTTGGTGGTATTGCGAACTTCCATGCGGCCGTTGCCAGTTATAATATATCCGGTATCACCTACCTGACCGCCCGACTCACCATAAAATGGTGTTGTGTCTAACACGACAATTCCCTGCTGCCCCTCTGCCAAAGCTTCCGCACTATCGCCACCGGCCAGAATGTAAGTGACATTGGCCACGGCCTCA
Source organism: Pseudomonadota bacterium (assembly GCA_041163785.1). Taxonomy (GTDB): domain Bacteria; phylum Pseudomonadota; class Gammaproteobacteria; order Pseudomonadales; family JAHEIH01; genus JAHEIH01. The sequence goes on from JBEAQQ010000222.1 coordinate 4,830, forward strand.
GTTTCGCTGTAGCCCGTAAAGGCTGTTTTACCTGGAATGCTGACGTTGTCGTTGTAGTCGACCGAGAAGCTGCCGGCCTCTTGAGAGCGTTTGCGCTGCTCGGCCATGCACGCTTCATAACCGTCCAAATCGATATCCAAGTCACGCTCACGGGCGATGTCATTGGTCAAATCCGTGGGGAAGCCGTAGGTGTCATACAGACGGAACACCACCTCACCGGGGATCACCTTACCCTTCAAATTCGCGAGTGCGTCGTTGAGAATCGCCATACCCTTATCGAGCGTTTTAGCGAACTGCTCTTCTTCCGCCAGGATTACTTTTTCAATCGCAGCTTGTTGTTGCGCCAGTTCGGGGTAGGCTTCGCCCATCACTTCCACCAGTGCCGCGACCAAACGGTAGAAAAAGGCGCCCTTTGCACCCAGCTTGTTACCGTGGCGAATAGCGCGGCGCATAATGCGGCGCAATACGTAGCCTCGGCCTTCGTTGCCAGGCAACACACCATCGACAATCAAGAAGGCACAGGAGCGAATATGGTCGGCAATCACGCGCAGCGATTTGTCGTCACTGTCTTGCGCGCCTGTCGCCTGCTGAGCGGCGGCCAAAAGGTGTTGGAACAGGTCAATCTCGTAGTTGCTGTGCACGTGCTGCAATACCGCCGAGATGCGCTCCAAGCCCATACCTGTGTCGACAGAGGGCGCCGGCAATGACGCCATGACACCATCGGCACTGCGGTTAAACTGCATGAAAACGTTATTCCAGATTTCAATGAAGCGGTCGCCGTCTTCCTCTGGGCTGCCTGGAGGGCCGCCCCAAATATCGGCGCCGTGGTCGTAGAAAATTTCAGAACAGGGACCGCAGGGACCGGTGTCGCCCATCGACCAGAAGTTGTCGGAGTTGTACTTCACACCACCTTTGTCGCCGATGCGTATAATGCGATCCTCAGGAAGACCGACTTTGTCACGCCAGATAGCAAAGGCCTCGTCGTCGTCAATATAGACGGTCGCGGTAAGCTTGTCCGCGGGAATATTCAGCCACTCGGCCGATGTCAAAAACTCCCAAGCAAATAGGATAGCGTCCTCTTTGAAGTAGTCGCCAAAAGAGAAGTTACCCAACATTTCAAAGAACGTGTGGTGACGCGCGGTGTAGCCAACGTTTTCGAGGTCGTTGTGTTTACCACCTGCCCTAACACAGCGCTGCGAGGAAACCGCACGGCTGTAGTTGCGCTTGTCGGTGCCAAGAAATACATCTTTAAATTGCACCATACCGGCATTGGTAAACAACAGTGTTGGGTCGTTACCGGGAACCAGCGGGGAACTCGCCACACGGGTGTGGCCTTTCTTTTCAAAGAAGCTCAAAAACGCTTCACGGATTTCTGCGCTGGTCATCACTGCGCTGCTCATTAGCACACTCCTGTGGTTTAAATCATTGTACTTTCAGCCATGGCTTTGCCGCCCATGACATGAACATGTAAGTGGAATACGGTTTGACCGCCGCCCTGGCCGTTGTTGACGACGAGCCGAAAGCCCTCGCCGATACCTTGCTCGTCAGCCATCTGGCGAGCGACCAGCATAAGGTGCCCCAACAAGGCCTGATCCTCTTGTGTGGTATCGACTAAACGGGGAATAGGTTTGCGGGGAATCACCAGCATATGCACTGGTGCCTGCGGCTGAATATCATTGATGACGATGCAATGCTCATCCTCGTAAACCTTAGGCGCGGGAATTTCTCCAGCGATAATTTTGCCAAAAATGGTATCGCTCATGCCTTTCTCCACTGCTCTTTTTCATCGCTGCTCAAGGGGCGCGCCTCGGACTCTAGCATGACGGGAATATCGTCTCGAATCGGGTACGCAAGACCGCTAGCTACGCAGACTAGCTCGTTGTTAGTCGCATCGTATTGCAGGGGTGCCTTGCTGACGGGGCACACTAAAATCTGTAATAATTTCTTATCCATGTCGCTACCTTGTAGGTGGCTGTTCAGGCATCGGCCCAACAATTAACAACGGGTCGATACGCGTATTACGCCAATTCATTCGCCAATCTAAATGCGGGCCGGTCGCGCGACCGGTAGCCCCCACTTCGCCAATTTTTTCACCCTGGGCAAGGGTTTGGCCGACCACTACGTCGACCTTGCTCAGATGCAGCAACGATGAAAACACGCCCATGCCGTGATCAATAATGATGGTTCCACCCGAGTAGAACAAATCGTTTTCTGCCAGTGCTACCACGCCCTTGGCTGGCGCGAGCACCGCCGTACCCTTGGGCACACCCACATCCACACCGTAGTGTGGGCGACCGGGGACGCCATTATAGACGCGCTGACTTCCAAACACACCTGTTATTGGCCCTTGTGTTGGCCAAACGAAGGGCTCGATGAACAATGCCTCGGGAATACTGCTAGCGCGGGCATTTGAGACCAAAGCAGCCTCGCGACGAATACGCGCCATGTGCTCTTCGCTAGGGGTCACCGTGCGCTGCGGCACACCTTCCACCCGCTGAATTCGATATTCTTGCGGCTCGACGTCGACTAACGCCACCGCCAAGGCCTGGTCACCACGCCATAGGGCCAATTCCACTTGCGCGGCAGCATCGCGGCCGAAACCGAACACAAACAATCCATCTGAGCTTTGATCGATAGTTTCGCCATCGACTTTTAATACCGTCCCGGGCTCCAGATAACCCCATATAAGGCCGCCCTGCTTCCATTGCCCATGCCATTGATCAAAATTTATTGCCGCATAGGTGCTATTTACCAAGCCGAGCAACAGTGAAACCGCCAGCAACAACCTAGTTTTCATTGCCCTGCTCCTCGTATTCAATGGCGACCACATACCAGGTGAACTGCCCAGCTTCTGTACGGACAATCACTTCGTCGTCTACCTGGTGCTTAATCAACGCACGCGCCATGGGTGAATCCACCGAAATATAATCTTTGCGGTCAAAAATCTCGTCGTAACCCACAATGCGAAAACGCTTTTGCTCGCCAGCGTCGTTTTCAATGGTGACCCACGCGCCAAAAAATACCTTGCCGCGCTGACTGGGGTGAAAATCCACGACTTTTAAATTTTCTAAACCCTTGCGCAAATATCGCACACGCCGGTCAATTTCGCGCAAGCGACGTTTATTGTACTGATAATCGGCGTTCTCACTACGATCACCTAGCGAGGCCGCCCAAGTGACTTTCTTGGTCACATCTGGACGCTCCTCGCGCCACAAATAATCGAGCTCTTTTCTCAACGCATCGTATCCGGCGCGGGTTATTAGTGGCGTTGGCATGCCTGTCTCGTCACAAAACTGCCATTATTCCAGTTTAAGCCGATTAAAACCAGAGTTATCAAGGGTTTGTCTATGCCGTTTTTTTATTACTGAGGCGAGTAATTCTGCACTGGTGAATCGAGCACATTTGCCCTAGCATAGGCGTATTAGAACCCGTATGAGACCGCCACCCATGTTCAAATTAATCCCCCTGCTGACGCTTGCCTTGAGCTTATTATGCGCCCCCCTCGCAAGCGCCCAAGATGCCAACGAAGAGGCTCTCAAGCAAGAGCTGAAAAAACCCTTGATGGAACGCTATATTCTCGACGAATTAAAAGCGCTTCGTGCAGAAGTGGCGGCCAACAAGGTGGAACTAAATGAAAAGATGGTCGACAGAGAACTACGCTCGGTTGACCG
>JBEAQQ010000223.1:0-10059 GCA_041163785.1 Pseudomonadota bacterium
TCTTTAACCGCGGTGAGTTGAAGTTCAGGCCAATGCCATTCGGGTAAGCCGCTGGGAATCTGGCCAATCACTGGGTAGCTATTGGCGGGCAGTAAAACATAGCCAGCGATACTGATAAGCACCATGGCAACAATGGCGGCGGGAATGAGCCGTTTAAGGTGTGCCGGCCACGTCATCAATATCAGTAGAGTCGCTGCACCCATGGCGGCGTCTGGCCACGAAATATGCATGACTTGTGGAGGCAGTGCGAGCAGTGCAGAGGGGACATTGCCACTGGCCGGGTGGCCGATAAGCGGGGCGATCTGCAACAGAATGATAATGGCGCCGACGCCGCTCATGAAACCCGATATCACAGGGTAGGGCACCATGATGATATAGCGACCGAGTTTGAGCAGCCCCATAACGATTTGCAGTAATCCGCCGAGCATGACGGTGGTGAAAGCGAGGGCGAGTCCATTTTGCGGGTAGTGACTTAAAAACTGTGCGATGAGTCCCGTCATGACCACTGTCATGGGGCCGGTCGGGCCGGAAATTTGCGATGGCGTGCCACCGAAAATGGCGGCAAAAAGGCCGACGATCGCCGCGCCGTAGAGACCGGCTAACGGACCAAGTCCAGAGGAAATACCAAACGCAAGCGCGAGGGGGAGAGCAATAATGCCAGCGGTTAAGCCACCGTAGAGATTGCCCTGTATGTTTTGGCTCAAGTCCCTGAGGCTGTAGTTCATTAATGACATAGGCTTTTATTCGTTTTTCTGCAGCATAGCACTAAGTGATTGGGGTAGCGCAATAATTTCTGCGTTGAGCACTCGTGACGATTGCTGCGCAATGTCACTGTAAGCAGTCTCTGCGACACAGGGCCTACAATGAGATTCCTATGGCGCTGAGTTCTTTTTCAATCGTGCCGCGCCAATCACGGTTGGCCGCCGGGCTAGCTGGCGAGGGGTGAAGAATGCGATGCACTGGGAGGCTGTCGCCTGCCACGCGTTTGGCAGCGGCTTCTGCAAAGCCTCCTACACCTACCAGACGCTGGGGTTTGATGATCGCTATCAGCTCTGCCAACAGGTCGTCGCAGTATTGATAAACAGCATCGCGTTCTTCTTTTTGAAGTTTATCGGGAGTGATGTTGCGACCGCTTTCGGCCATGAAAACCAGCGGGCAATAGTTGTGAACATAAAAGCGCTGAAAGAAATCTGCTGCGTGAGGGTAGTGGGCTTTTGCCCATGACCATACGCGTCGTCCGCTGACTTCGCTGCGACGGCAAGCAAAGCCTTCCACTGGGCGCTTGGGGTGAAGATGCTCGGGCTGATCTACGGCCTCATTAATGCCCATCCAGTCGCGTACATGTTCGATTTCACCAAAGGGAACCCCGGTTTGGGCCATGCCGAAGGGGCCTGGGTTCATACCGAGAAATAGCGCCTCGACACCCGTGTGAGCGAAGCGTGCAACATATTCACCGTGGGGGCGATGGGCGTAGTCGAGCGGGTTGTAAACGTGGGTCACGGGTTGGGCAAACGTTAACGAATTAAGCGCCAGGCTAACACGGCGTTCGGCATTGAGAATGTCTTGGGCTATAGTCATGTCGGGCATCATAATCAAGCCAAGGGATAAACTCAAAAGGTATCGCGTCAGTATGTCGCTGGGTTATGAAAAAATCGAATAAGACGGAGCGGTGAACCTGTGCTCGCTTTGTGGTCTAATGACTTATCGATCGGGAGAAGAAGATGGATAGACGACATTTTTTGAGCCGCGCGTCGCGCTATGCGGCCGCCGCTTCAGCTGGCGCATTAGTGGCGCAAACTGCCCAGGCGGTGGATTCGCAGTGGGAACAGGCTGCGGCGGCGATGGATGCACAGTGGCAGAAAACTCACCAGGCGCTTCGCGATGAACTGAGTGACTTAAAAGCGGAGTACGCCGCGATGGATAAGCGCTCTAAATTAATGCTGCGCGCTGTTTTGGCGCTTGCTGGCTTGGACGCCCTGCTACTGATCTGACGTTATGGGTAGTCGCAGTGTAAAGTGGCTACCCACCCCTTCATTTGAACTCACCTGCAAATCACCGCCGTGATCTTCGATGATTTTGTGCGCGATAGCCATCCCCATTCCAGTGCCTTCGCCGATAGGCTTGGTAGTAAAAAACGGCATAAATAAGTTTTCCATGGTGTGCTGGCTCATGCCGCTGCCGTTATCTTCAATCGAAATGTAGACGTTATTTTCGTCGGTGCTGCTACTGATATAGATGTAGGGCTTAGGGCGGTCACGGGTGGCGTGAGCGGCGTTGACAATAATGTTGAGCACGACCTGGTTGATTTCGCTGGGGTTGCAGCGTACGAGAGGTAGGTCTTCGAGTTTGAGTTTGACCTCAATACCTTGTTTGATTTCAGACTGTACCAGTCTCAAGGTGCTGCGGATGCCCTCATTCAAGTCGCTCAAGGCGCGTTCACCCTCTTGTGAGCGAGCAAAGTTACGCAGGCTAAGGACAATTTTTTTAACCCGCTCTAGTCCCTCTAAGGTCTCATTCATGAGCATAGGAAGGTCTTCATCTAGGTAATCGAGATCGAGTTTTTTAATCTCTTCATCGAGCGCGTCTACCTTGTCGGACGACATCTTTTCCCTTAGGGCCTTAACGTATTTAAACAGTTCGTGGTAGGCGTGATGGTAGGCTTCTAAGGCTGAAATATTGCTGGTAACAAAGGCGAGTGGGTTGTTGATCTCATGTGCCACACCGGCGGCGAGGGTACCCAGTGTGGCAAGTTTTTCTTGCTTTAGCATGCTAGTCTGTTGCTGCATTAGCTGCTCATTCGTCTTGCTCAATTCCAGGTTGCGCTGATGCAACATTCGCGTTTTATCTTCCAGTAACTGCTCGGCGGCGCGACGGATTTTACGCTCGCGGAGGTAGGCAATTTCGAATGGGTCCTGGCGGTTGTCACTCACTAGCTAATACTCACGTCCAGTTGGCAGTGATCGGCGCCGTGGTGCATGCATACCTTGTGCTCGATGCTGACTTGCGCGTCATAGCGTTTGGCTGCCCCGCGGATCAGGCCTTCAGCTAATAGACAGAGTTTGCGGGGAGAGCGATAGTTCATGGTCAAGTGGCCATCGCCGTGGTTTTGGTAGTCAAAGCGCGGTAGGTTGGGGTTGGTATACAGTTTGAGTACTTCGCCGTGAATCACGGTGTCGACACTCATTAAAAAGCTGCGCAAGTCGGGGGCGTTGGCGACAAAATCTGGGTGGCGCGCATCCAGTTGGTCAAAGAGGTATTCGCCAAATATGCCGACGACGGTTTCAGCGGGTAGCTCAAGCGCCTTGCACACCTGTTCGACCAGGGCAAATAACTCGGCGTCATCGTAGCTCGCGCCGGAGGTATAGATGCCATCGCTGCCCGCGGCCGCAAGAATATTATTCCAAGCGACCATGCCGCTCGTTTCAATGACCAGTTCTTCCAGAACGTTAAAAATGACACCTTTCATAGTGATTGCCTCCCATGGCGTATCCCTGAAATATAATTCAAATTACTGGGAGGCGTTAGTTATTTCTGTGATTTTACCGGCCGTGGTGTATAGGTTGCAGGACGTTTTTCTTGGTTGGCGCGGAGCATTTCCACCATGTCGACGGAAATACATTCGTCGAGTTGGGGGGCGATAAGCGCCCGCATATCTTCAATATCTTGGGCAATGGCGGTGTCTGCTAGGCTGCGTTTGATATGCCGCATGGCGCGTGGGGCGTAGGTGGCCATTTCTGCTGCCAAGGTGTGGGCGGCGCTGTAGAGGCTGTCGATATCAGCATAGGTGTTGTTGACCCACTGCCACTGTAGTGCCTCCGCTGCACTGAAATTGCGGCCAGTGTAGGCGAGTTCTCGCGCAATGCCTGCGGCAAGCTGCCTTGGCAAACGTTGCAGTCCGCCAAGGTCGGGAATGATCGCGAGTTGAATTTCCTTCAGTGCAAAGACGGCGTCTTGGGTGCAAAGGCGAATGTCGGCGCAGGTGGCAAGCTCGACACCGGCGCCAATGCAAGCGCCATGGATGGCGGCAATCACAGGGACGTCGAGTTTTTCAATGGCCTGAAGACCGTCTTGCATGTTTTCAATAGCGGCGACGCGCTGCGCACGCTGCTCTGCATTGGCTGGGCCGAGAAAAGTGGCCTGCGCGAAGGGTAGGTCGATACCTACACAAAAATGCTTGCCCTCACCCACAATGACGACTGCATGGACATCGGGGTTTTGTTGCAGTTCGGCGGCGACACTCGGGAGGTCCCGCCAGAAAGCTTCGCCTAAGGCATTGCCCACCTTGGGGTTAGACAAGGTCAAAGTGGCTACATGGTTGTCAATTTGGCACGAAATCACGCTCATGATTGATACGTCCTTTGCTTAGAATAGTCGCATTGTAGAAACATTTGTCTTGATCGGGGCTATCACATCGCGTCAAGACAACATTTGAGGAGTAAGTCATGCTAAAACGCCGTTTCACCGAAGAGCAACAAATGTTCCGTGAGGCCTATCGTAAGTTTTTGTACGAGCACTTGGTGCCCAATATGGAAACCTATCGTCAAAATCGTATCATCGATCGCGAAGTATTCCGCAAGGCCGGTGAACAAGGGTTTTTAATGGTATGGCCGGGTGAAGAATTTGGTGGTATGGGCGACAACGACTTCCGTTTCGAACAAATTATTATCGAAGAGAACATCTCCGCACATACTGGCGATTGGTACGCCACCCTACACAGTCGTTTAGTTGGGCCTTATTTCACCCGTTTTGGCAATGAAGAGCAGCAGCGTCGTTTTTTGCCTAAGTGTGTGAGCGGCGAGACCATTTTAGCGATCGGTATGACCGAGCCTGACGCGGGGAGTGATTTGAAAGGTATGCGCACCACCGCTGTAGATATGGGTGATCACTATGTGTTGAATGGCTCAAAAACCTATATTTCTAATGGCATTAACGCCGATGTGGTGATCGTGGCGGCGAAGTCTGATGTGGCGAATAACCCCAAGCAGATTGGTTTGTTCATCGTTGAGCGAGGTATGGAAGGCTTCGAGCGCGGCCGCAACCTTGTCAAAATGGGTCAGAAGGCGCAAGACACGGCAGAGTTGTTCTTTAACAACGTCAAGGTGCCAAAGGCGAACGTATTAGGTGACCCGAGCAAGGGTATGCACTACCTCATGGAAGGTCTCGCTGAAGAGCGTTTGCTGGGCACGGTTGAGTACATTACCCGCGCCCAAAAAGCCTTGGATATCACTGTGGATTTCGTTAAGCAGCGCAAGTTGTTTGGTCAGTCGTTGGCCGAATTCCAAAACACCCAGTTCAAATTGGCGGCACTGCAGGCGGAAGCTGATGCCTTGCAGGTATACGTTGATCGCTGTGTGGAATCGTTCAATGCTGGGGAGTTCACCTCGGTGGATGCAGCAAAGGCGAAATATCTTACGTCTGAATTTGCCTGCCGTTGTATCGATGCCTGTGTGCAGTTGCACGGTGGCGCGGGCTACATGGACGAATATCCCATCTCACGGATGTATACCGATATTCGCGTAGGTCGCATTTATGCCGGCTCCAGTGAAGTGATGCAGCTGATTATTTCGAGAGAGATGTTGGCGGGCGAGCGACAGGATTTCATCGATCGAGATATTGAGATCGAGTAGTTCATCGCAGTATTTGTGACGATTGCTGCGCACTGTCACCCAAAGGGGGTTTTACAGGCTTTTGTGGGTCGCGAACGCGCGCAGCGCTCGAGACAGGTGTACAGCAAAAAAGGCGCCATTGGCGCCTTTTTTGTGCATTGAGTCTTCGTCTTAAACGATAGACTTCATCGCTGTCATGTAGCCACGCAATTCTTCGCCCACGATCTCTACGGGGTGGTAGCGAATTTCTGCATTGACCTCAATCAGTTTGCGGTTGTCAACGCCGAGGTCGTCAAGGCCAAGGCCTTTGCCGATAACGTCGGTACCGACTTTTTTCATGAAGTCTGCCAACAGTGGGCGGCAGGCGTGGTCGAACAGGTAGCAGCCGTATTCGGCGGTGTCTGAAATAACTACGTTCATTTCATACAACTTCTTACGCGCAATGGTGTTGGCAATCAGTGGGGTCTCGTGCAGTGACTCGTAGTACGCTGACTCTTCCACGATGCCTGCTGCCACCATGGTTTCAAAGGCCAGTTCAACGCCTGCTTTAACCATAGCCACCATCAAGATGCCGTTGTCGTAGTATTCTTGCTCACTGATTTCTACGTCGCCAGAGGGTGTCTTCTCAAAGGCTGTTTCCGCTGTTGCGGCGCGCCAAGTGAGGAGGTTTTTATCGTCGTTGGCCCAGTCAGCCATCATGGTGCGTGAGAATTCGCCCGACATAATGTCGTCTTGGTGCTTTTCAAACAGTGGGCGCATGATGTCTTTCAGTTCTTGCGCCAGTTCAAAGGCAACAATCTTAGCGGGGTTCGAAAGTCGGTCCATCATGTTGGTGATGCCACCGTGCTTGAGGCCTTCAGTGATGGTTTCCCAACCATACTGGATCAGTTTTGAAGCGTAGCCTGCGTCCACGCCTTCAGCGATCATTTTGTCGAAGCACAAAATAGAGCCGGTTTGCAGCATGCCGCACAGGATGGTTTGTTCGCCCATTAGGTCAGATTTTACTTCCGCAATAGGCGAAGACTCCAATACGCCAGCGCGGTCGCCGCCGGTGGCAGAAGCCAGCGCTTTGGCGATGTCCATGCCTTCACCTTTAGGATCGTTCTCACGGTGAACGGCGATCAGGGTCGGTACACCAAAGCCACGCACGTATTCGGCGCGTACTTCAGAGCCTGGGCATTTGGGGCACATCAGGGTGACTGTCAGGTCTTTGCGGATCTGCATGCCCTCTTCCACCAGGTTGAAGCCGTGCGCGTAATCTAGGCATGCGCCTTCCTTCATCAAAGGCATGACCGCACTGACGACGGCACTGTGTTGCTTGTCAGGTGTCAGGTTCATCACCACGTCTGCCGTGGGGATCAGCTCTTCATAAGTACCAACGGTAAAACCGTTGTCGGTGGCATTCTTCCATGATTGACGCTTTTCAGCGATCGCTTCAGCGCGCAAAGCGTAAGCGACATCGAGGCCGCTGTCGCGCATGTTTAGGCCTTGGTTTAAACCTTGTGCGCCACAGCCGATCACAACAATTTTCTTGCCTTTCAGGTAGTCGCAACCGTTGGCGAATTCTGATTGGTCCATAAAACGGCATTTGCCGAGCTCTTCTAACTGCACACGTAGCGGCAGAGTATTGAAGTAATTTTGTCCCATGGGGCACTCCGATTGATCAGTATTAAAAACAGGCGCTAGTTTAGTGGCTTTGCGTCGTTGCGTAAAATGAAATATTTGAAATATATTGTTTCGTATTTTGCAATTATAAATAGGCTGCGCAGCCGAGCAGGCTAGTGTTAAAGTGCAATAAAGCGTGCAATAAAAGTGGCATAGAAAAATAAGGACCTCGCACCATGCTGCAATATATGCAGACCAATTCGCTCATTCTACTGGCCTTTATTTACGCCGCGGGGCTTTTTATTGCCGCCGCTCGCGCTGAAAAGATGAAGCGTCCGCCGCGTTGGATGGGGCGGGCAGTCTACGCCTTGTCGCTGGCAGTTTACTGTACGTCTTGGACATTCTTCGGTGCCGTGGGGATGGCAGCCAACAATGGTTGGAGCTACTTTGCGATCTACCTTGGGCCCATCTTGTTGTTCTTGCTCGGTTGGCCCTTCCTGCGCCGCTTATTGATTTTTAGCAACCGCAACAAAGTGACTTCTATTGCTGATTTTGTAGGCTCACGCTATGGCAAACGGCAAGTGTTGGCGTCGATGGTGACCTTGATTGCTGTGATCGGCACCATCCCCTACATTGCCTTGCAGTTGCGCGCCGTGTCCTTGGCTTGGGCGGCCATCGATACGCCTCCTGGTGAGGTGCTTCGGGTGGGTTCGGGTACTAGCTTTATTAGCGCCTTGGTGATGGCGTGGTTTGCCATATTGTTCGGGACACGTGTCAGTGACGGTACTAATCGTATGCGGGGCTTGATCTCGGCAGTCGCCATTGAGTCGGTGGTGAAATTGCTAGCTTTTGTTGCAGTGGGTGTCCTGGCTTGGGGCTTGTTGCCCAACCCAAGCTCCAATATTTCGGATTATTTTTCCGCCACTGACAAGCTCCCTAGCTCAACCTTTATTACCCAAACGCTGTTGGCGATGGTCGCCATTGTATGCCTACCAAGACAGTTTCACGTGATGGTCGTGGAGCCGCATACTCGCCGCGACATGCGCACTGCGCGCTGGGCTTTTCCGCTCTATTTGGCGGTATTTTCTGTTATGGTGATGCCCATCGCTGTGGCGGGTTCGCAATTTTTTGCCGGGACATCCGTGCCTCCCGATTTGTACGTCTTACAGCTGCCGATGTTCTTAGGAGAGAACCATTTAGCGTCGATTGCCTTTATTGGCGGTCTGTCGGCGGCGACGGGGATGATTGTGGTCGCCAGTGTCACCCTATCCATCATGATTTCTAACGAACTGGTGGTGCCCTTACTGTTGAATCTGGGTCGCCGCGGTAATTTGCCCCGTCGCTTGGCGGGCGACCTGCGTATGGTGCGCCGTATCACCATTGTTCTGGTGATGGTGCTAGCGTGGTGGGCGGAGTCCTCACTGCGATTGCCTGGTGGTCTGGCCTCGTTGGGCTTGATCAGCTTCGCGGCGGCGGCGCAGTTTATGCCTGCGGTAGTAGCGGGCTTATATTGGCCTGGTGCGCATCGCAACGGCGTATTGTGGGGGATGTTCTTCGGTATATTAGTGTGGGCTTACACCCTGCTTTGGCCCGCGTTTTTGGGCCCGGCACATCCACTCATGATCAACGGTCCGTGGGGCTTTGAGTGGTTGTCGCCCTATAAATTATTGGGGGTAACCTTTCTCGATCCGCTGACCCATGGGGTGATGTGGAGTTTGTTGGTCAACGTGGGGGTGTTCTTCGGTCTTTCACGACGAGGTCGATTTAATACCATTGACCTTCGGCAGGCCGAGGCGTTTACCAATCTGCGTTCGCGCTTTAACTTCCGCCAACAGGACTTTGAGTTAACCTCGATCGAGGGTCGGCAATTACAGGCCGTTTTGGACCCACTATTGGGGGAAACCCGCGCGGGCAATCTCTGGAATGATTTTGAACAGCGTCTCGGGCACCGGTTGTTGCCCCACGACAAAGTACCGCGCTTTGTCGTGCAGGACGTGGAAACCAGCTTGGCGCGTATTATTGGTGCGGTCTCTGCCCACCGAGTGATCGAACTGCTGCGTCGACAAGAGCCTATGCAGATTGAGGACTTTGTCAGTTTTATTGGCGGTAGTAACCGCGTCGCGCGCTTCTCGCAAGACCTGCTGCAGACCACCTTAGAAAACATGCCGCAGGGCATCAGTGTTGTCGACAAAGACCTGAACCTGATGGCGTGGAATAAACAGTACGAGCGCATGTTCAATTTTCCGCCGCGTCTGCTATACGTCGGTTGCCCGATCGAGCGGGTGTACAAGTTCAACGCCGGTCGCGGCATGCTGGGTAGCGAAGACGACGATGTCGAGGGCCTGGTGAGTAAACGGCTTAATCTGTTGAAAGAGGGGGATGCCTACCGCATTGAGCGTGAATTGCCGAACGGAACAGTGGTGGAAATTCGCGGTACGCCACTCGGAGATGGCGGCTACGTGACCACGTACACCGATATTACCGAGTTTCACCAGATCTTGGCAGAGCTTGAGGGCGCCAAGACCCTGTTGGAGCAACGTGTGCAAGAGCGTACGCAGGCGTTGTCTGAGGCCAATGATTCGATGCGTGAAGAAAACCGATTGCGGGCGCGTCTAGAGGAAGAGTTGAATGAGGCGTATGCCTCTAAAACGCAGTTCTTAGCCGCGGCCAGCCATGACTTGCTGCAACCTATCAACGCGGCGCGTTTGTTCGTGAGCGCGGTGCAAACCCGCCCCGAGATTAGTGCCGTGGAGGCGTTGAAAGAAGAAGTGGGGCACATTGATTCCGCGCTAATGGGGGCCGAGAGCCTGATTAGTTCGCTGCGCGAAATCGCTAGACTCGACTCAGG
>JBEAQQ010000224.1:0-26132 GCA_041163785.1 Pseudomonadota bacterium
CACTCGGCGGGAACATCGAGGCTGTCCATGGCGGCTTTGACGCGTTGATTGAGCATCTCGCGAATATTCATCGAGTATGGATTCCTTTGATTGGCGTGAAGTGGGCGCTATTTTACCCGCAATGCGGGATCACCACCACCGGCAATGTAATGAGTCATTTGCTGCCATGCTTATGGGTGAGGCCTCCGCTGTCAAATTCGCACCTAGGGGGTTGTGCGTGGTTTTGCCACAATGCACGCATTAATTTGGAGGAACCCCTATGGCCAACTATCGTGCCCCTATTGAAGACATAGAATTTGTTGTCAAAAACTTGATCGATTTTGATGCGCTGGCATCGCTCCCTGCCTATACCGACTACGAAATGGACGGCGACTTTGCGGTGGCTGTGTTGGAGGAAGCGGGCAAATTTGCCAGTGGTGTATTGGCCCCTAATCGCGAAGCCGGTGATCGCGTAGGCAGTGTGATGGTCGATGGTCAGGTCAAACTCGCCCCGGGCTACAATGACGCCTTCAGACAAATGGGTGAAGCAGGTTGGTTCGCCATTTCTATGCCTACCGATGTAGGTGGTCAGGGTCTGCCTGAGCTGCTCAATACCAGTGCCAACGAAATGTGGACGGCGGCGGATATGGCGTTTTCACTGGGCCCGTTGCTGTCGGCTGGCGCGGCCTTGGCGATCCACGCTCACGGCACCGAAGAGCAGAAGCAAACGTATTTGCCCAAAATGCTGTCGGGCGAGTGGTCGGGTACCATGAACTTGACCGAGCCCCAATCGGGTTCTGATTTGGCGACCATTAAGACCAAGGCGATTCCGCAGGGTGATCACTACCTGATCAGCGGTCAGAAAATCTATATTAGTTACGGTGACCACGACGCCACCGACAACATCATTCACTTGGTATTGGCGCGTATCGAAGGTGCCCCAGAGGGCACCGGCGGTATCTCGCTGTTCATTGTGCCTAAGTTCATTTTGAACGCCGACGGCTCGCCGGGTGAGCGCAACGATGTGGACTGTGTGTCAGTTGAACACAAGCTCGGTATTCACGGCAGCCCGACCTGTGTCATGCAGTACGGCGACAAAGGCGGCGCAGTGGGTTACTTAGTCGGCAAAGAGAACCGTGGTCTGCAAGCCATGTTCACCATGATGAACGAGGCGCGTTTGAAAGTGGGTATCGAGGGCTTGGGTGTCTCTGAAGGGGCGTACCAACATGCCCTTTACTACGCCAAAGACCGCGTACAGGGCCGCGATGCCGGTGGTCAAAAGGCCGCCATTATCAAACACGCCGATGTGCGCCGTATGTTGATGACCATGAAGTCTTTGACCGAAGCGATGCGCGCGTATTCCTACAATGAAGCGGTGAACTTCGATATCGCCCACCACCACCCCGATCGCGAGCTCGGTCAGGCGATGCAGCGTCGCGTCGACTTGATGATTCCAGTGATCAAGGGTTGGATGACCGAAATAGGTCAAGAAGTAGCCTCATTGGGCGTGCAAATTCACGGCGGCATGGGTTTTGTGGAAGAAACCGGCGCGGCGCAGTTCTACCGCGACATTCGCATTGCCGCGATTTACGAGGGCACCAACGGTATTCAGGCGGCTGACTTGGTCGGTCGTAAACTGGGTGTTGATGGTGGCCAAACCATGATGGCGGTCATCGCCGAAATGGAGGCGACCCACGCCGCGATGCAGGGCCATGCCAAAGCGGGAGCCATGGCTAACTACTTGGGTACGGCTATTGCTGAATTGAAGGCGAGTACGTCGGCCGTGATGGCGATGTTGCAGAGCAATCCGCAGCAGGCCATGTTGGCCTCGTTTAACTTCATGATGCAGGCGGGATACTGCTTTGGTGGCTTCCACATGGCACGCGCTATGATGGTGGCGTTTGATGCCCTTGAAGCCGATGCCTCCAATGCACAAATGCTGGCCAAGGTACAAAGTACGCGCTTCTACCTCGAGCATATTTTGCCCCGCGCGGCGACCTGCGCGCAGTCGGTGCAGAACAGCGCCAACGATGAATTGCTGAGCATGGCTGACGAACTGTTCTAAGCTTGTGTCTTAGTTAAAGGCCACGCCCGCGGGTGTGGCTTTTTTTTGCCTAAAATAACGCGGTCAGACGCGGTTGCGTATAGGCGTCTGGCGATGTCTAATATCTCCCATTGGAGGAATCTATGACCGACTCGACTGACAAAAAGCCCCACCAAGGCGAGACTAATCAAACCAAGCAGGGCTTTGTCGCCCTGATGTCGCGCTTAGTGATCGATGAAAAACTGCCCTTTCGTTTCATGTTTAAAACCGTGCCCGAGCATTTAAATGACACGGGCTGGCGGGTGTATACCGGCTACGAAAGCGAAGAATTTCTCGAGCAAGATTTGGTCAATATGATTCCTGTCACGCTCGAGCAAATGGGGCAGATGGACCCCAGTGTGACACCCTTACTGAGTTATAACGCCGGCACAGTATGGGAGCGCTTGCCCGGAGCGGCGGAGTGGGAGCGTGTATACGACTTCGAGATTCCACCGCCTAAGGTCGATGTGAATATCACCAACGATATTGATGATTTCAACGATAAACATTAACTTGTCATAATAATGTCACACTAAAAGCCTTTAATAACCGCGAGAGTTCACGCATGGAAGTAAAGAAAACGATGCAAGCGGTAAAGATTTTGGTTATCGATGATGAGCCACATATTCGCGACATGTTGCGCATGGCGCTGGAATTGTCGGACTTTGAGGTGCTCGAAGCGGGTGACATTAAAGAAGGCTACGTGCAAATCATCGACCACAACCCTCACGTTGTGCTGCTTGACTGGATGCTTCCTGGCGGTACGGGTATTAGCTTCCTTGAGCGCCTTCGCAAAGACCAGCTGACGGCGGACCTGCCTGTCATCATGGTGACGGCTAAACACGACGACGACAACAAGGTGCAAGGCTTGAACGTCGGCGCCGATGACTACATTACCAAGCCATTTGCTCCCAAAGAAGTTGTGGCGCGTATTCACGCGGTGCTGCGTCGCAGCGGTGTGCTGACGCCAGAAACCGTCATTAAGGTGAAAGATTTAGTGCTCGATATGGCCGGCCATCAGGTGACGATTAAAGATCGCCCGGTGGAAATGGGGCCTACAGAGTTCAAAATGTTAGCCTTTTTCCTCACCCATCAAGATCGTGCGTATTCTAGAGCGCAACTGCTGGACCACGTGTGGGGCGGCAATGTTTATATCGAAGAACGCACAATCGACGTGCATATTCGCCGCTTGCGCAAAGCCCTCGATGAAGCCTCCAGTGGGGTCATCTATGGTAACTGTATTCAAACCGTTCGCGGCACGGGCTATCGCTTTTCAACCAAAGGTCTGTCTTAATTGGTTATACTGTCACCACGTTAACCATGGACTGATACTTTGAACGTTATCCTTAGCCAGGAATTTCTCCGCGTTGTCATTTTGTTGCTGCTCTCGTGGGCCGTTGGCAATGCTGTCGGCGCCCCCTTCGTGGCGGTAAGTATCTGTTTGGCTGCGCTGGTAATTTGGCACACTTTCTCTCTCTCGAATGCTCTGCATTGGTTGGCGCAAAAGAACGAGCACAGTCCTCCGCCAGAAGGGTTGGGGGTGTGGGCTAAGCTGTTTGACCGCCTTTACAATATGCAGCGCGAAAACTATGCCGAGCGCCGACGCCTGACGGCGAATATCGAGTACTTTGAGCGCAGTTTTTCGGCCATGCCGGATGCGGTTGTTATTGCCAATGACCGTTGGCAAATCGACTGGTGTAACGCCGCGTGCGATACGCTACTCGGGTTGCGCCCTAGCCGAGATATTGGGCATAGCGTGACCAGTTTGATTCGTCAGCCTGAATTCTTGCACTACATCGAGCAGAGGGATTTTGAAAACGCCCTGTATATCACCTCGCCGCTCAACGAGGCGATGGAGTTAGAGGTTCGCATGACGCCCTTTGGCGACAACGAACATCTTATGTTTGCTCGCGACGTGACAAAGATTCGCCAACTTAACAAAATGCGCAAGGACTTTACCGACAACGTTTCTCACGAGTTGAGAACGCCGCTTACCGTGATCAACGGCTACCTCGAAACCATGCTGGGTCATCAGGATCTCATCGATCCTAAATTGCATCGCGCGCTCAATCAAATGCAGGCGCAGGGCGAGCGCATGGAAAGTTTGATTAGTGACATTATTTGGTTGTCGCGACTAGAGTCGGTGCCCGTTGAGTTTGATGAACTGCCTATAAAAGTGGTTGATTTGGCTGAGCAGCTAAAAAATGAAGCGTTGGAATTGGCCGGAGTTGAGCGCGTTATCGACATAAACGCCGACGCCGATTTGTTGTTAAAAGGTTCACAGCGTGAAATCTATAGCGCCTTTTCAAACATTGTATTTAACGCCATTAAATACACGCCTGCAGATGCGGTGATTACCTTGCGTTGGCAAAAAACCAGTTTCGGCGCCATATTTAGTGTTAAGGATACCGGCCCAGGTATTGCCGTAGAACATATTTCGCGTCTGACCGAGCGGTTTTATCGTGTGGATGATAGTCGCGCGTCGACTACTGGTGGCACCGGGTTGGGGCTAGCGATTGCCAAACATATTTTGCAGCGCCATGGCGGGGATCTCAGGATTACAAGTGTGCTGTCGCATGGATCGACATTTACCTGTCACTTCCCCGCGGCAAGGGTGGTATTTGTGGAAGATTGCCAGTCTAAATTATTGTAATATTTCTGTCTTATTTCTTCTGTACAATACGGCGTATTAAATTAAAGAGGTTTATTACCTGCTATGAAAAAGCTACTGCTAGGTTCGTTGTTATCTCTCGTTATGCCGCTTGCACAGGCCTACATTGAAGTAGATGCTGAATTGCCTGACTACCAGCCTGTTGATGGCGTGGCGGGTAATTTGTCGAGCGTTGGTTCCGACACCATGGCGAATTTGATGACGCTTTGGGCGGCTGAATTTCAGCGCCGCTACCCCAATGTGAATGTTCAAATTCAAGCCGCTGGTTCGTCGACAGCACCACCGGCCTTGACGGAGGCGACAGCCAATATCGGCCCTATGAGTCGTCTGATGAAAGATAGCGAAACCAGCGCGTTTGAATCTAAGTATGGCTACAAGCCATCCACCGTTGCGGTGGGCATCGATGCGTTATCTGTGTATGTCCATAAGGATAACCCACTACCAGGCCTGACTATTCAGCAACTCGACGCTATTTTCTCGGCCACACGCCGTTGTGGTGGCAGCAAGCAATTCACCGTTTGGGGTGATGTCGGTCTGGATGGCGCATGGGAAAATCGCGACATTCAATTGTTTGGCCGCAACTCCGTGTCGGGTACCTACGGTCATTTCAAAAATCGCGTGCTTTGCCGCGGTGACTTCTTGAATGATGTTAATGAGCAGCCTGGCTCGGCGTCAGTGGTTCAATCGGTATCTACCTCGATTAACGGTATTGGTTACTCGGGCATGGGTTACCGTACCGCATCGGTTCGCCCTCTGGCAGTAAGCACCTCGGCCGACCAGCCTTTCGTTGAAGCGACCAGCGACAACGCGGTAGATTCGCTTTACCCACTGTCTCGCTACTTGTATGTATACGTGAACAAGTCGCCTGAAACCGGTCTGGCACCCTTAGAGGCCGAATTCATTCGCTTCATCCTCTCGAAGCAGGGCCAAGAGATCGTATTGAAAGATGGTTATGTGCCCTTGCCTAAGCGCGTGATTGATCGCGTGCTTAAATCGCTAGACCTCTAAGCGTTAACGCGTTTTACTAAAGGGCGCCTATTGGGCGCCTTTTGTGTATTTAAAAAAACAATATGATAGCGTCAAAGACCACAAAAAAATCCGCGCTAGTCTCTAGCCAACGACGCTGGATAGACAAACTCGTCAGCGCTTTTGTGCGGCTGGGCGGTATGTCCGTACTGTTGTTGTCTTCGCTAATTGTTTTTTACCTTGTCTACGAAGTCGCTCCGCTATTTAAGCCTGCCCAGGTTGAAACGGTAGCGCAATTCACTGTCCCTGCAAGCGCTAGCACCCACTACCTCTATGTCGAAGAGCAGGATGAAATCGCCATGCGTATCACAGCCGATGGCGAGGTGGTGTTTTTCTCAGCCCAAGACGGTGGTGAGATTACGCGTCGAAATATTTTGGCCCGCGGCGCCTCGCAGGTGACTTCTGTCGGGGTGTTCAACGCGGCGAGTCGCGAGCTAGCGGTGGGATTCGATAATGGCGTGGTGCGCTTGCTTAGCCATCAGTACAAATCGCGCTTCAAGGATGGTGTTCGGACTATTATCCCCTCGATCCAGTTCCTCTATGAAGATTTTCCGCTACGTCTCGCCGATAGCCCAATAGAACAAATTACCATTGGTCAAAGCGATGAGGCCTTGTTGGTGGTGGGCGTGGCGAACGAGCGTCTCAAAGCGGCCTTGTTTGCTAAGCAACAGGATCCTATTTTTGGCGACACCACGCTGGCTCCTCGTGAACTAGATATCCCCACGATAGATATACAAAGCAAAGGCTTGGTGTTGGACAGCAGCCTGAAGTGGTTGTTTGCCCTGGGGCATAACAATCTTTCCATTTTGGATCTGACCAACATGTTACAGGGGGCGGTGACGCTTCACTCGCGCCGGGAAGTCTTTGGCGCCACTTCAATTAATAAGTTGGCCGGCGGAATATCGGTGCTGATTGGTTACGAGAATGGTCGCATTGAGCAGTCCTTTATGACGCGCTCGAACGACACTTGGGATTTTTCTTTGGTGCGCACCTTTGATACCCAGGATACGAGTTCGGTGATCGGATTTTTGCCAGAGCAACGCAGGAAAGGATTTGTCGCGCTCAACCGCGATGGGGCGTTTGATATCTATCACAGTACGGCGCGGCGCCACCTTTATGGTGCACAATATGAGAGTGGCGTTGTCCATGCTTGGAGTATGTCGCCACGCGCTAGCGCGATATTGTTGGAGCATGGCGATAATCAGTATCGCTTGTTGCACGTCACCAATAGTCATCCAGAAATTTCTTGGCAGGTGCTGTGGGACAAAATTTGGTACGAGAGTTATCCAGAGCCAGATTATATTTGGCAGTCCTCGTCTTCGGATGTCGAGTTCGAGCCTAAGTACAGCTTGATGCCACTCGCCTTTGGCACCCTCAAGGCCGCTTTCTATGCGATGCTGTTGGCGTCGCCCTTAGCGATTTGTGCAGCCATATACACCGCTTATTTCATGGCGCCAGCGTTGCGGCAGAGAATCAAGCCCACCATCGAATTGATGGAGGCCCTCCCGACGGTGATTTTGGGTTTCTTTGCCGGTTTGTGGTTAGCCCCTTTCATTGAGAACAATCTGGTGTCGATTTTCATGATTCTGTTGGTTATGCCGGTAGCGATTGTGTTGGTGTCGTATCTGGTGTGGACGAGTCAGGTACAAAAGCGCTTGCCGACAACGCGGGCATGGCTGCCGCTATTCTTGATACCGTTGATGTTAGTGGTTGGATGGCTGTGCGTGTATTTCGGCGATTACATCGAGTTGTATTTCTTCGGTGGTGATATGCGCGCGCACTTGACGGCGGACATGGGGATACCCTTTGATCAGCGCAATGCCATGGTGGTTGGTATCGCTATGGGCTTTGCGGTCACGCCGACGATATTTTCTATTGCCGAAGATGCTATTTTCTCTGTGCCCAAGTCGCTGAGCTACGGTTCGTTGGCCCTAGGGGCAACCCAATGGAAAACGCTGGTTGGTGTGGTATTACCCACGGCTAGCCCGAGTATTTTCTCAGCCCTTATGATCGGTTTTGGTCGCGCGGTCGGCGAAACCATGATTGTGCTGATGGCGACGGGTAACACGCCCATTATGGATGCAAATATTTTTGAGGGTATGCGTACCTTGGCAGCGAACATCGCCATTGAAATCCCTGAAACAGCGGTGGATTCTAGCCACTACCGGGTGTTGTTCTTAACGGCCTTTGTGTTGTTTGCCTTTACCTTTGTGGTGAATACCTTGGCAGAAGTGATTCGCCAGCGCCTTCGCAACAAGTACGGTTCGATGTAGGCGGCTCATGAAAATACGTGCATGGTTAAAAAGTGGTGACGCCTTTATCTGGGTAAATGCCGCCGCGGCATCGGCAAGTATCATTGCTGTACTCGGTCTTTTGTTGATCCTTTTTGTGAATGCCTTCGATCATTTTTGGCCGAGTGATGTGCGCGCGTTTAGCTATGTCGATCCTCGCAGTCAACAAGTTATGCAAGTGCTTGGTAGCACCGTCGATGAAGAAACCGTGTCACAAGAGCAACTCGTGGGGGCGGGGATAGATAAGCCCCTTATGGTGGAAAAGCCACTGTACCACCGCACGCTAGTTAAGCTCGGCAACCGGGATGTCACGGGGGTCGATTTTGCATGGTTTATTGAAGAGCAGGTTACTGCTCAACACTATCCGGATGGCGTGATGCAATTCGAGCGCAAGGAATGGGGTGACTTCTTTGGCTTTTTGCGCGAGGTTAGGCGAGGTGACGAGGTCGTGGCCGTTCATCAGGGTGAGGATATCCTCACCGAAGAGACGCGCGCCGTATTTGATGAACTTTTCGCGCGTGCCCGCGTCATCGATAATGATATAAATCGGCTTGAGAAAAAAGTCATTGCCAGTATCAACTACCGCGTAGAACAAATTCGCCTATCACTGCTGCGTTTAGAACGCGACCAGCCGGCAGGTTGGGAAGTGCTTCGCCAGCAATTGATCGGCGAGCGTGAAATGTTGCAAGCCAGCTTCGAAGTGGCCAAAAAACAACTGTTTGCTCAGTACGAAGCGATTGAGCGCGACAGCGTGGTTATGCAGACAATGGATGGTCGCTTGGTCGAGATTCCCTTGTCAAAGATACTGCGTGTATTAACCCCCAACCAACTGAATGGCGTGCAAAAACTTGGTAGCTATTTCGTTAAGTTTTGGGCCTTTTTGTCAGAGTCACCCCGTGAAGCTAACACCGAGGGGGGGATTTTCCCAGCAATTTTTGGCACGGTCTTGATGGTGATCATTATGACCGTAGTGATGATGCCAATGGGGGTCATCGCCGCGCTCTATATGCACGAGTACGCCAACCAAGGTGCTTTTATCCGCTTTATTCGGATTGCTATTAACAATCTGGCGGGTGTTCCCTCGATTGTGTACGGTGTTTTTGGCCTTGGTTTCTTCGTGTACATGATCGGTGGCAGCATCGACACCCTGTTCTACCCCGAAGTATTGCCGGCGCCCACCTTTGGTACACCAGGATTATTGTGGGCGTCGCTGACTCTCGCCCTGCTTACCTTGCCGGTGGTGATCGTCTCCACCGAAGAAGGCTTGTCACGTATTCCCCGCGAGCTGCGCGAGGGGAGTTTGGCGCTGGGGGCGACGCGTGCAGAGACCCTGCGACATATTATTTTACCCAGTGCTAGCCCCGCTATGATGACAGGCATGATTTTGGCGGTAGCTCGGGCTGCTGGCGAAGTAGCGCCATTAATGTTGGTAGGTGTGGTGAAATTGGCGCCGACGTTGCCATTGAACGGCAATTTCCCCTATTTGCATTTGGAACAAAAATTTATGCACTTGGGCTTCCATATTTACGATGTGGGGTTTCAGAGCCCCAATATTGAAGCGGGCCGGCCCTTGGTATTCGCGACGGCTTTTTTGTTAGTTGTGGTCATTGTGGCCCTAAATTGGATGGCGGTATTGTTGCGTAATCGTTTGCGCGAGAAATACCAAGCCAACGATGTTTAATTGAGATTGAAACTATGACCGAGAGTTTTACTGCCAAAAGCCGTTTTAGCCAGCTCGCCGAGGAAAATGCCCCATTGTTTAGCGATGCTAGACCCATTGAGCATTGCGCCGTTGTAAAAGATTGGAGCGTTTCCTACGGCGACAAGCAGGCTTTGTCGGGCATCAACTTGGACGTGCCATCACGCGCGGTGACCTCTTTTATTGGCCCGTCGGGTTGTGGTAAGTCGACATTGTTGCGCAGTTTTAATCGCATGAATGAATTAGTATCAAACTGTCATTCGCAAGGCAGTATCACTTTTGAGGGTGAGAATATCTATGGCAAGAACGTCGATGTAGCAGCCTTGCGTCGTCGTATTGGTATGGTTTTTCAGAAACCCAATCCGTTTCCCAAGACGATCTATGAAAACGTGGCGTATGGTTTAACTATTCAGGGTGCGAAGAAAAAACGTCACCTCGATGAGGCGGTAGAAAACTCGCTGCGCAAAGCGGCGCTGTGGGACGAGGTGAAAGATCGGCTACATGACAGCGCACTTGGCTTGTCGGGTGGTCAACAGCAGCGCTTGGTCATTGCCCGCGCGATTGCTGTGGAGCCTGAGGTGTTATTGCTGGACGAACCTGCATCGTCGCTCGACCCTATTTCGACATTGCGCATTGAAGAATTAATTTATGAGCTAAAATCAAATTACACGATTATTATTGTGACGCATAATATGCAACAGGCGGCACGCGTGTCCGATTTTACCGCCTTTATGCACATGGGCGAGCTGGTAGAATTTGATAGTACCAATACTATTTTTACCAACCCGCGTCGCAAGGCCACCGAAGATTACATCACCGGGCGTTATGGATAAGGAAGCACCATGAGTACCTTTGAAACCAGAAAAGGTTCACACATCTCTGAGCAGTTTGACCACGATCTACGCTTGGTATCCAGCCATATGATGGAAATGGGCGGTTTGGTGGAAGAACAGGTGGCGTCAGCGATTAACGCCCTCATCAATGTCGATGCCGAGGCGGCTAGGCAGGTGATTGAACGCGACGTCATTATCAATCGCATGGAGACCAGTGTCGACAACGAGTGCACCAATATTATTGCGCGCCGCCAGCCAGCGGCGAGTGATTTGCGCTTAGTCATTTCAATTTCGAAAGCGGTGGCTGATCTTGAGCGCATTGGCGACGAAGCCAAGCGTATCGCCAAGATGGCCGTGTCGTTGAGCGAGGGCGGTGGCACCACGCAGGGGTTTGTCGAAGTGCGACACATCGGTCAGATGGTGCGGCACATGGTGCACGAAAGCCTCGATGCCTTTGTGCGCATGGATACTGAAGATGCCGCCGCACTGGCGACACGCGACATTGAAGTGGATAGAGAATATGCCAGCGCGATGCGCGAGATGATGACGTACATGATGGAAGATCCACGCATGATCAGCCGCGCAATGAACGTCATTTGGGCGCTGCGCTCGCTAGAGCGTATTGGTGATCACGCGCTAAATATCGCCGAGCAGGTGGTGTACACCGTCTCAGGCAAAGACGTCCGCCACGCCCCTTTGGCTTAATTAGGCATTTAACGTCAGGCGCATCGAGAGATCGACCGCCTGGCAGTCTTTGGTCAGCGTACCAATCGATATATAGTCGACCCCTGTTTCGGCAATCGCGCGCAGGGTTTTTTCTGTGACGCCACCCGACGCCTCAAGCTTGGCGCGACCGGCATTCTCAATGGCCGCTGTGCGCATATCCTCTAGGCTGAAATTGTCCAGCATGATGATGTCCGCCCCTTCGCGCAGCGCAAGTCTGAATTCATCCAGCGTCTCAGTTTCGACTTCCACCGGCTTGCTCGGCTCATTGTGCCGCGCGGTAGCGATGGCCGCCGCAATACCGCCGCAGGCCATGATGTGGTTTTCCTTGATCAAGAACGCATCGTAAAGACCGATGCGGTGATTGTGGCAGCCACCGCAGGTTACGGCGTACTTCTGTGCGATGCGTAAGCCGGGGATGGTTTTACGGGTGTCGAGCAGTTTAACCTGTGTGCCTTCGACGAGTTTGGCGTAGTGCGCGCAACGCGTCGCCGTGCCTGATAATAACTGCAGAAAATTGAGTGCTGCCCGTTCGCCACTCAGTAGGGCACGGGCGCTGCCTTCGAGCTCGTACAGGCATTGATCGGGCGCGACACGATCACCATCGGCCACATGCCAGGTGACCACGACCGCGGGGTCGACCTGCCTAAATACCTCGTTTACCCAAGCCGTGCCGGCGATGACGGCGTCATCGCGGGAGATAATGCGCGCATGGGCGCGAGTCTCGGGGCCGATCAGCTGCGCGGTGATATCTCCGCTACCAATGTCTTCAGCGAGAGCGGAACGCACATTGTCGATGATGGCGTGTTGTAATGTGGTGGCGTCCATGGTGTGGCTCGTGTATGCAAAAGGGCATTGTAGCAGCAAGCTTGCTTCAGGAGCTATCGCATCACGACGGCAACGAGTAGACTATGGTCATGATTGTTGAGCATAAACTGTCCAATGCACGATTTTTGCCTTCGCCTAACTGCAATGCTAGGCCGGAGGGCGTAGTTATTGATTTGATTGTGGTGCACAACATCAGCCTACCGGCGGGTTGCTTCGGCACGCCCTACGTCGAACAGTTCTTCTGCAATACCTTGGATTGTTTTGCGGACCCTAGCTTTGCCGATCTGCAGGGGCTCGAGGTGTCAGCCCATTTGCTGATTAAGCGTGACGGTTCGATGGTGCAGTTTGTCCCCTTCGATCAACGTGCCTGGCACGCTGGTGTGTCGAGCTTTGATGGGCGTGAAGGATGTAATGATTTTAGTATCGGCATTGAGCTAGAGGGTGATGACGTTACACCCTACACGGATCAGCAATACCTCGCGCTAGGCTTGACGGTAGTCGAGCTCATCGAGGCTTATGGTATTCCTTCAAGCCACATTGTGGGTCACTGTGATATTGCCCCTGGAAGAAAAACCGACCCAGGGTCCGCCTTCGATTGGGCTAAGCTGCGCTCGCTGCTAGCGACCTTGCCATAGCCATTCAAAACTAAGGCCGAGGGTGTTCTCGGTGGTGTTTTCTTGCACCAGCGTCGAACTGAACAAAGTAAAGCGTTTGTGTTGGGTAAGAAAATAGTCGATACCCAGTGTCGTTTGATGTTTGGTGGTTTGCGCGACCTCGTCGCGGGTAAAGCCCCGTTGGCCCCGCAGTCCCCAACGCGAATTAAAACGATGTTTGGCGCTGAAAAACCAACTCTGTTGACGATAGTGCTGTTGTGCGTCTTGCCCATCGCGAGCCGATTGCAGAAATCCTCCGACGCGGGTTTTGCCAAATTGATAACCTGCCCCAAGGCGAACGATGTCAAAGTGGTCTTCTATCAGATTCGCCGAGACCACGTTGCGATTGATAGCGACACCCGCAAATACCCCGCGATGGTTGTATTTCAGTGCGCTTGAAAAGCCCTTGTGTCGGTTTTGACCGAGTGTTTGTGGGTAGTGGATGGTGGCGAACTGCCACTGCAGGTGCG
This sequence comes from Pseudomonadota bacterium, assembly GCA_041163785.1. Taxonomy (GTDB): domain Bacteria; phylum Pseudomonadota; class Gammaproteobacteria; order Pseudomonadales; family JAHEIH01; genus JAHEIH01. The sequence continues at coordinate 13,257 of JBEAQQ010000224.1, forward strand.
ACCATCTTGGCGAGACATACATGGCAAGATTTTGTTCGCGTGTTTCACCTAGCATCACGTACTTGATGTCGCCAATGTTGGTATTGAAAACGTCGAGTGAGGTTTGCAGTGTTTTGAGCGGCGTGTTGTGGATGCCCGCTAACAATTTTCCCCATGTCGATTTGACGCCGATATAAGAGTTCCGTTTAGGAATGTGGCGGGTGTCATCAAGCGCTAAATCAAGTTGTATCTCGGCTTGGTAAATGAGGGCGACATCGTCTGATAGTGGCATGTCACCACGCCAACCAACGAAAGAGGAGTGGCTATTGAACGCTTGTTGATCGAGTGACACGTTTAATCGCAGGTAGGGTGTGCCCAGCGTATCAGCGCTAGCTAATGCGGCGGTTAAACTGCCTGCGAGAACGAAAAAAATAATGCGAAAAAAAGCCATGTGCGAACGCTATAGTAGATGGCCGTGTATAGCAACAGTAATTGCTAATATATGTTGTGTGGACGGACTTTTATGGTTCACTTTACCGTGTTGAAGTAGGTCTTTAAAACGCTAATTAAGGCTGTTGTCGATGCCGATATTGGCTTGGCGGTCGGCGTGTGGATACCCACTTCGTGGGAAATGTCTACGTCCACCAGTGCCAGTGGCACCGCTCCTTGCGCTGTCATAGGTTGTCGACACAGGTTAGGTACAATCGAAACGCCGACGCCAGCGGCTACCATGGCGCCTACGGTCGCTAGATTCATGCATTCAATCCGCTGCGAGGCCAGGGTGTGATGCCTTGCAATAGCGTCCTCTACCCAGCGTCGCGCGGCGGATTCCCGATTGAGGGTGACCAGTGGAGACGCGAGCATGCTATTGAGGTCGATTTCCCCGCGGCAAGCCTGGGGGTGATTGGGTGGCACCACGGCGATAAACCTATCGGTGAAAAGGGGCTGGAAACGGGTATTGGCGCCGCGGTCGGAGCGAAAGGTGATACCCATGTCCACTTGGCCGCGCTCAACGAGATCAATCACATCTTCCATAACAACGTCCCTGACGGTGAGATTGATGTTGGGAAATTGTTGTTGAAACGATGCCAAACAAACCGGTAGTGCCGAATTGGCAAAGGAGGGCATGGCCGCAATGGTGAGGCTGCCGCGATCCAATGTCATGCGCTGTTGCAGTTTATCTAGCCCGTCGTCCCATTCCCTCAGTAGTCGCTTGGCGATGGGAAGAAAATACTCTCCCTCGGGTGTCAGGCTGACTCGGCGTTGGCGCCGCTCGAAGAGCAGGCCGCCTACCTCCTCTTCAAGATTTTTGATCGCCACGCTGAGTGCCGGCGGGGTGACATTGAGCCGTTGACTGGCTTCGGCGAATGACTGTGTCTCGGCGGCCACCACAAAAAATTGGACCTGACGATGCGAAATATTATTCAAAATAATTTACCAAGTAATAAATTAATTAAAATTTACTTATCTTTTTCGCGGTTTACAATAAATTAATCACTATTGGAGAACGGTATGAGTCAGCAACCAATGTGGATCCCCAGTTCGGATCGCATCGCTAACGCCAACATCACGCGTTTTGTCCGCGACATCCTGAAAGGCCAGTTAGCCCCCTCGGCGAGTTTTCACGATCTACACCAGTGGTCTGTCGACAACCCAGAACATTTTTGGCAAGCCATTTTGGCATGGGGTGATGTGGCTTACAGTGGTCAATACGAGCAAGTGTTGACCCTGGGGGAGCGATTCATCGACAGTCGTTGGTTTGATGGTATGACATTGAACTTTGCAGAAAACTTATTGCGTCGTCGCGATGATCACCCCGCCTTAGTGGCCTATTTAGAAAATGGCCAGCGCAGCGAGACAAGCTATCGCCAACTCTACGATCAAGTGTCCTCCATGGCCAAGGCATTAGCATCGATGGGCGTGGCGCCAGGTGATCGCGTGGCGGCGTGGATGCCCAACGTGACGGAGACCATTGTGGGGATGTTAGCGGCGGTGAGTCTGGGTGCCACCTGGTCATCGTGTTCGCCAGACTTTGGGGTTAATGGTGTATTCGACCGTTTTGGACAGATCGAACCCAAGGTTCTCTTCGCGAGTGATGGCTATTTTTACAATGGCAAAACCATCGACTGTCGACCCCGTCTTCAGGAAATTGTCGATAAAATTGATTCTATCCAGCGCGTCGTGTTGGTTGAGACGGCCAACCTCGGCGGGGTGGAGAACCCTAAAGTAGTTGGCTTTGATACCTTGCTTACGCAGTATGCACCTGGCGAGATCGATTTTGTTCGCATGCCCTTTAACCACCCGCTTTACATCATGTATTCCTCGGGCACAACGGGGAAACCCAAGTGTATCGTTCACGGCGCTGGGGGCACTTTGCTACAGCACATCAAGGAGCACAGTCTGCACACCGATGTGGGACCAGAGGATGTGCTGTTTTATTTCACAACCTGCGGTTGGATGATGTGGAATTGGCTGGTGAGCGGCTTGGCTCAAGGGGCGACGCTGGTGCTCTACGATGGCAGCCCGTTCTTTCCGAATAGTCACGCCGTACTCGATATTGCCGAGCGCGAGAAATTCACAGTGTTTGGCACCAGTGCTAAGTACATCGCGGCGCTTGAAAAAGATGGCGTGATTCCCCGTGAAAGTCACGACCTCTCAGCTTTAAAAGCCATACTCTCGACAGGTTCGCCGCTCAGTCACGAGAGTTTCCGCTACGTCTATCGCGACATCAAACAAGATGTGTGTTTATCGTCTATTTCAGGGGGGACGGACATCATTTCGTGCTTTGTCTTGGGTTGCCCCATTCTGCCGGTATGGGAGGGGGAAATTCAATGCAAAGGACTGGGTATGGCGGTCGAATGCTGGAGCGATGAAGGCGAGAGCGTGCAGGCTGAAAAGGCGGAATTGGTTTGTACCCAACCTTTTCCAAGTATGCCGGTGGGCTTCTGGAACGACCCTGACAATGAGCGCTTTCTCGATGCTTATTTCTCGCGTTTCCCCAACATTTGGGCGCACGGTGATTTTGCGGAAGTGACCCCGCACGATGGCATGATTATTCACGGTCGCTCGGATGCTATTCTGAACCCCGGAGGTGTACGCATTGGCACCGCGGAAATTTATCGTCAGGTACAAAAGGTGGAGCAGGTCATCGACAGCCTGTGTATTGGTCAGGACTGGGATGACGACGTGCGTGTGGTATTGTTCGTGCTGCTGCGTCCGGGGGTTGTACTCGATGAGGCGTTACAAGCAAGGATAAGGCAGGTGATACGCGCGGAAACCACGCCCCGTCACGTTCCCGCGAAGATCATTGCAGTAGCCGATATTCCCCGTACCATAAGTGGCAAAATTGTGGAGTTGGCGGTGCGCAACGTGGTGCACGGGTTGCCGGTAAAAAATACCGAGGCCCTCGCCAACCCCGAAGCTCTGGCCTTGTACGCAAATTTACCGGCGTTGGCCGAATAAAAAACACAGGAAATAGTCATGACAAACAATGTAGTAGTGCTGAGTGCGGTTCGCTCTGGAATCGGTAGTTTTGGTGGTGGACTGAGTGGCATTGAGCCCGCGGAATTAGCGGGTCAAGTTATGGCGGCGGCGATAGCGCGCTCTAATGTACCCGCCGATGAATACGATTATGTCACGGTAGGTAATGTACTGCCCACCGAGAGCCGCTATCCCTATGTGGCGCGCGTAGCGTCTATCCAAGCGGGTATGTCGATGGACAGCGTCGCCATGGCGGTTAACCGTCTGTGTGGTTCTGGTTTGCAGGCCATTATTAGCTCGGCTCAACAAATTGAATTAGGTCAGTGTGACTTCGCCATTGGCGGCGGTGTGGAAGTCATGTCGCGCGCAGGCTACATGTCGACCGCCATGCGCAGCGGTGCGCGCATGGGAGACAGTCAAATGGTCGATATGATGCTGGCGGGCCTCACCGACCCCTTTGATAGCGTACACATGGGTATGACGGCGGAAAATCTGGCGGACAAATGGGACATTAGTCGCGCCGAACAAGACGCGTTTGCCGCCGAATCGCACCGCCGTGCAGCCGCGGCGGTTGAAGCGGGATATTTTGCAGAACAAATCGTTCCAGTGACCCTGAAAACCCGTAAGGGCGAGGTCACATTCACTAGCGACGAACATATTAAAGCCAGCACAACAGCCGAGAGCCTACAGGCACTGCGCCCCGCTTTTAAACGCGATGGAAGCGTTACCGCAGGCAATGCCTCGGGCCTGAATGATGGCGCCTCATTTATTACGCTCGCCAATGAAGGCGTTGCTGCGCAGCGCGGCTTGAAACCGCTGGCAAGATTAGTCGGTTACTCGGTAAAAGGGGTGGAAAACCACATCATGGGTGAAGGTCCCATCCCCGCCTGCCGAGCGGCGTTGGCCAATACTGGGTTGAGCATTGATCAAATGGATGTGATCGAATCGAATGAGGCTTTTGCGGCCCAGGCGCTCACTGTCTCTAAACAACTTGGTTTAGATCCAGCGAAGGTGAACCCGAACGGTGGTGCGATTGCGCTCGGTCACCCGATCGGTGCGACCGGTGGCTATATTACCACTAAGGCGATATATGAACTGCACCGCACGGGCGGGCGCTATGCGCTGGTGACCATGTGTATTGGTGGGGGGCAGGGGATAGCGGCCATTTTCGAACGTGTTTAGTGTTTGAAGCTGGTTGCGTTGCTATTGCTTTGTTGGAAGTCATTTTAAACTCGTCATTTAGGATCGACTAAAATCCTCGCTTTAAAATGACTTCCGCCGCGCACTAGCTGCCTCGCCAACGCTTCTTGCTAGGTATATTCGTCGGCACGATTTCTCTGGATGGCCTGCAATCGCCTCAAGCCAGCCTTGTCACGCCTCTGTTTATAATTATCTATTTCCTGCTAGTCATTGCCGGGTAATGGTTTTATCATAATTCGTATCACTAGAAGGAACCTTTCATGATCTTTATCAGCGTCGTTATTGTCTTTGTCATTCTGCAGGTGTGGGGCAGTGCTCAGCCCGTGCAGCATGACGGCTGGTTGGGGCAAGTACGCGAAGCGGCGAAGGCGGTATTGGGCCACGAAAAGCAGAGCTACGGCGTGGTCGTGTTTCCGCCGTTGATTTTGGGCGTGGCAGTTTTGCTGATCGGCGACTGGTTGTTTGGTCTAGTCGGTTTGGCAATCTACGTACTGACGTTGATGTACAGCCTCGGCCGAGGTGATTTGACGGCTGAATTGAATCGCTTTTTAGATGCTTGGCAGCGCGGTGACAAGCAGGCGGACACTTACATCGCTGAGGAGTGGGGGTGTGAATTGCCCGCTGATCTTGACGAGGTAGGCTTGCATCAAGCCTTGCGTAAGCGTTTTTTGTACCGATCGCTGGAGCGCTGGTTTGCGGTGTTGTTCTGGTTCGTGATTTTCGGACCCGCCGGTGCGCTATTTTATCGCTTGTGTCGCCTTGAGCAGGACCGCGGTATGCCAATTATGGCGCCGTGGATTCACTTCTTGGAGTGGTTGCCGGTGAGATTATTGGGGTTGGCATTTGGTTTGGTGGGTGATTTCACTAATACACTGACCACTTGGCGCCGCGAGGCGATTGAGGCGCAGATTCCTTCCGACAAGCTTTGCGATGACTACGCTGTGGCGGCTCTGCGATTGGATATTAGCGGCTTGAGCGACAACGATTTAGATATGCGTAGTCGCGCAATCATCGAGTGGTCTGAAGTGCAAAACCTCGTGCATCGCGCGGTGGTGGTGTGGTTAGTGGCCATCGCTATTCTGCAGATTGTTTAGGTCTGTCCGCGCTTAGAGTCCCAAAGAATTTCTTCCCCGCCGCCAGCGCGAGCGATCGCTCTGGCCATCACAAACAATAGGTCTGACAAGCGGTTGAGATAGAGAAGCCCTTCGTGGTTGACTGTCTCCATTTTGGATAGGCTTACCAAGCTGCGTTCGGCACGGCGACAAACAGCCCGCGCCGTATGGCATTGTGCTGCGGCTTTTGAGCCCCCCGGCAGGATGAAGTTTTTCAGGGGCGGCAGGTCGGCGTTGATGGTGTCTAGGGTGTTTTCTAGTGCTTCGACGTGACTGGCTTGGATCAGTGTGAAACCCGGAATCGAAAGCTCTCCGCCTAGATCAAACAGGTCGTGTTGTATCCCGCGCAGGCATTTCAGATAGCGGTCGCCTTCGAGGTATTCGATCAGTAATCCGACGGTACAGTTGAGTTCGTCGATGTTGCCGATGGCCTCCATACGGGCGTGGTCTTTGGCGATGCGCTCGCCGTTACCGAGCCCTGTAGTGCCGTCGTCGCCGGTCTTGGTATAAATTTTTGAAAGGCGGTTACCCATGTTTTCCTCGTCTCGCATGCCGTTGGGGCTGTGCTATTATGCGTCTTTTAGCTTGCGGAGTAAAAGTTATGCCATCGTTTGATATTGTGTCTGAAGTCGATTTGCACGAATTGACTAATGCTGTGGATCAGTCAAACCGACTTATCAGTAATCGTTTTGATTTTAAAGGCGTCGATGCGTCATTCGAGCGCAATGATCGTCAGGTAACTCTTACGGCTGAAGGTGATTTTCAGTTGCAACAAATGGTCGATATTCTGCGCAGTGCGTTGATGAAGTGCAAAATTGATCCGGCGGCGATGGATGTTGGTCAATGGGCGACCTCGGGCAAAGGCGTGAAGCAGGTAGTGACTTTGAAGCACGGCCTGGATAAGGACGTCGCCAAGAAAGTCGCCAAAATGATCAAAGACGAGAAGTTCAAAGTGCAGGCGTCGATTCAGGGTGAAACAGTGCGTGTGACCGGTAAAAAACGTGATGATCTGCAGGAAGTAATGGGCTTTTTGCGCGGCGCGGATATTGGTCAGCCGGTGCAGTTTAATAACTTCCGCGATTGATTTTATGTCTCCAAGTCGAAGACGAGGTGACATAGGTTGTGGCACGCCGTCTCGAGATGCGGGGAAAAAGTGAAAGCCGACTGTCTGGAGGCATGGATGCCGGAAGCAAGCCTACAGGGAAGTATTTATGGCGCGTCGGCGTACTTTTCCCCCGTATCAAATGCTCATGAATTACCCCTTTCCTAACGGTTCGATACTTTTTCCAGCCGTTCCCGCAACAACCACAACATCACCAACGACGGGATCACCATCAAGGTGGTGACAATAAAGAAGCGCTCCCAACTGCCCAGCCAGTCAACAAGGTAGCCACTACTGCTCGCCAGTGTGGTTCGACTTAGATTGCCAAGAGAGGCAAGCATCGCATACTGGGTGGCAGAAAAGGCGCGACCCGTTAAGGCCGAGAGAAAAGCCACAAAGGCCACGGTGGAGAAGGCCGTGGTGAAATTGTCTACTACCAAGGTGAGCAGCAATAACCAAACCTCCGGTCCGGCGACAGCGATCCAGGCGAACATGAGATTACTGGCGGCCATCGCCAAACCACCAATCATTAACCCTTTCACAACCCCAAAGCGTGAATTAATGAGGCTGCCAAGTAGCGTGAAACTCACCGTGACGAACCAGCCAAACATTTTGCTGTAGTCACCAATCTGTTCGTTAGTGAAGCCCACCTCTTTGTAGAACACGATCGACATGCGCCCCAGGAAGGCCTCGCCAATTTTGAATAAGAAGATAAAGGCCATCAGCGTCAGGGCAACCCGCACACCATTGCGACGGAAGAAATCCCGAAAAGGCTCTACCAAGGTCACCAGAAGCCAGCGTGTCAGCGAGCTGTGCCCAACATAGCCTTGTTCAGCCTGAACTTGCAGCGCCAAGCGGTCAACAAGGGGTTCTTGCACCGACAGTGTAAAAAGGATCAGCAAGCCATTGATGCCGGCCATTAGCCACAGCACATTGTGCCAGCCAATCGTGTCCGCCATGTTGAAGGATACCGCCCCGGGCCAAGAGTAACCTGTCCACCAACCGATGATCCCCATGGCGGCGGCGAGTGGGAACAGGTGCCGTTCGCTGTCGCTGAAATGATCTATGCGAAAGGCGTCGATGGCGATGTCCTGAGTAGCCGAAAAAATGGCGATGATTAGCGCAATCATACCGGTAGTAAATAACTGCTCGGCGGGATTGAAGGTCGTCATGGCTACCAGGCAGAGCAGCATGACCGATTGGCATAATACGATCCAGCCACGGCGCATGCCCAGTTTGCCAAGCACAGGAAGCTTCACCCTATCCAGCAGTGGCGCCCATAAAAAGTTGATCGCATACATGGTGAACACAGCGCCGAGAAGACCGATCTCTGCTCGGCCAACGCCGGCGTCTTTTAACCATCCGTTGAGGTTGCTGCCGATAATCACCCACGGGAAGCCACTACTGCAGCCGAGCAGGAATACCCACCAAAGGCGTCGGTCGCGCATGTATTGAAGGGTTTGTCGCCATTGCTCAAGCATTTAAAAAGGTCCTTATTTTTGGCAAGTGTACACGGGCTGACTTACCAGTGCGAGCGGTCAACTCGGTTTAATAATCCGGCGAATGGCAAAGCAATTAGGTCACACTTGGGATAGAATGTGGCTTTATTTTTTATCGAGGAGAGGGTGGACGTGCTGAATCGTCTGGGCGTATTGTGTTTGGTGTTAGGATTGTCAGCAAATGCGTTTGCTGGCCGTTTGTGGTTGGAAAACGGTGACCGCATCGAAGGGGAAATTACCCAGCTCAAAGACGGCAAGGTCGAGTGGACCACCAAGCACTTCGGTACCGTTGCCGTGCCTCTGGCGGCGGTGCGAGGCATGAGCCTCGATCAACTGTATAACGTCAAAATGGGCGATGGTGGTTTGCTTCCATTGAAGGATTGCAGCTTTGCCTATGCTCCCGGTCGTGGTCAATGGCTCCATTGCAGCGACAGTTCGACCATGATTAATGACATGGGCCGCCTAGTGGCTGTCAGTAAAAAAGCACTCGATACGCCGGTGTTAGCCCACCGCGGTAACGTCGATGCGGCCTATAATAATTCCAATGGTAATACCAATAGCAGTACCTTCCATATCGGTGCCGACGCGGAGTTGCGCCATGAAAAAATGCGCCATCGCCTGAAGGCCAGTTACGATCGTGAAAAGCTCAACGATGTGATAAGTAAGGATCACGAACAGCTGCGCTATTCCCTCGACTACTTTATCAGCCCCGATTGGTTTGCCAACGGTATCGCGTCCTACGAAAGTAATGCGGTGAATGACCTGAATAGCCGTATCACCCTTGGTGTCGGTGGCGGTCATCAGTTCTTTGAAACTGAATCGCGTGCGCTGTCCGCCAACGCCGGTTTGGCCTATGTAAAAGAAGATAACATCGTCGCCGACGATAAACATTATGCGGCGATGCGCTGGTCGACAGATTTTCGCATGAAAACCGGCTATTGGAATTCTGAATTGGTCCACAAAAATGAGTTGCTGTTGCCGGTAGACAAGATGAGTGAGTGGATATTGCAGACAGAAACCGGTCTGCGCGCGCCTATTTGGGGTCGCATTAATGGGCTCTTGATGTTGGAATACGACTTTGACAACGATCCGCCAGAGGGTAAAACAAGCAGCGATCGCAAGCTGACCTTTGGTGTGAATTACAACTGGTAATCCTATGCCGTTATTTATTATATTTGTGGTGCTGCCCATTCTTGAAATGTGGGTATTAATTGAAACTGGCAGCCAAATCGGCGGGCTGAACACCATCGCATTGGTGCTTCTCACTGCCGTCATCGGCGCATTCTGCTTGCGTGTGCAGGGGATGTCGATGCTGCTGGATGCGCAGCGTAAAATGCAAAGCGGTGAGCTTCCCGCGCAGGAAATGTTTGGTGGTTTGCTGCTTGCGGTAGCCGGTATATGTTTGGTTACTCCTGGGTTTATTACTGATACCTTTGGGTTTCTTTTGTTGGTGCCCGCTGTGCGTGCAGCCCTGGGCAAGGGTATTCTGCACAAGATGCAAGCGGGCGGGCAGCAGCAATTTTACTACCATCACCAGCATACCGAGCGCGGGCCTTTTGGCACCACCCGTGAAGACGATATCATCGAGGGTGAAGTGGTCGACGACCCTAACGACACCCCAAAACTGCGCTAAAAGATAAAAAATTCAAATTTTTTATATCCCTACCCTTGAAATGGGTATCAAGAGCCCCATATCCAGTGACCAGTGGGGTTCTCCCCTTTATCAAAACAAGATGACAACGACTTAGTTGGAGACACAAACGATGAACATTCGTCCGTTATATGATCGCGTCGTTATTCGACGTAAAGAAGAAGAAACAACAACCGCTGGCGGTATCGTTCTTCCCGGTTCTGCCAAGGAACGCCCTAACCAGGGTGAGGTCGTGGCTGTTGGTTCGGGCGCAGTGTTGGACAACGGCCAAACACGCCCTCTGTCAGTCAAGGTTGGTGATGTGGTTGTTTTCGGTCAGTACGCCGGCAGCAACACCATCAAGGTCGACGGTGAAGAACTCATTCTGATGAGCGAAAACGAAATCTACGCCGTTATCGAAAACTAATTCATTTACTGAAACATATTTAGGAAGTTATCAACATGGCAGCTAAAGAAGTTAAATTTGGTGATTCAGCCCGCAAACGCATGGTCGCAGGTGTCAATATCCTGGCTGATGCTGTTAAAACAACCCTCGGCCCCAAAGGTCGCAACGTCGTTCTAGATAAAGCCTTTGGCGCACCTACCGTGACTAAAGACGGTGTATCTGTTGCTAAAGAGATCGAGCTGGAAGACAAGTTCGAAAACATGGGCGCACAAATGGTTAAAGAAGTGGCTTCACAGGCGTCTGATGTCGCGGGTGACGGTACCACTACCGCTACCGTTTTGGCACAAGCCATCGTCAACGAAGGTTTGAAGTCTGTGGCCGCGGGCATGAACCCCATGGACCTGAAGCGCGGTATCGATAAAGCCGTGACTGTTGCAGTAGAAGCTATTTCAAATGCTGCCACGCCTTGCGCTGACAGCAAAGCCATTGCACAGGTAGGTACTATTTCTGCGAACAGCGACACCCGCGTGGGTGAGATCATCGCTGAAGCGATGGAAAAAGTGGGCAAAGAAGGTGTGATCACTGTTGAAGAAGGCAGCGGTCTGCAGGACGAGCTAGAAGTGGTTGAAGGTATGCAGTTCGACCGTGGTTACTTGTCACCTTACTTTATCAACAACCAAGAAAACATGAATGTTGAGCACGATGCGCCCTTCATTCTGTTGGTTGACAAGAAAATCTCTAACATTCGTGAATTGCTCCCCTTGCTTGAGCAAGTAGCAAAAGCGTCTAAGCCGTTGATTATTATCGCTGAAGACGTAGAAGGCGAAGCGTTGGCGACATTGGTGGTTAACACTATGCGCGGTATTGTTAAGGTCGCTGCGTGTAAAGCGCCTGGCTTTGGCGATCGTCGTAAAGCCATGTTGCAAGACATCGCTATTCTGACTGGCGGTACCGTGATTTCTGAAGAAGTCGGTCTTGAGCTTGAATCGGCGACGCTTGAGCACTTGGGTCAAGCGAAGCGCGTGACCATGGACAAAGAGAACACCATCATTATCGACGGTGCTGGCGACGCAACAGCGATCACTTCTCGTGTGGCGGAAATTCGCACTCAAATCGAGAACACCAGCTCAGATTATGATCGTGAAAAACTGCAAGAGCGCGTTGCTAAATTGGCTGGCGGTGTGGCTGTGATCAAAGTTGGTGCAGCAACCGAAGTTGAAATGAAAGAGAAAAAAGCGCGCGTTGAAGACGCTCTGCACTCAACCCGCGCAGCGGTAGAAGAGGGTGTGGTTGCTGGCGGTGGTGTAGCGCTGATCCGCGCTTTGGCGTCATTGGATGGCTTGACTGGCGACAACGAAGACCAAAATGCAGGTATCAACATTGCCCGTCGCGCAATGGAGGCGCCTCTGCGTCAGATCGTGACCAACGCTGGTGACGAAGCGTCAGTGGTGGTAGACAAGGTGAAACAAGGCGAAGGTAACTACGGTTACAACGCCGCGACCGGTGTCTACGGCGACATGATTGAGATGGGTATCTTGGATCCCGCTAAAGTGACCCGTACTGCACTGCAAGCGGCAGCGTCAGTGGGTGGCTTGATGATCACCACCGAAGCCATGGTAGCTGAAAAGCCTAAGGCTGACGGTCCTGCAATGCCTGATATGGGCGGCATGGGTGGCATGGGCGGCATGATGTAATCTGTCCCCAGCGATCACGCTGAATGAGAAGGCTGCCCTAGGGCAGCCTTTTTTGTGCCGGATCTTTTATTGGCAATACTTGCCATTGTGAAGCGTTTTTTTAAACAATATGATCTCTCGAGATAACAAAAATGAGACGTGCGTTGAAATATTTCTTTACGCTTCTAGTGTGGTTATTCCTTTTGTCGCCGAGTTACGCCGACGAAATGCGCCCTGCTGCGCTGCGCTTGCAGGCCCTTGAGGACGGCGGTACCGCGATTACCTGGCAGCTACCCACCTTGGGTGAAGACCGCCGCTTGCCCTTGCGGTTGATGTTAAACGGTGCGCCCTACCAAGAGTCTTCTGCGACAGGTTACCGCCAAGGCAGTTACTGGATTAGTCGTCTGAACACGACCTTAACGATGCCCATCAACGTGCAAGTGTCGGGCTTGAACGCGACCAATACCGAGCTTTTGGTAAGCCTGAGTTATCTCAATGGTGAGCGTGAAACGCGCCGACTGCAAAACGATACAGATGCGCTTGAGGTCGACTGGCGTGAGGGGGCAAGTGAAGGCGCCTTCGCTTATATCGGCCTTGGGTTTGAACATATTCTGATCGGGGCCGACCACCTGTTGTTTGTTGCGGCCTTGATGCTGCTGGTGACGCGCTTGCGCCTTTTGGTATGGACTATCACGTCGTTCACTGTGGCACACAGTTTGACCTTGGCGGCGGCCTCGATGGGGTGGCTGCAATTGCCTATTCCTCCCGTTGAAGCGGTGATTGCCTTGAGTATTG
>JBEAQQ010000225.1:0-3363 GCA_041163785.1 Pseudomonadota bacterium
CACGATACAGCGACGGTAAACTAAATATTGAGCACAGCCGTAAAACGGCGCAGGATAAAAAATCCTTTACTGGGTTCATTCCACCTCCGAGGATGGCAGTGTAGCGTAAAGGCTTCGTTTCGCCTATCTACTTCGCGCACAGCGATTATGCCTGTATAATCATGGCTTTTGTATATTTCGCCGCCGGGCGGCAACTACCACGAGGCAAACTAGTGAGTAAGTACACGGTCGAACACGACATCAGCACCTTCCAAGGTCTTATCCTCGCCCTGCAATCATTTTGGGCGGACAAAGGCTGCGTCATTATGCAGCCGCTCGATATGGAAGTGGGTGCCGGCACCTTCCATCCCGCCACCTTCCTCAAGGCGGTTGGCCCTGAGTCGTGGAATGCCGCCTATGTTCAGCCTAGTCGCCGCCCCACGGACGGCCGCTACGGCGAAAACCCCAATCGCTTGCAGCACTACTATCAATTCCAAGTGGTGATGAAGCCTTCGCCTCCTAACTTCCAAGAGCTCTACCTTGAGTCGCTTGAAATGCTCGGCATCGACACCAATGTGCACGACATTCGCTTTGTTGAAGACAACTGGGAGTCTCCCACCCTTGGTGCGTGGGGCCTTGGCTGGGAAGTTTGGCTCAACGGCATGGAAGTGACACAGTTTACGTATTTCCAACAGGCCGGTGGCATTGAGTGCTACCCCGTCATGGGCGAGATCACCATCGGTTTAGAGCGTATTGCGATGTATCTGCAGGGCGTTGACTCCATTTACGATCTTGTTTGGGCGCGCGGACCGCAAGGCGACGTGACCTATGGTGATGTCTACTTGCAAAATGAACGCGAACAATCGCAATACAACTTTGAAGAGGCCGACGTCGAGCAACTTTTGTTGAACTTTGATAACTATGAGCAACAAGTTCATAAGTTAGTCGAAAAGGGCTTGTCTTTACCCGCGTATGAGCAAGTGATGAAAGCCTCGCACACCTTCAACCTATTGGATGCCCGCCACGCCATTTCCGTGACCGAGCGTCAACGTTATATTTTGCGCGTCCGAACCTTGGCGCGCGCAGCGGCTGAAGCCTATTTTAATTCTCGCAAAGCACTTGGTTTCCCGATGGCCGAAGAGAGCATCCGCCAAGAAGTACTCGACCAATTGGAGGCGAAATAATGTCTGCGGTAGATTTCCTTGTTGAACTAGGTACTGAAGAGCTGCCGCCCAAGTCATTGCTCACGCTGAGCCAAGCCTTCAAAGATGGCATTATCAATGGCCTTGTCGACGCGCAACTGGGCTTTTCTGAAGCGACCGTCTATGCGGCACCTCGTCGCCTAGCCGTGCACATCAAACAATTGGATGCGCAGCAACCGGATCGCGTAGAAGAGAAGCTGGGACCTAACGTCGCCGCCGCATTTGATGCCGAGGGCAATCCCAGCAAGGCGGCCGAGGGCTTCGCGCGCAGCTGTGGTGTGAACTTTGCGGACCTGTGTCGTGTTGATACCGACAAAGGCGAACGCCTCGCGTATAGCCTGAACATCGCCGGCAAGCCCAGCGCTGAGCTACTGCCCGCGATTGTTAGCAAATCGCTCACCGACCTTCCCATCGCAAAACGCATGCGCTGGGGCGCTAAGCGCACAGAATTTGTCCGCCCCGTGCAATGGCTGGTAATGTTGCTCGACAACGATGTTGTCGACTGCGAAATCTTGGGCTTGGCGGCGGGCCGCACTACCCGTGGGCATCGCTTCCACTGCAAAGATACCTTGGTGCTTAGCCACGCTAGCGAGTACTACGAAACGTTGCTGCAAGCGGGTAAAGTCGAATCTAATTTCGAAAAACGCCGCGCCATCATTGTCCAGCAAACCACAGCACTGGCAAAAACGATAGATGGCACAGCGGTCATTGAAGATGACTTATTAGACGAAGTGACCGCCTTGGTTGAATGGCCAGTGGCATTGATGGGTCGCTTTGAAGAGCGCTTCCTCAGCGTTCCCCAAGAGGCGCTAATCTCATCAATGAGTGAACATCAAAAATACTTCCACTTGGTCGATAAAGCCGGCGCTTTGTTACCGTACTTCATTACCATTGCCAATATTGAAAGCAGTGACCCACAACAAATTATTGAAGGTAACGAGCGCGTGATTCGCCCACGCCTATCTGACGCCGCTTTCTTTTTCGACACCGATAAAAAATTCACGCTTGAACAGCGCCGCGAGTCACTCAAGAAAGTGACCTTCCAACAGCAATTGGGCTCTATCTGGGACAAAACCGAGCGCGTATCTAAGCTCGCTGCCTTTATTGCACCCAAGGTTGGCGCTGAAATAAGCGACGCCACTCGCGCAGGCCAGCTGTGCAAGAGCGACTTGGTAAGCGAGATGGTGCTGGAATTTGACAATATGCAAGGCATTGCTGGCAGCTACTATGCTCGCAACGACGGAGAGTCTGAAGGCGTTGCCGCGGCCATGCAGGAGCAGTATCTACCTAAATTTGCCGGCGACGCGTTGCCCGTGCATCCCACAGGCATCGCGCTGGCCCTAGCTGATCGCATCGACACTATGGTGGGTATTTTTGGTATTGGCCAACACCCCACGGGTGCGAAGGACCCCTTTGCTCTGCGTCGTGCCGCACTGGGCGTGCTGCGCATAGTCATCGAATCTGGTTTATCCATTGATCTCCGTGAATTATTAACGGTGGCCGCTAGCCACTTCGACAACCTACCCAAAGCCGACAGCGTGGTTGACACCGTGCTTGATTACACCTTGGAACGCTTGCGTTCACGCTATCAAGATATGGGGATCGCCACTGAAGTATTTATGGCCGTTCAGGCCAAACAGCTTTCACAGCCTCTCGATATTGAGCATCGCGTCTTAGCTGTGCACGAATTCACTAAGCTATCTGCAGCGCAAAGCTTGGCCGCTGCCAACAAGCGCGTGTCTAATATCTTGGCTAAACTCGATATACCGCTCGACTCGGCTAGCCCACTCGACGCATCACTGCTTCAAGACGATGCCGAGAAAACGCTGGCGACACTGTTGGAGACGAAGGCAAAGGATACCGCTCCGCTATTGGCCGACGCACGCTATGGCGAGGTATTGAATTCACTGGCCGAACTGCAAGGCCCTGTGGACGCCTTCTTTGATAACGTCATGGTCATGGCCGACGATCCAGCCCTGCGCAACAATCGTTGCCTCTTGCTGGCGAAGTTAAGCGCGCTGTTCCTCGCCATTGCAGACATCTCACATTTAGCGACAAAGTAACAATGACAAAGCCCAGGGACGAAGTAAGTAATTACACCGACGTTGCAAGAAGCATCGCCTTTTATCTTGTCTACGTCCCTTTCACGCTGATTTTTTGTTCGCTTGCCCCGATGCTTTTC
>JBEAQQ010000226.1:0-7679 GCA_041163785.1 Pseudomonadota bacterium
GTTTTTACACCCACCCGAATACCCAAGCCACGGCCGCGTGCATCAAGTTGGCTTTGGACGTGTTTCGCCGCACTCTCGGTCAAAGAAATAGCCATTGACTAAGCGCCCTCTTGACCGCGCTTCTGCTTGATATCCGCCACAGCTGCCTTAATGGCATCTTCAGCAAGGACTGAGCAGTGAATTTTTACCGGCGGCAAGGCTAACTCTTCAGCAATTTCGGTGTTCTTGATCGCCGCCGCCTCATCGAGCGATTTACCCTTCACCCACTCCGTGAGAAGTGAGCTCGATGCAATCGCTGAACCACAACCGTAGGTCTTAAATTTTGCATCCTCGATAATACCGTCGGCGCTCACCTGAATCTGCAGGCGCATAACGTCGCCACACGCCGGTGCACCCACCATACCGGTGCCGACATTTTCAGCGCTGTCGTCTAACTTGCCGACGTTGCGTGGATTTTCGTAATGATCGAGTACTTTTTCACTGTAAGCCATTAGATTGCTCCTTAATACGGTTTAGTGGGCAGACCATTGGATGGTGCTTAAATCGATACCATCTTTGTACATATCCCACAGGGGAGACAGTTCGCGTAATTTTGACACCGCCTGATGAATTTGTTCCGCCGCGTGGTCAATTTCTTCCTCGGTGCTGAAGCGCCCCACAGACATACGCAACGAACTGTGCGCCAACTCGTCAGACAAACCCAGCGCTCGCAGCACATAGGAGGGCTCAAGGCTTGCCGATGTACACGCCGACCCCGACGACAAAGCAAGATCCTTCAGCGACATAATCAGGGACTCACCCTCGACGTAGTTAAAACTGACGTTAAGCAAGCCAGGTAAATGGCTAGCAGAATCACCGTTAATATGAATCGCTTCGATATCCGCCACGGCATCGAGTAGTCGCTGCCGCAACGCTGCGCTGTGCGCCTGATCTTGTTTCATTTCTGCCTTGGCAATGCGAGCCGCCTCGCCCAGACCAACAATTTGGTGGGTCGCCAACGTACCTGAGCGCATGCCTCGCTCGTGACCACCGCCGTGCATTTGCGCCTCGATGCGCACACGAGGCTTGCGGCGTACATACAGCACACCAATACCTTTGGGGCCGTACAACTTATGACCCGAGATAGACAACAAATCAATCTTCATAGCATCGACGTCAATCTCGATTTTACCTGCAGATTGCGCCGCATCCACATGTAATAAAACACCTTTTTCTCTTGTTAAGCTGCCAATGGCGGCAATATCCGTAACCACACCTATTTCATTATTCGCGTGCATCAGCGACACCAAAATAGTGTCTTCACGCATCGCCTCAGCAACGGCTTGCGGGGTGATCTCGCCATGGGCATTAGGTGTTAAGTAGGTCACATCGTAGCCTTCGCGCTCAAGCTGGCGACAAGTATCCAACACCGCTTTATGCTCAATTTTCGAGGTAATGATGTGCTTACCCTTACGCTGATAAAAATGCGCAACACCCTTGATAGCCAAATTATCTGACTCGGTAGCACCCGATGTCCAAACAATTTCACGAGGGTCAGCGGCAATGAGGTCAGCGACATGGCGGCGAGCCTCTTCAACTGCCTCCTCAGCACGCCAACCGAATACGTGCGAACGCGACGCGGGGTTACCCCAGTTACCATCCAGGCGTAGACACTCAACCATCTTATCCACGACACGCGGATCGGTGGGGGTTGTTGCGGCATAATCTAAGTAAATAGGTGTTTGCATGTTGCTCTCCAGCCGGTGCCAAACTTAACTTATCAAGGTCAAAAAAGTTTCTTCATCACGCGTCATTTGGCGCTGCGAAATCGCCCTCACCTCGCGGCGCTCGACCAGTGACTGCAAAGTTATTGAAGACAAAAAAGTATGTATTTGATTACTGAGGTCTTGCCAAAGGTGATGGGTCAAACAGGTCACACCCTCTTGGCAATCACCCTTGCCGCCACACTCCGTGGCATCCACAGATTCATTGACGGCATCGACGATTTCTGCGACGCAGATTTTACTGGCTTCACGACTCAAACGATAGCCACCACCGGGGCCGCGAACACTATTCACCAACTCACCACGACGCAGTTTGGCGAACAATTGCTCGAGATAGGACAGTGAAATATTCTGGCGACCCGAGATATCCGCCAGACTGACAGGCCCCTGCTGAGAATGCAGCGCGAGGTCAAGCATGGCTGTCACAGCGTAGCGTCCCTTAGTGGTTAATCTCATACACCCTCCAAAATTGCAGGCGATTGCGAAATACAGGGCAATTTTACTAAAAACCTACAAAATTGGTCAAGTATAAATCCGAGCAAATTAGTTGGTTTTATTTTTTGCGGCCAGTTTATCAATTTTATTCAGCATACCTCGCAATATACTGACTTCCATTTTATCTAAGCGGGTGCGGGCAAACATACGACGCAACCGATTGAGCGCCTGCTTCGGATTATCCAGATCAATAAAGTTAATCGCCGCAAGCGTTTGCGCCATATGTTGATGCATGCGCTCAACGTCCTCAGCGTCCGCTAGCGGCATATCCCAGCCCTCGACCTCACTGACCTCAATCGTTTGATCCAAGGCCGCCAAACGGCATTCATACGCCACCACTTGAACGGCAGCGGCCAAATTGAGAGAGCTATAATCCGGATTGGTCGGAATATGCATATGCATATGGCACATCTGCAATTCTTCATTGGTGAGCCCGCTGTGCTCGCGACCAAACAAAATGGCAATATTGGCTTGATAGCGGGAGGATATCGCTTCATCAACGCAGCCACGTGGATCTTTCAAGGGCCAGGGAATACGTCTCTCACGGGCGCTGGTCCCCAGTACAAGGTCGCAGCCATTCAAGGCCTCTTCAACACTATCGACAACCACCGCCGCCGCCAAAACATCCTCTGCATTTGATGCCCTACGGGTGGCCTCATCATGCGGGTATTTGCGCGGCTCCACGAGATAAAGCTGACTCAAGCCCATGTTCTTCATGGCTCTTGCGACGCCGCCAATATTGCCTGGATGCGAGGTATTCACCAGCACAATGCGCACTCGATCGAGAAAGGCTTGATTCACCGAGACACTCCGTCGTTAAAAAGTCGAGATTCTAACAAATGTTCTGGTATAATTCCGCGCCTAAATTTACAGCAGAGTTTTTTCCATGGAACCCACCATTAATATCGCCCTTCGCGCCGCCCGAAAAGCCGGCGAACTCATCATTCGCGCGCAGGAACAACTCGAACGCATTGTGGTTGAAAACAAGAGCGTTAACGATTTCGTCAGCGATGTCGATCGCTCTGCAGAACAAGAAATTCTGTTCCATTTGAAAAAGGCTTTTCCTCGCCACGGCTATCGTTGCGAAGAAAGCGGCTTTACCCCTGGCACGGGTGATGGCGCAGACTATGAATGGGTCATCGACCCGCTCGACGGCACGACCAACTACCTACGCGGCCTTCCCCACTTCGCGGTATCCATTGCCTGCAAATACAAGGGCAAACTGGAGCATGCTGTCGTCCTCGACCCTGTCCGCGGCGAAGAGTTTACAGCCAGCCGCGGCAAGGGCGCCGCGCTTAACGGTCGTCGCATCCGTGTTAGCGGCCACAAATTCCTTGAAGGCGCCTTACTGGGTACCGGTATCCCCTTCCGCAGCAGCCACATGTCGCGCATGGATGCCTATACCGACACCCTCAACACCTTTGCCCGCGCCAATACCGCCGGTATAAGACGCGCTGGCTCCGCAGCACTCGATCTCGCCTACGTAGCTGCAGGTCGTTTTGACGCGTTCTGGGAAATTGATTTGAACGAGTGGGACTGGGCGGCGGGCGCACTGCTTGTGACCGAAGCGGGCGGCCTCATCAGCGACATGGACGGCGGTAATAACTATGCCAACAGCGGTGATATCGTCTGTGGCACACCCAAGGTCTTCAAAGCCGTATTACAAGTGGTTAAACCAAAACTTGGCTCATAACACCCACTGGCATCGGCATAAAAAAACCAGCGCATGCGCTGGTTTTTTTTGTTTCTTTGACTGACTAGGGCAAATCATCCATAAACTCGCCCTCTTTCACCACCTCAACTATAAGGTCCTCATGGGTCACATCCATGGTTAGCAAAATACTGGCGGCAATATAAATAGACGAATAGGTGCCAATACCAACCCCCAGCAGCAAAGCCTCAGCAAACGAGTGAATAATCTCGCCACCGTAGAAAAACAAGGCAAGCAAGACCATCACAGTGGTCAACGAGGTGACCAAGGTACGGCTTAAGGTATCTGTTAGCGCGGTATTAATCACTTCGGTAGGTGAAGATTTACGCATGGTTCGGAAATTCTCACGAATTCGGTCAGCAACGACAATAGTATCGTTGAGTGAATAACCAATCACCGCCAGCAATGCCGCCAACACAGTGAGGTCAAAGTTCACCTGAAAGAACGAGAAAAAGCCCAGCGTGATAATCACGTCGTGTGCCAATGCAGCCACAGCGCCCACGGAGAACTTAAACTGGAAACGCAAGGCGATGTAGATCATGATGATGCCTAACGCCGCCAACATCGCCAAACCACCTTGATCGCGCAGCTCATCGCCAACTTGTGGGCCAACAAATTCTACTCGGCGCAATTCAATACTATCGTCAGCAGAAATATTGTCGCGCAAGAGCGTTAACACCTCTTCACCCAAGGTGTCGGTAAAACCTCGTTGCATACGGATAAGCACGTCTTGCTCGCTGCCGAACTGCACCACTACCGCGTCTTCGAAGCCAGCACTCACCATGACATCGCGGATACCATTCAAGTCCGCAGGCTGCTCGTAGCCAACCTCGATAAGCGTACCGCCGGTAAAATCCAAGCCAAAGTTCAAGCGATTAACCGCCAGCGACCAAATAGACAATACGATCAGCAAACCTGACATACCCAACGCCGCATATCGCAGGCCCATAAAGTTGTACACTTTGTTTTCTTTAGAAGTAGCCATAATTAAATACTCAACGCTTTAATGCGACGACCACCGTAGGTCAAGTTCACCAACGCGCGGGTGAAAATGATAGCGGTAAACATCGATGTAATAATGCCCAACGACAGAGTTACTGCGAAACCACGCACAGGCCCCGTGCCAATCGCGTACAAGATCACCGCGGTCAACAGGGTAGTAATGTTGGCATCCAGAATCGTCACCATGGCGCGATCATAACCCGCGCTAATAGCGGTTTGAGGACTACTGCCCGCGGCTAACTCCTCACGAATACGGGCAAAAATAAGCACGTTGGCGTCCACCGCCATACCCACAGTAAGCACAATACCCGCAATACCTGGCAGTGTCAGTGTTGCCGAAAGCATCGACATACATGCGACAACCAACACGACGTTAAACGCCAGAGCAATGTTCGCAAACAAGCCAAACAGACGGTAGTAAACCAGCATGAAGACAACCACAAGCGCCATACCAATCTGCGCTGACATCAAGCCTAACTCAATATTCTCAGCACCCAGTGAGGGACCCACCGTGCGCTCCTCTACGAACTCGATGGGTGCCGCCAAGGCACCAGCACGCAATAACAGCGCAAGTTCAGCCGACTCTACCGGAGAATTCAAACCCGTAATGCGGAATTGAGAGCCTAGTGCTGACTGAATGGTTGGCGCGGAAAGCACTTCTTTTACGTCGTACTTCTCTTTAACAACCACCTCATTGCCTTCGGCATCACGCTCGTAACGCGTGCGAATTTTGCGTTCGATGAACAAAATCGCCATGCGGCGCTTGATATTGTCACGGGTCGCACGGTGCATCAGCTTACCTCCCTGCCCGTCCAAACTAATATTGACCTGCGGGCGACCGTTCTCATCGAAAGAGGCCGCCGCATTAGATACTCGGTCGCCGGTCACAATAATGCGACGCTCAAGATCAATGCCACTGCCCTGCGCCGGATCTCTAAAGGCAAAGTTTTCCTTGCCGGTGCTGGTTTCATCGTATTTCGCCACAAGACGGAATTCGAGGTTAGCGGTCTTACCCAAGATACGCTTAGCTTCCGCCGTATCCTGAATTCCCGGCAACTCAACCACGATGCGATTGCGACCCTGGCGCTGCACTAAGGGCTCTGCGACACCCAGCTCGTTAACGCGGTTGTTGAGAGTGGTACGGTTCTGATCAACCGCGTAGTCCTCGATTTCGGCGATCTTTTGTTCGCTAAAGCTCAGCCAAATAAAGAAGTCGTCACCCTGCTCCTCGGTGCGGCGCAGCATATCGCCGTAGTTACTGCGAACAAGAGCCAAGCCCTCCTCTCGCAGCTCTGCACTTTTGAAACGCATACGAATAGCACCGTAGGGATTTTCCTCGGCATTCGCCGAGGGCTCAACACTGACTAAACCGCGTAGGCGCTGCTCGCGCATATTGGTTTTGATGTCATCACTGAGCACATCAAGACGCTTCGCCACCGCCGCTTGCGTATCTACCTCAAGCAGGAAATGCACACCACCACTAAGGTCCAAACCTAATTTCATCGGCCCTGCACCTAGGCTGCGCAACCACTCTGGCGTGGTGGGCGCCAAGTTAACCGCGACCACAAAGCCATCACCCAGGGCGCGCTTCACCGTCGCTTGGGCACGTAACTGCATATCTTGGTCATCCAAACGCACTAGCGCCGTATTGCCGTCTACGACACCACCAAAGTGCGTAATACCAGCATCATCGAGAATTTCACCGATGCGCTCTACGACATCAGCCGGCAGCGACTCGCCACTGCTTTCGGTTGAAATCTGAATAGCAGGGTCTGGTGCGTACAGATTGGGAATAGCGTACACGGTTCCTAAAGCCAATACCGCCGTGATGAGAAGGTACTTCCAAAATGGATATTTATTCATTGCTCTTCGTTCTTATAAATGAAAGAGCGGACAAGGCCGCTCTTATTAGTTAACCCAGGTTCTAGCGTTGCGGAAAATGCGCAACCAACCACCGTCGGTTTGCCAATCATCTGGACACCAACTATTGGTAACCGCACGTGCAACACGCTCAGGGTGTGGCATCATAATGGTCGCCCTACCGTCCTCGCTACACAGCGAGGTAATACCCGCCGGCGAACCGTTGGGGTTGGCGGGATAACGCTCAGTAGTTTGTATATGGGTATCAACAAAGCGCATTGCAATGGTGCCACCGTTATTTACCTGCGCGAAGTGTGATGCATCCTTGAACTCAGCGCGTCCTTCACCGTGCGCGACCGCTACAGGCAAGTAGCTACCCGCCATACCGCGCAACATGATAGACGCCGACTCTTCAATTTTAACCATGGAGAATCGCGCCTCGAACTGCTCGGACTGGTTGCGCACAAAACGCGGCCAGTGCGATGCACCAGGAATAATATCGCGGAGATTCGACATCATCTGACAACCGTTACAGACGCCTAGACTAAAGCTATCTTGGCGGTTGAAAAAGGCTTCAAATTGATCGCGCAACATAGCGTTAAAGAGAATAGACTTCGACCATCCCTCACCCGCGCCTAGGACATCACCATACGAAAAACCACCGCAAGCAGCGATCCCTTTAAATTCATCCAGGGTAACGCGGCCGCTCATCAGGTCACTCATGTGGACGTCCTGGGCCAAGAAACCAGCCCGATCAAAACTGGCTGCCATTTCTACATGACCGTTGACGCCCTGCTCTCTAAGAATCGCCACCTTTGGACGCACACCGGTGTTAATAAAGGGCGCGG